>NZ_QTNF01000004.1:27607-255783 GCF_003603455.1 Bacteroides sp. AM37-9 | reverse complement strand
CTTGATTCAGCAACGAATCAAGGGGCTTTCTGTTGTTTGGTACTTTGCAAAAAAAGTGTTATATTTGCGACCGACAATTATTTTATTAAACGTTTAAAGCAAATTTGAAAGGTATGAAAACTAAATTATTTTTGGCTGCTGTAGCAGTAACATTTTCTTTTGCAATGATGTCTTGTGCTGGTAACAAAACTACTAACGCTGCTTCTGAAGGTGAAGAAACAACCGTAGAAACTGTAGAAGCTGTTGTTGAATCTGATTCTTGCTGCCAGGCTAAAGATTCTTGTGCTACTGCTTGCGACAAAAAAGCTGATTGCGCAGAAAAGAAAGAATGTTGCGATAAGAAGTAATCTATTGATTTAGAACAATAAAGAAGAAGAGGGAGAGAATGCTGAAAAACATTCTGCTCCCTCTTTTCTTTTAGTGAAATATAGACCTGTATTCGTGATACATTTTTGGTAAAAATCGGCTTTAACTTATGAAATGATATTTTTTTCGATAAAAAAGTAACGTATTATTTGGTGGTAAAGAAATAATCCATACCTTTGCACCGTCAAACTATAAAAGAGACAAGAAATGAACCAGATGTTTATACATATTCTACTATGCGGTATTATTATTCTACTATCAAAGGTTAGTGGAAGTGAGTGCTGCGCGTAAATGTGTATAAATGAAAATATACGAAAGCCTTTCTCACTTCCAAGTGTGAAAGGCTTTTTTTAATGCTAATAATTATATAATATACATTGAATATGGACAATAGGTTATTTATTTTTGATACCACTCTTAGAGATGGTGAACAGGTTCCGGGATGCCAGTTGAATACAGTAGAGAAGATTCAGGTAGCAAAGGCATTGGAAGCGTTGGGAGTAGACGTGATTGAAGCCGGATTCCCCATTTCGAGCCCGGGAGATTTTAATTCAGTGATTGAGATTTCAAAAGCGGTGACTTGGCCTACTATCTGTGCTTTGACACGTGCAGTTCAAAAAGATATTGATGTTGCTGTAGATGCACTGAAATTTGCTAAACATAAACGTATTCATACCGGTATCGGTACTTCTGATTCGCACATTAAATATAAATTCAATTCGAATCGTGAGGAGATTATCGAACGTGCGGTAGCTGCCGTGAAATACGCCCGCCGTTTTGTGGACGATGTAGAGTTTTATGCAGAAGACGCAGGCCGTACGGATAATGAATATCTGGCACGTGTGGTGGAAGCCGTTATCAAAGCGGGAGCTACCGTAGTGAATATTCCTGATACAACGGGTTATTGCTTGCCTTCAGAATATGGTGCTAAGATAAAATACCTGATCGACCATGTAGACGGCATCGATAATGCCATACTTTCTACTCACTGTCACAACGACTTGGGTATGGCTACTGCCAATACGATAGCCGGTGTTTTGAACGGCGCACGTCAGGTGGAAGTTACCATCAACGGTATCGGCGAACGTGCAGGAAATACTGCCCTCGAAGAAATCGCCATGATTATCAAGAGTCACCACGAAATAGATATTCAGACCAATATCAATACACAGAAGATTTATCCGACCAGCCGCATGGTATCCAGCCTGATGAATATGCCGGTACAGCCGAATAAAGCGATCGTTGGACGTAATGCTTTCGCACATTCTTCAGGTATCCATCAGGACGGTGTGTTGAAGAATGTACAGACGTATGAGATTATTGATCCGCATGATGTGGGTATTGATGATAACTCTATCGTATTGACAGCCCGTAGCGGACGTGCCGCGTTGAAAAATCGTCTTTCTATTTTGGGAGTTGACTTGGAGCAGGAAAAGCTGGATAAGGTATATGATGAGTTCTTGAAGTTGGCTGATAAGAAGAAAGATATTAATGATGACGATATTTTAGTATTGGCAGGTGCAGACCGTAGCCAGAATCATCGCATCAAACTGGATTATTTGCAGGTGACGAGTGGTGTCGGCGTTCGTTCGGTAGCTAGTTTGGGATTGAACATTGCCGGTGAGAAGTTTGAGGCTTGTGCCAGTGGTAACGGTCCGGTAGATGCAGCTATCAAGGCATTGAAGAAGATTGTAGAACGCCACATGACTTTGAAAGAGTTTACTATTCAGGCTATCAGCAAGGGAAGTGATGATGTAGGTAAAGTACACATGCAGGTAGAATACGATAACCAGATTTATTATGGTTTTGGAGCTAATACAGATATTATTGCCGCTTCCGTAGAAGCTTATATTGACTGTATTAACAAATTCAAATCATAAAAAAGAGACTGACAGTCGTATCGGCATTTAAAATAGTAAATAGTAATTAGTAAAATAGTAAATAAACAGATGAATACATTATTTGATAAGATATGGGATGCCCACGTGGTGACTACTGTGGAAGATGGTCCTACACAGCTTTATATTGATCGCTTATATTGTCATGAAGTGACTAGTCCGCAAGCTTTTGCCGGATTGCGTGAACGTGGAATCGGAGTGTTGCGTCCGGAAAAGGTATTTTGTATGCCCGACCATAATACACCGACACACGATCAGGATAAGGAGATTGAAGATCCGATTTCTAAAACGCAGGTCGACACATTGACTAAGAATGCGAAGGATTTTGGTTTGACACACTACGGTATGATGCATCCGAAGAATGGAATTATCCATGTGGTAGGTCCCGAACGTGGTTTGACTTTGCCGGGAATGACGATTGTCTGCGGTGACTCCCACACTTCTACTCATGGTGCGATGGGAGCAATCGCTTTCGGTATCGGAACAAGTGAAGTGGAAATGGTATTGGCTTCGCAATGTATTCTTCAGTCAAGACCGAAAACAATGCGTATCACGGTAGACGGTGAACTGGGCAAAGGGGTGACTGCAAAAGATGTAGCTCTGTATATGATGTCTAAGATGACTACCAGCGGTGCTACCGGTTACTTCGTAGAATATGCAGGTTCGGCCATCCGCAATCTGACAATGGAGGGACGTCTTACCCTCTGTAACCTTTCTATCGAAATGGGTGCACGTGGTGGTATGGTTGCTCCGGACGAAGTGACTTTTGAATATATCAAGGGACGTGAAAGTGCTCCGCAAGGCGAAGCATGGGACAAGGCTTTGGCATATTGGAAGACATTGAAGAGTGATGACGATGCCGTATTCGACAAGGAAGTTCGTTTCGAAGCTGCTGATATTGAGCCGATGATTACTTACGGAACGAATCCGGGTATGGGTATGGGCATCACACAGCACATTCCTACGATGGAAGGAATGAGCGAAGCTGCACAGGTTTCATTCAAGAAATCAATGGACTACATGGGATTTCAACCGGGAGAATCTTTGTTGGGCAAAAAGATTGATTATGTATTCCTCGGCGCTTGTACAAACGGTCGTATCGAAGATTTCCGTGCATTTGCTTCCATCGTGAAAGGTCGCAAGAAAGCGGAAAATGTAATTGCATGGCTGGTTCCGGGTTCATGGATGGTAGACGCACAGATCCGTAAGGAAGGAATCGACAAGATTTTGACGGAAGCCGGATTTGCTATTCGTCAGCCGGGATGTTCTGCTTGTCTGGCAATGAACGATGATAAGATTCCTGCCGGGAAATATTCGGTATCTACCAGCAACCGTAACTTCGAAGGACGTCAGGGACCTGGTGCACGCACCTTGTTAGCTAGTCCTCTGGTGGCTGCTGCTGCTGCGGTGACAGGTGTGATTACCGATCCGAGAGAACTGATGTAATTTCAATCGTAAATAGTAAATCGTTAAATCGTAAATAAAAAGATGGCTAAGACAAAATTTAATATAATCACAAGTACTTGTGTACCTCTTCCTTTGGAAAACGTAGATACCGACCAGATTATTCCGGCACGTTTCTTGAAAGCAACCACTCGTGAAGAGAAATTCTTCGGTGATAACCTTTTTCGTGACTGGCGTTACAATGCAGACGGTTCTTTGAATAAGGATTTTGTGTTGAACAATCCTACTTACAGCGGACAGATATTGGTGGCAGGTAAGAACTTCGGTTCGGGTTCCAGCCGTGAACACGCAGCCTGGGCAATTGCCGGCTATGGTTTCCGTGTGGTGGTATCCAGTTTTTTTGCCGATATTCATAAGAATAATGAGTTGAACAACTTTGTGCTTCCGGTGGTTGTAACCGAGGAGTTTCTGCAAGAATTGTTTGCTTCGATAGAAGCAGACCCGAAGATGGAAGTGGAAGTGAATCTTCCCGAACAGACCATCACCAACAAGGCGACAGGTAAAAGTGAACATTTTGAAATCAATGCTTACAAGAAACTTTGTTTGATGAACGGATTGGACGATATCGATTTCTTGTTAAGCAATAAAGATAAAATAGAAGAATGGGAAAAGAAGGCGTGAAAATAGAAATCATGGACACAACGCTCCGTGATGGTGAACAAACCAGCGGAGTATCTTTCGTGCCTCATGAGAAACTAATGATCGCCCGTTTGCTGTTAGAAGATTTGAAGGTAGACCGGGTGGAGGTTGCTTCGGCGCGTGTGTCGGACGGTGAGTTTGAAGCCGTGAAGATGATTTGTGACTGGGCGGCCCGTCGTAATCTGCTCCATAAAGTGGAAGTGCTCGGCTTTGTTGACGGGCATACTTCTGTCGATTGGATTCAGCGTACCGGTTGCCGCGTGATTAATCTTCTTTGCAAAGGTTCACTGAAGCATTGTACGCAACAACTGAAAAAGACACCGGAAGAACATCTGGCAGATATCATTAATGTGGTGCATTATGCCGACGAACAGGATATAACCGTCAATGTTTATCTGGAAGATTGGAGTAACGGTATCAAGGATTCTCCCGAATATGTATTCCAGTTGATGGATGGATTGCAAGAGACGAGTGTCAAGCGTTATATGTTGCCTGACACGCTGGGTATCTTGAATCCTTTGCAAGTGATAGAGTATATGCGGAAGATGAAGAAACGTTATCCGAATACTCATCTCGATTTCCATGCGCACAATGACTATGATTTGGCAGTGAGCAACGTTCTTGCAGCCGTATTAAGCGGTGTCAAAGGACTGCATACCACCATCAACGGACTGGGCGAACGGGCTGGAAATGCTCCTCTCGCAAGTGTGCAAGCCATCCTGAAAGATCATTTCAATGCGGCGACCAATATCGACGAGAGCCGTTTGAATGATGTCAGCCGGGTAGTGGAGTCTTATTCGGGTATTATGATACCTGCCAATAAACCGATTGTAGGTGAGAATGTCTTTACACAAGTGGCAGGTGTGCATGCCGACGGCGATAACAAAAATAATCTTTACTGTAATGATTTGCTTCCCGAACGTTTTGGCCGCAAACGTGAATATGCGTTGGGCAAGACAAGCGGCAAAGCCAATATCCGCAAAAATCTCGAAGACCTCGGACTGGAGTTGGATGAAGATGCTATGCGCAAGGTGACGGAGCGTATCATCGAACTGGGCGACAAGAAAGAATTGGTGACACAGGAAGATTTGCCGTACATCGTTTCTGATGTGTTGAAGCATGGAGCGATTGGTGAGAAGGTCAAACTGAAGAGCTATTTTGTGAATCTGGCTCATGGATTGAAACCGATGGCTACGTTGAAGATAGAAATCAACGGAAAAGAGTACGAAGAGAGTTCAGGCGGTGATGGCCAGTATGATGCTTTTGTTCGTGCATTGCGTAAGATATATAAGGTGACATTGGGACGCAAATTCCCGATGCTGACCAATTATGCGGTGACAATCCCTCCCGGTGGGCGCACGGATGCATTTGTGCAGACAGTAATCACATGGAGTTATGACGAGCAGGTGTTCCGTACCCGCGGACTTGATGCCGATCAGACGGAAGCTGCCATCAAAGCTACTATGAAGATGTTGAACCTCATCGAAGATGAATACGAGAAGAGCAAGTGAGAGATAACTTGCCCAAAGAATGTTTTTTATAAGAATATATAAATAGAAGAATAAACGATTATGGATTTTAAAATTGCTGTATTAGCAGGCGACGGCATCGGACCGGAGATCTCTGTGCAAGGTGTAGATGTGATGAGTGCCGTTTGCGAGAAGTTTGGCCACAAAGTAAGTTACGAATATGCAATCTGTGGAGCTGATGCGATTGATAAAGTAGGCGATCCGTTTCCGGAAGCAACCTATCAGGTTTGTAAAGATGCGGATGCTGTTTTATTCTCTGCCGTAGGCGATCCGAAATTTGATAACGACCCTACTGCTAAGGTACGTCCGGAACAAGGTTTGTTGGCGATGCGTAAGAAATTGGGACTTTTCGCTAATATCCGTCCGGTGCAGACATTCAAATGCCTGATTCACAAATCTCCGTTGCGTGCGGAACTGGTAGAGAACGCAGATTTTATCTGTATCCGTGAGTTGACCGGAGGTATGTATTTCGGTGAAAAGTATCAGGATAATGACAAAGCGTATGATACCAACTATTATACTCGCCCGGAAATCGAACGTATCTTGAAAGTGGCTTTTGAATATGCGATGAAGCGCAGAAAACATCTGACGGTGGTAGATAAGGCAAACGTGTTGGCTTCTTCCCGTCTATGGCGTCAGATTGCACAGGAAATGGCTCCGAACTATCCGGAAGTGACAACAGATTATATGTTTGTGGACAATGCTGCAATGAAAATGATTCAGGAACCTGCTTTCTTCGATGTGATGGTAACGGAAAACACCTTCGGTGATATTCTGACTGACGAAGGTTCTGTAATCAGTGGTTCTATGGGCTTGCTTCCTTCTGCTTCCACAGGCGAGAGTACTCCGGTGTTTGAACCGATTCACGGTTCATGGCCGCAGGCTAAAGGATTGAATATTGCTAATCCGTTGGCACAAATTCTTTCCGTAGCTATGTTGTTCGAGTATTTCGATTGCAAAGAAGAGGGTGCGCTGATTCGTAAAGCAGTAGACGCTTCTTTGGATGAGAATGTACGTACACCGGAAATTCAGGTGGCTGACGGTGCTAAATACGGAACGAAAGAAGTAGGACAGTGGATTGTTGATTATATCAAGAAAGCTTGATATTCTACACCACAGATTACACCGATTCACACAGATTGCTGATGGAGCTGTATAACAGCCCTTTATAAATAATTTCACCCACGTTATAGCTATCTATAACGTGGGTGATTTTTAATATTCAGATTTTGTTTGATAACTCCACTTACTCTTCATTCTTTTTATGGAATATCTTTTTTATCATTTGAAATCTGTGTGAATCTGTGTAATCTGTGTAATCTGTGGTGAACCTTACCAGCTTTTAATTATGGAATATATAATGATACCGAGCATTGTCAGCAATCCTACATAAATAGTGACTGGCCATTGTTTTATATCTTTTCTCTTCGTACGGGTGGAAGGTTCCAAATAAATGGCTATTTTGTGAGCGATAGTACAGAATAACCAACCGCCGAATCCTCCGATAATACCTCCTACGAGTAAATCACCGGGATAATGTACCCCCAAGTATATACGTGTATAGCAGTTAAGGATTGCCCAAGTTACGATGAAAATACTTAGCCAACGTTTACGGAACAGAAATACTACAAACATGGCAAGACCCAATGAATTGGCCGCATGGCACGATGGGAAACCATAACTTCCTCCACGATACCCGTTTACGATATATACCATATCCACAATAGGGTTGTCCGGATTGGCGGGACGCAGGCGTGCCACTACCGGGCGGATGATACTGCTGCACATTTGGTCGGCAAAGGTTATCGTGAGTGCGATAGCTGCCACATAACATACGACTACTTTCCAGTGGAAATTTCTTAATAATATGTATAATATGGTGGCATACATGGGAACCCAGATTATTTTACCCGTGAAGGAACTCATGAAATAATCCCAGAAAGGGGAGTGTATACCATTGAAAGATAAGAAGATATTTGTATCTATCTCCGAAAGGAATTGCACGATTTCGCTATGTATCATCCGGCTTTATTGATCTATTTTTAACGTCGCAAATATACAATAAAGAATAGTAAATGTCCTATATTACCTTATAAATATTCCATATTTCTTAATAATTAGCGTTTGGCAAGATCATCGTAGAGCTTCTGTAAGAACGCTTTTCCTTTTTCCAGATTAGCTCCTTTGGCGGTGCCTTCGTCCAGTTGTACGGTATTGGCGTCAAGATTATACACCAATTGGTTGTCGGCAGTAATCATTCCGAAATAATCCGGCCGGGTAAAGTATGCGAAATGAGGAGAGCCCGGATTCAGGATATTCTTGCTGAAAGTAAATTCATCGTGCGGTAATCCTAATTGAGCGAGCAAAGTGGCGGCAATGTCAATTTGCGAAGCATAGGTATCTACTACCAGAGGTTGTTTAATTGCACCTCCGATTAAAATCAGCGGAATGGTTTGTCCGTCCAGCGGATTTTCTATCGGGTATGGGTATGCACCCTGATGATCGGGAACGAGTACAAACAGTGTGTTTTTCCATAACGGTGTTTCCTGATACTGTTTCACGAAATCTCCCACACAACTGTCGGCATACGCAAAGGAGTTGAGGACTTTATCATCCAGCCTGTGGAACGGAACTTCGAATGGTTCGTGGCTGCTTGATGTCTGAACCAGTTTCAGGAATGGCTCTTCTTGTTTTTCTTCTTTCAGGTCTTTCATCAGGCGCTGGAACAAAACGTGATCTTGTGCTCCCCATTTTCCGGTACGTTCGGACAGAGGGAAATCTTTATCGGAAATAATCTTCTCGATACCGGAAGATACCAGGTAAGAGCGCATATTGGTGAAATCGGCATCTCCTCCATAGTAATATTCGAGGCTGTATCCTGCATTTTTCAAGCTACGGGGGATGGAAGGAAGTTTGTCCGTCTTTTCGGGATATTTCATGATGCTGGTGCTCGGCTGTCCGGGATATCCGCTGATGATAGATGCCAGTCCGCGGTCTGTGCGGAAACTGCTGCCGTAGAAGTTGCTGAATAATACGCCTTCTTTTGCGAATTTATCCATGTTGACAGCCACATTGGGTTGTCCTCCGAAAGTTTCCATCAAGTGTGTGGAGAAACTCTCAAGGATAATGAAAATAATGTTCGGGCGTTGTGTATTCAATAATTGGGGGATGCTGTCGGTTACTGCGACGGGTTTGTCTACCATCTCTGCAAATAATTCGTCGGCTATTTTCGGGTCCATGAAGCGATACTGCTTATCGAAATTATTCTGATGGGTGGCAGAATACATGAAGCTGAATGCCGGATTAATGGCTGCATGATTCATGCGTTGGTCCTGACTGAAATACACCTTGCTTAAATTCATGGTGGATACGCTGAATCCGCCCCGGATAGGGATGAAGAGTGCCGCTGTCAGCAAAAGCAGTGCAAGCGAGACATTCTGGCGTCGATAAGGTATTTTCAGAGGCTTTTTCTCCCGGATAAGGACACAATAGAAAATACAGTATAGAATTGCTGCATAGATCAATATAGCCAGAATTCCAAGTAGTACGAACCAAAAACTGACACTTGCCATGGCATCTTTGGGAGAAGAGAAAAAATAGAAAATAGGAGTGGCGTCCAGACGGAATCCCCAAAAGCCATACAATCCCAGGTCGATGATAAAAATGCAGGCCATGACAAAGGCTATTACTCCGAAATATCCTTGCCGGATGCGGCGGAGTATGGATGAATTTGTCCAGGCGGAAGCAATGAGCAGGATTCCGGGGATAGCGGTCAGGTAGCCCGCAAGAGATAAATCCAGTGGTAATCCGTGCCACATGACGCGGAAATAGTCACCCAAAGATACATTAGTATATAAGTCATGGTAGTAAACCATGAAGATTGGTTTCTGAAGAACGAATAAAAGAACAAATAAAAAATAGGTCGTGAGAAATTGTATAATTCTCTTTTTCATATATGTAAACTTAAAAAGATTGAACGGATACAAAGTTACTATACTTTTCCTTATCTTTCTCATGATGTGATGTAAAACATACCTTTTTTTCCATATCTTTGTCGTGTCTGTGACAAAAATGAAGTAATAAGATGGCAAAGATTGCAAAGAAACTAACAGATTTAGTGGGGAATACCCCTTTGATGGAACTTTCCGGTTATAGTGGAAAGTATGGTCTGGAACAAAATATTATTGCCAAACTGGAGGCTTTTAATCCGGCGGGAAGTGTAAAAGACAGAGTCGCTCTTTCGATGATTGAAGATGCGGAAGCTCGTGGAGCATTGAAACCCGGTGTAACGATTATTGAGCCGACAAGCGGAAATACAGGTGTAGGGTTGGCAATGGTGGCTACTATTAAAGGGTATCACCTGATATTGACCATGCCCGAAACGATGAGTCTGGAACGGCGGAATTTGTTGAAAGCGTTGGGTGCGCAGATTGTATTGACAGATGGGCTGGGAGGGATGGCAGCTTCCATTGCCAAAGCGCAGGAGTTGCGTGATAGTATTCCCGGTTCGGTGATTTTGCAACAATTTGAAAATCCCGCCAATGCTGCTGTTCATGAACGGACAACGGGTGAAGAAATTTGGAGGGATACAGACGGTGAAGTGGCCGTTTTTGTAGCCGGAGTTGGTACCGGGGGAACAGTCTGCGGGGTAGCCCGTGCTTTGAAGAAACATAATCCGAATATTTATATTGTTGCTGTGGAACCGGCATCGTCTCCTGTGTTGGCAGGCGGAGAGGCGGCTTCGCATCGTATTCAAGGTATTGGAGCGAATTTTATCCCGAAGCTTTATGATGCTTCGGTGGTGGATGAAGTAATAGGCGTGCCAGATGATGAAGCGATTCGTGCAGGACGTGAGTTAGCGGCAACAGAAGGTCTGTTGGCGGGTATTTCTTCGGGAGCAGCTGTGTATGCCGCCCGTCAACTGTCACAACGTCCAGAATTTAAGAACAAAAAAATAGTAGCGTTGTTACCTGATACGGGAGAGCGTTATTTGTCGACCGAACTGTTTGCTTTTGACGCATATCCATTGGATTAATTCATTCACTATAAAAAGACCTGAACCATGGTAAGAATAATTATAGCTTTGCTTTTTTGTTTTCCGGCTGTTACCTTTGCGCAAACCTATCAGCAATTGTCCGAGAGAGCCATTGAGTGTATCGAAAAAGACAGTCTTCCCCAGGCAGAGGAACTTTTGCTTCAGGCTTTGAAGTTGGAACCGAAAAACGCAAAGAATGCACTGCTCTTTTCTAACTTGGGGTTGGTTCAGCGCCGTTTGGGCGAGTTTGATAAGGCATTGGAATCTTATTCTTTTGCACTGAACTTTGCTCCTTTGGCAGTCCCTATTTTGCTCGACCGTGCCGCCATTTATATGGAAATGGGAAAAACAGACCGTGCTTATACGGATTATTGCCAGGTGTTGGACGAGGACAAGCAGAACAAAGAAGCTTTGTTGATGCGTGCTTATATTTATGTGCTCCGCCGCGATTATCCGGCTGCGAGAATAGATTATAATCGTTTATTGGAACTCGATCCGCAGAGCTATAGCGGACGGCTGGGACTGGCTACTTTGGAGCAGAAAGAAGGAAAATTCCGGGAAGCTCTTGAGATATTGAATAAGATGCTTGCGGCCACTCCTGAAGATGCGACGCTCTATATTGCCCGTGCCGATGTGGAACGTGAGATGAAACATGAGGATTTGGCATTGGTCGATTTGGAGGAAGCCATCCGGTTGGATGCTGCCTCGGCTGATGCTTATCTGTTGCGTGGAAATATCTACCTGACACAGAAGAAGAAAGGACTGGCAAAAGCTGACTTTGAAAAAGCTATTTCATTGGGAGTGCCTCCGGCTGATTTGCACGAGCAATTGCGGCAATGCAAGTGAAGTTATTAATAAGCCAACTATATCTTTCCGGTTTACATAAGTGAGCGCCTTTTGTTATAGGCATTAGTTCGTTCCACAGTTGTTTCCCTTTAGTTCTACCTATGTGGAACTAAAGGGAAACAACTGTGGAACGGAAAGATAACCTTAGTGGAACGAATAATCATTAGTCAGGTGACTCGTTAATATATACTATTCAAGAATTTCTTTTATTCTACGAACTGTCTAATCAGATTTACGAAATCCTTTCCATATTTCTTTTTCTTGTGTTCGCCGATACCACTGATTTCTCCAAACTCTTCGATGGTGGTGGGACGTGAGATGCAAAGCAGATGCAACACTTTGTCTGACAAGACGATATAGGCGGGCAAAGCTTCCTGATCGGCAAGTTGTTTTCTTAATCCTCGCAATGCTTCGAACAAATCTTGGCTTTCGCCGCCTGCCGCGCCGAAGGGGAGTTCTTTGGCGATAACCACTTTTTTCTTTTTTCCTTTTCGGGTAACTGCTTCCTCATGCTGGATAACTACCAATGCCGCTTGTGTCCTTCCGAAGAGTACATCACTTCCGCTTGACGTTATTTTGAGATGATTATTCTCATTATAAGCTATTTCAAAGTAGCCGAGTTGCAGCATTTGAAGCAGATAGTCTTGCCAGTCACGAGGAGGAATATCGCGTCCGGCACCGAACGTTTTAAGTTCCTGATACCCTTTTCCGGTTACTTCCGCAGAATAGTTTCCACGAAGAATATCAATCAACACTCCTGTGCTGATTTGCTGTTCCGTACGTGCGATGGCACTTAATGCTTTTTGCACGATGACTGTACCGTCAAATCGTTGAGGGGGATTTTTACAAACATCGCAGTTACCGCAATCCTCTGTTGTTGTTTCTCCGAAGTAGCTTAATAAGATTCTTCGTCGGCAAATATCGGCCTCTGCGTATTGCTGCATACGTTGGAGCTTTTCCAGATTGATATTTTGCTGATTACTTTCCGAAGCGAATTTAGTTAGTAATATTAAGTCGCCTAATGAATAAAACAGGACAGTATTGCTGGGAAGCCCGTCACGTCCGGCACGTCCTATTTCCTGATAAAAGCTTTCTATACTTTTAGGCAGGTTATAATGTATCACCCAGCGGACATTTGATTTATCAATCCCCATTCCAAAAGCAATGGTGGCACATACCACCTGTATGCGGTCGTTAATAAAATCATTCTGTGTTTCGTCCCGGTGTTGAGTGGATAACCCCGCGTGATAAACCCCGCAACGGATACCCTGCTTTTGTAACATCTGTGCGACGGTTTCCGTCTTACTTCGGCTCATGCAGTAAATAATCCCGCTTTCTCCCCCGTGGCGGTGGATGAATTCTAAGATAGCCTTGTTCTTTTCCTTCGCTTGAAATCCACGTTTCACAGTCAGGCTGATGTTGGGACGGTCGAACGAGGAAATGAAGGTACGCGGATGGTTAAGATGCAATTGCCGTACGATGTCTTCGCGCGTGATTTTATCCGCGGTGGCGGTTAGTGCGACAATCGGTATTTGCGGAAATTGTTGGTGGAGCACTCCCATTTGTGTGTATTCCGGACGGAAATCATGTCCCCATTGCGAAATACAATGAGCTTCATCAATAGCAAACAGAGAGATGTTCATATCCCGCAACAAATAGTCCTTTTCAGCTAAAAGTTTTTCCGGTGAAATGTAAAGCAGCTTCAGGCGGCCTTCAATGCATGCGCGGCGCAGATTAGCGTTTTCTGTTTCGTCATTACTGCTGTTCAGCGCTCCGGCAGCGATGCCGTTTGCCAGCAATGCTTCTACCTGATCTTTCATCAATGAGATGAGGGGAGAAACGACAACGGCAGTACCTTCGCAAAGCAGTGCGGGAAGTTGGTAACAGATCGATTTCCCCCCACCAGTGGGCATTAATACCAATGCATCCTGTTTGTTCAGGATGTGGCGGATGATTTCTTCTTGCAGAGGACGGAAACTATCGTACCCGAAATATGTCTTTAAAGTCTCTCTCATTGATGCTGATTTATCCATGCTGCAAAGGTACATTTTTCTTTGGCAATTTTCATCATGTGTAGATTTCAGTTTCTGATATGAATTATAAATAAGTTAAAGTTTCTTATTATTCAAGGCTATTCCTTCTTTTTCAAGGTTTTTGATTGTTTATTTAGAAAAAAAATGCACAAAATAATTGTGTGTTTAAAAAAAAAGTAAGACATTTGTAACATGTTATGTTGCAAATGAGCAATTATTAACAAATGAACAAACCCTAACCAGTTAATTCAATGAGTGATTTAGAGAACAAAAAAACGGAAGAAACTCCGAAAAAACGTCCCTACAATTTGAGGGAAAAGAAAGAAAAGAAGGCTGCATACAGGTCTTTGATTAGACCGGAATTGGCAGACGAGTTGTATGACAAGATCCTGAATATCATCGTTGTACAGAAGAAGTACAAGGATCCTGACTATTCAGCTAAGGACTTGGCGAAAGAATTGAAGACGAATACTCGTTACCTTTCTGCAGTAGTAAACTCACGCTTTGGCATGAACTATTCTTGCCTGTTGAATGAATACAGAGTAAAAGATGCTTTGCATTTATTGACTGACAAACGTTATGCCGACAAAAATGTGGAAGAAATTAGTGCCATGGTTGGCTTTGCAAATCGTCAATCTTTTTACGCTGCATTTTACAAAAACGTAGGTGAGACTCCTAATGGATATCGCAAAAAACATCTCGAAAATAAGAAATAATTGCGCGTTCCGAAATTAGTCAAAAGGAATTACCTCTAAATGAAAGATTTTGGAGATAATTCCTTTTCTCATTTTAATTAATCAATGCTAGCATTATGAAAAAACATCTGATTTTAATGACAGTGGCCGCTACGCTTTTAACATCGTGCGGAGGAAGTAAAACAACAACTGCTGAAGCAGACAAATTTGATTATACAGTGGAACAATTTGCTGATTTACAGATATTGCGTTATAAAGTTCCCGGATTTGAGGAACTGACGCTGAAACAGAAGGAACTGATTTATTACCTGACAGAGGCTGCTTTGGAGGGAAGGGATATTCTGTTTGACCAGAATGGAAAATATAATTTGAGAATCCGTCGGATGCTCGAAGCAGTATATACAAACTATCAGGGAGATAAAACAACACCTGATTTTAAAAATATGGAGGTGTATCTGAAAAGGGTATGGTTCTCCAATGGTATTCATCATCACTATGGTACGGAGAAATTCGTGCCCAACTTCTCGCAGGAGTTCTTGAAACAGGCTGTACTCGGTATAGATGCCCAGTTGCTGCCGTTGGCGGAAGAACAGACTGCCGAACAACTTTGTGCCGAACTGTTTCCGGTGATTTTCGATCCGACTGTTATGCCGAAACGGGTAAACCAGGCAGATGGCGAAGATCTTGTGTTGACTTCTGCTTGTAACTATTATGACGGAGTGACGCAGAAAGAGGCAGAGAGTTTTTATAGCGCCCTGAAGGACCCGAAAGACGAAACACCGGTTTCTTACGGGCTGAACAGTCGGCTGGTCAAAGAAAACGGAAAGTTGGAGGAGAAAGTTTGGAAAGTAGGTGGACTCTATACACAGGCAATAGAGAAGATTGTTTATTGGCTGAAGAAAGCGGAAGGTGTAGCAGAGAATGAGGCACAAAAGGCCGTCATCACCAAACTGATTCAATTCTATGAAACAGGCAATCTGAAAGATTTCGATGAATATGCCATTCTTTGGGTGAAAGACCTTGATTCACGAATCGACTTTGTGAATGGATTTACTGAAAGTTACGGTGACCCGTTGGGTATGAAAGCGAGCTGGGAGTCTTTGGTGAATTTCAAAGATTTGGAATCAACGCACCGCACAGAGATAATCAGTAGCAATGCGCAGTGGTTTGAAGATCATTCTCCGGTAGATAAATCTTTCAAGAAAGAAAAGGTAAAAGGGGTATCGGCTAAAGTGATTACTGCCGCTATCCTTGCAGGTGATCTTTACCCGGCAACGGCTATCGGTATCAATCTGCCGAATGCAAACTGGATTCGTGCTCACCACGGCTCTAAATCGGTGACAATCGGAAATATAACAGATGCTTATAATAAAGCCGCTCACGGAAACGGATTCAACGAAGAATTTGTTTATAGCGATGCGGAAATACAACTGATCGATGCTTATTCTGATTTAACGGATGAGCTGCATACGGACTTGCACGAATGTTTGGGACACGGTTCCGGTAAGTTACTTCCGGGTGTAGATCCTGATGCTTTGAAAGCATACGGCTCTACCATCGAAGAGGCGCGTGCCGATTTGTTCGGATTGTATTATGTGGCTGACCCCAAGCTGGTGGAACTGGGACTTCTCTCTTCTCCCGATGCTTATAAAGCTCAATATTATACTTATCTGATGAACGGTCTGATGACGCAATTGGTACGTATCGAACCGGGAAATACTGTGGAAGAAGCTCACATGCGCAACCGCCAGTTGATAGCCCGCTGGGTATTTGAGAAGGGGGCTGCCGATAAAGTGGTGGAATTGGTGAAGAAAGACGGAAAGACTTATGTGGTTATCAATGACTATCAGAAAGTGCGCGAGCTTTTCGGCGAATTGTTGGCTGAAATCCAGCGGATCAAATCGACAGGTGACTTTGAAGGTGCCCGTTCATTGGTAGAAAACTATGCCGTAAAAGTAGATCCGGCTTTACATGCAGAAGTTCTGGAACGTTATAAGAAGTTGAATCTGGCTCCTTATAAAGGTTTTGTGAATCCGAAATACGAACTGGTGACAGATGAAAACGGAAACGTTACGGATGTCACGGTTTCTTATGATGAAGGTTATGTAGAACAAATGTTGCGTTACAGCACTGATTATTCTCCGCTGCCTTCCATAAACAACTGATCTGAAATGGATATTAAAGAACAATTGAAAGATATCAAGACACAGCTCCGTCTCTCTATGAACGGGGCTGTGTCCCAAAGTATGCGTGAGAAAGGGCTGGTTTATAAACTCAATTTCGGAGTGGAACTGCCTCGTATCAAGATGATTGCCGAAGGTTACGAAAAGAATCATGACCTGGCGCAGGCTTTATGGAAAGAGGAAATTCGCGAGTGTAAGATTCTGGCGGGAATGCTTCAGCCGATCGAAACGTTTTATCCCGAGATAGCCGATATTTGGGTGGAAAACATCCGGAATATCGAAATAGCAGAACTGACTTGTATGAATCTCTTCCAGCATTTACCGTATGCTCCGGCCAAATCTTTTCACTGGATTGCCGACGAACAGGAGTACGTGCAGACTTGTGGTTTCCTGACTGCCGCCCGTCTTCTGATGAAGAAAGGGGATATGACCGAACGTGCCTCCGGCGAATTGCTCGACCAGGCGATTTGTGCGGTACATTCCGACAGCTATCATATTCGTAACGCAGCTTTGCTGGTTATCCGCAAATATATGCAGCATAGCGAGGAACATGCTTTTCAAGTATGCCGCTTGGTGGAAGGTATGGCTGATTCTACCTTGGAAGGAGAGCAAATGCTCTACAATATGGTGAAAGAGGAGCTTGCTGTAGACTAATCTTATTTTCATGGAGTAAGTCCTTTTATTAAATAACGGTTTAATTTTTTAGACGCGGATAACACGGATGACGCGTCTAAAAAATAAACCGTCTTGTTATTCGTTTATTATATAAGCCAATCTACAAAACGAATGATAGCCTCCATTTAATTTATAAAAAAACTGTCTAACTCTGTGATGAACTAAAAAAACTTCTCTTTATCATTTGCTTTCCGCAAAAAAGGCTTAACTTTGTTCGCGCTAATTTTGGCTGATGATGGAAACTCAAAACGTGAAAGATACAGTAAGGCAGATATTCACGGAATATCTCACGGCGAACGGGCATCGAAAGACTCCTGAACGCTACGCCATACTCGATACTATTTATTCTATCGACGGTCATTTCGATATTGACATGCTTTATTCACGGATGATGGACCAGGAGAATTTCCGGGTGAGCCGGGCGACTCTCTACAACACCATTATTCTTCTTATCAATGCACGGCTGGTCATTAAGCATCAGTTCGGTACTTCCTCCCAATACGAAAAATCATATAATCGCGAGACACATCATCATCAGATATGTACTCAATGTGGTAAAGTGACCGAGTTTCAGAACGAGGAACTGCAGCAAGCCATTGAAAATACGAAATTGAGCCGCTTCCAGCTTTCGCATTACTCCTTATATATATATGGAGTATGTAGTAAGTGCGACAGAGCTAACAAACGGAAAAAAGTAAATAACAACAATAAAAAAGAAAAATGAAAGTAGATGTTCTATTAGGATTACAATGGGGCGACGAAGGTAAAGGAAAAGTAGTCGACGTTTTAACACCTAAGTATGATGTGGTTGCTCGTTTTCAGGGCGGCCCGAATGCCGGTCACACGCTTGAGTTTGAAGGACAGAAATATGTGCTTCGCTCTATTCCTTCCGGTATTTTTCAAGGAAACAAGGTAAACATCATCGGTAACGGTGTGGTACTTGATCCGGCATTGTTTAAAGCAGAGGCAGAAGCACTTGAAGCATCGGGTCATCCGCTGAAAGAACGTTTGCACATTTCAAAGAAAGCTCATCTTATTCTTCCGACACACCGTATTCTGGATGCTGCATACGAAGCAGCCAAAGGTGATGCTAAAGTAGGAACTACCGGTAAGGGTATCGGCCCTACTTACACGGATAAAGTGAGCCGTAACGGTGTTCGTGTAGGTGATATTCTTCATAATTTCGATCAGAAGTATGCTGCCGCAAAAGCTCGTCACGAACAAATTCTGAAGAGCTTGAATTATGAATACGATCTTACTGAACTGGAAAAAGCATGGTTGGAAGGTATCGAATACCTGAAACAATTCCATTTCGTAGATAGCGAACATGAAGTGAATAACCTGTTGAAGGATGGTAAGAGCGTGCTTTGTGAAGGAGCGCAGGGTACTATGCTTGATATTGATTTCGGTTCATATCCGTTTGTGACTTCTTCCAATACCGTATGTGCGGGAGCCTGCACCGGACTTGGAGTGGCACCTAACCGTATCGGTGAAGTATATGGTATCTTCAAGGCATACTGTACTCGTGTAGGAGCAGGTCCGTTCCCATCAGAACTGTTTGACGAAACAGGCGACAAGATGTGTACGTTGGGACATGAATTCGGTTCTGTAACCGGTCGTAAACGTCGTTGCGGATGGATCGACCTGGTAGCGTTGAAGTATTCCGTTATGATAAACGGAGTTACCAAATTGATTATGATGAAGAGCGATGTACTCGATACTTTCGAAACAATCAAAGCGTGTGTTGCTTACAAAGTGAACGGTGAAGAGATCGACTACTTCCCGTATGACATCACAGAAGGCGTAGAACCTGTATATGCAGAGCTTCCGGGCTGGCAGACAGATATGACCAAGATGCAGAGCGAAGATGAATTCCCGGAAGAATTCAACGCTTATCTGACTTTCCTGGAAGAACAACTTGGCGTAGAAATCAAGATTGTTTCTGTAGGACCGGACAGAGCACAGACGATCGAACGTTATACAGAAGAATAACCATTGATTTATTATATGGAGGAAAGGCGGAGATTGAAGAAAAACTCCGCCTTTTTTATTCAAGTCTTTGTAGTCTATTCTAAACACACAGAAAAATAATGTACGCCTTATGAAAACACGTTTTATTACTTTCCTTTTGTTGTTCGTCATGAACTTGGGAGCATTTGCACAGTCTCCTTATCAGCCTGCCGAAGAGAATCTGAAAGCACGGCAGGAATTTCAGGACAATAAGTTTGGTATTTTTCTTCATTGGGGGCTATATGCCATGCTCGCTACCGGTGAGTGGACTATGACAAACAATAATCTGAATTATAAAGAGTATGCCAAACTGGCAGGTGGATTTTATCCTTCCAAGTTTAATGCCGATAAATGGGTGGAGGCTATTAAAGCTTCGGGAGCCAAATATATCTGTTTTACTAGCCGTCATCACGAAGGTTTTTCTATGTTCGATACTAAGTATTCGGATTATAACGTAGTCAAAGCCACCCCTTTTAAAAGAGATATTGTGAAAGAACTGGCAGCTGCCTGTGCCAAGCAGGGAATCAAGCTTCATTTTTATTATTCTCATCTTGACTGGGCGCGTGAGGACTATCCCTGGGGACGTACAGGACAGGGGACGGGACGTTCGAACTCGAAAGGGGATTGGAAAAGCTATTATCAATTCATGAATAACCAGTTGACGGAGTTACTGACGAATTATGGTCCGATAGGTGCCATCTGGTTTGACGGATGGTGGGATCAACCTAAATCTTTTAACTGGGAATTACCAGAGCAGTATGCTTTGATTCATAAACTCCAACCGGACTGCCTGGTGGGTAACAATCATCATCAGACGCCTTTTGATGGAGAAGATATTCAGATTTTCGAACGCGATCTGCCGGGTGAGAATGCTTCGGGACTTTCTGGACAGGAGGTGAGTCGCCTGCCGTTGGAAACTTGCGAAACAATGAATGGTATGTGGGGATATAAGATTACCGACCAGAATTATAAATCTACAAAGACATTGATTCACTATCTGGTGAAGGCAGCCGGTAAGAATGCCAATCTTTTGATGAATATCGGCCCTCAACCTGATGGGGAACTTCCTGCGGTAGCTGTGCAACGCTTGGCAGAGATGGGAGAGTGGATGAAACAATATGGCGAAACGATCTATGGAACACGAAGCGGCATAGTTGCTCCGCATGATTGGGGAGTGACCACACAAAAAGGAAATAAACTCTATGTACATATCCTCGACCTGAAAGATGCAGCTTTGTTCCTGCCATTGACAGGCAAGAAGGTTAAGAAAGCAGTCTTGTTTAAAGATCAGTCTCCGGTTCGTTTCATAAAGACGAAAGCCGGTGTTTTGCTCGAATTCGCCGAGGTTCCGAAAGATATTGACTATGTGGTAGAACTGACAATTGACTAATTTTTAGCTAATTCTTCATAAAAGCAAGGGGAAACTATTCTGACATTGAACGTTTCCCCTTATTTTTGGCAAACAATTTGTTTATAAAGATATAGAGTAATAATTAAAATTGAAAAGTATATGATGTCTTATTGGGTATTATTTATAGGAATCGCTGTTGTAAGTTGGTTGGTACAGATGAATTTGCAAAACAAATTCAAGAAGTACTCTAAGATTCCTACAGGAAACGGAATGACAGGACGCGACGTTGCTTTAAAAATGTTGCATGACAATGGAATTTATGACGTACAGGTTACGCATACGCCGGGACGGTTGACCGACCACTACAATCCTACTAACAAAACGGTGAATTTGAGTGAAGGGGTGTATGAAAGTAACAGTATAATGGCAGCTGCCGTAGCAGCTCATGAATGTGGACACGCTGTACAACATGCACGCATGTATGCTCCGCTGAAAATGCGTAGTGCGCTGGTTCCGGTGGTAAACTTTGCCTCTTCCATTATGACGTGGGTATTGTTGGGTGGTATCTTGCTGATAGAGAGTTTCCCGCAGTTATTGCTGGCAGGTATTATCCTGTTTGCTATGACTACACTGTTCAGCTTTATCACGCTGCCGGTGGAAATCAATGCAAGTAAACGTGCGTTGGTATGGTTGAGTTCATCCGGCATTACTAATTCGTACAATCATGCACAGGCTGAGGATGCTCTTCGTTCTGCTGCTTATACGTATGTAGTTGCTGCATTAGGCTCACTGGCTACATTGGTATACTACATCATGATCTTCATGGGTAGAAGAGACTAAGAAATGAAAAAGGGAGAAAAGTACGTTTATTAACTTCTCTCCATAGAATATAAAAAGATCCTCCGCAGTCTTTTCGAAGACTATGGAGGATTTTTTGTATTGTTTAGGGTCTTACTTGAGTGTTTCTTTACGATATTGATAGGGGATGGACACAATACGGGTGATTTTTTCAAATATATGTAAGTATTGCTCGGAAATTTGCAGTAAATTTGCGCAATTAAAATTATAAACAGTAATATTATGGCAGCAAAACCAAGTATTCCTAAAGGAACTCGTGACTTTTCGCCGGTAGAAATGGCGAAGCGTAATTATATATTCAATACGATTCGTGACGTATATCATTTGTATGGTTTCCAGCAGATAGAGACTCCTTCGATGGAGATGCTTTCTACATTGATGGGAAAGTACGGCGATGAGGGAGATAAACTACTCTTTAAGATTCAGAATTCAGGAGATTACTTCTCCGGGATTACTGACGAAGAATTGTTAAGCCGTAATGCTGCCAAACTGGCAAGCAAATTCTGTGAGAAAGGTTTGCGTTACGACTTGACAGTGCCTTTTGCCCGTTATGTAGTGATGCATCGTGATGAGATCACTTTTCCGTTCAAACGCTATCAGATTCAACCGGTATGGCGTGCCGACCGCCCGCAGAAAGGACGTTATCGCGAATTTTATCAATGTGATGCCGATGTTGTAGGAAGCGATTCGTTATTGAACGAAGTGGAATTGATGCAGATTGTCGATACCGTTTTTAGTCGTTTCAATATTCGTGTATGTATTAAGATTAACAACCGTAAGATTCTTTCCGGTATTGCTGAAATTATAGGCGAATCGGATAAGATTGTAGATATTACCGTAGCAATTGACAAACTGGATAAAATTGGTCTGGATAATGTAAATGCCGAACTGAAAGAGAAGGGAATCAGTGATGAGGCTATTGCCAAGTTGCAGCCGATCATTCTTCTTAGTGGTACGAATGCGGAGAAATTGGCAACACTGAAGAATGTGTTATCAGCCAGTGAAGTAGGGCTGAAGGGAGTGGAAGAGAGTGAATTTATTCTGAATACATTGGAAACAATGGGCTTGAAGAATGAAATAGAGCTTGATCTTACATTGGCTCGCGGACTGAACTATTATACAGGAGCTATCTTTGAAGTGAAAGCACTGGATGTACAGATTGGCAGTATCACTGGTGGTGGTCGTTATGATAATCTGACCGGAGTATTCGGTATGGCAGGAGTGTCCGGAGTGGGTATCTCTTTTGGTGCAGACCGTATCTTCGATGTCCTGAACCAGCTCGAACTTTACCCGAAAGAAGCTGTAAACGGAACAGAACTTCTGTTTATCAACTTCGGTGAAAAGGAAGCTGCATACTCAATGGGAATTTTGGCTAAGGTACGTGCTGCCGGTATTCGTGCCGAGATTTTCCCGGATGTTGCCAAGATGAAGAAACAGATGAGTTATGCCAATGCGAAGAATATTCCGTTTGTAGCTATTGTCGGTGAGAACGAAATGAACGAAGGCAAAGTGATGTTGAAGAATATGGAGACAGGAGAACAGAACCTTGTTTCAGCAGACGAACTGATTGCTATTGTGAAGAAATAAGCAGATATATTAGAACTAAGTATGTCATCATAATTAGTTAATATAAAAAGGTCGTCTTAACATAAAAATGAAGTGAACCCCAAAAGTTAGATAAAGAACTTTTGGGGTTCGCTTCAAAATAAAAAAGAGAAGATTTCTTTTTTTAATATTTTATTTGATCTAGTATTCCATTGAGGAAAGCAATTGCTACTCCATAGTTCGTCATAGGAATGTGCTGCTCCCGCGCACGTTCGATGCGACTAAGTACGTATTTACGGTTAAACATACATGCTCCGCAATGGATAACTAAAGAGTAAGGAGTCAGATCTTGTGGAAAGTCGGTTCCTGCTACCATATCAATTTGCAGATTCTCTCCAATCCGTTTCCGTAACAAACGAGGAAGTTTCACTCTTCCTATATCTTCTGAAAGGGGAGCGTGCGTACAAGCTTCCGCTATCAGTACACGTGAGGATTCCGTCAGTCTTTCGATGACAGCTGCACTTTCTACATAATAGTGAATATCACCCTTATAACCTGCGAAAAGCACCGAGAAAGAAGTCAGTTCACTTTCCTTTGGTTTCTGTTCATAAATCGCTTTGAAAACTTGTGAATCGGTGATGATTAACTTCGGAGGACGGGCAAGGGCTTGTAGGGTTGCAGAAAACTTATCAGTGGTGCAAGTCATTACGAGGCATTTTTTATCCAGCAATTCACGGATAGTCTGCACTTGCGGTAAGATCAGTCTGCCTTTGGGAGCTTGGATATCCTGCGGCATTACTAAAAGTACAAGGTCATTCTCTGCAACAAGTTTCCCGGTAATATTTTGTTGGCCGAAGTCCGAAGGTAATTTTTCGAGGATGGCTTGCCGGATGAGTTCGATTCCTATCTTTTCTTTGGCACTGATAAGCAATGGACGTATTTTGCATTGTTCCTCAATATATGTAGCTGAACGATCGCTATTCTCTCGTATATCTATTTTATTCAATACCGGAATGACAGGGATATTCTTCTCTTTCAATAGCGTCAGTATCTCTTTTTCATGAGAAAAGGTAGTGTCTTCACATAATAACAATGCAATATCCGTTTTCTCAATAGCCTTTAAAGTCCGGCTGATACGTAGTTCTCCAAGCTCTCCTTCGTCATCGAACCCCGGAGTATCTATAAAAAGACAAGGACCAATACCTTGAATCTCCATTGCTTTGGACACAAGGTCGGTAGTCGTTCCAGGAGTATTTGAAACGAGCGCGGTGTCCTGTCCTGTCAACGCATTGATAAGAGAAGACTTACCACTATTCCGTCTGCCAAAAAGGGTGATATGAAGTCTGTTTGCATTTGGAGTATCTGTTAGGCTCATAATTGATAATTTTTCAACTTGTTAATTCGTGCGTAGCTAATTGGCAGATTGATATGTTAGCACATCAATGTATTATTTAAAATCTAAAGTCTCTTTGTCCTGCAGCTATTGCTTTGAGATTCCGGATCGCTATTTCCCTGATTTTGGGATTGGGGATTCGTTCAGTTTCTTTTAGAATCAGTTCCAATCCTTTCTGTCGCGTATCTTCTGAAGCATAATCTTCCAGGTACTCTTTTAGAGTCATCAGGGCATTCGGTCCGCAACAGTTTGCTATCTGACCGGATTTCACTAATGACATGAAACGGTCTCCCGTCCTTCCTTCCCGGTAACAGGCTGTACAGAAGCTGGGGATATATCCGAGTTCGAGCAACCAGTTGACCACCTCGTCCAATGTCCGGGTGTCGCTCACATCAAATTGGGCAGAATTATGATCGGGTAATTCCGTTTCAGCATATCCGCCTACACTGGTACGCGAACCGCCACTGATTTGTGAAATACCCAATTCGAGCACTTTCTTGCGTGATTCTTGCGATTCACGTGTAGA
Organism: Bacteroides sp. AM37-9; assembly: GCF_003603455.1. NCBI lineage: Bacteria > Pseudomonadati > Bacteroidota > Bacteroidia > Bacteroidales > Bacteroidaceae > Bacteroides > Bacteroides sp. AM37-9. The sequence goes on along the minus strand of NZ_QTNF01000004.1, from coordinate 230,737 downwards.
AATAATCATTCCCGTATAAGGAACGGCAATTCGGATAACAGCTACAATCTTGCTGAATATCTCATCCGAAATAGCGTTCGGGAAATCTTCCGCATCGATGTCATCTGCCGAACAGATGCGCGGCACACTGATTGTATGCGGCCCTACACCGAATTTGGCTTCCAAATGTTCGGCATGCATTAATAATCCGATAAAATCATACCGATAAGTATTCAAACCGAAAAGGACGCCAATGCCTACATCATCGATTCCTCCTTCCATCGCGCGGTCCATCGCTTCGGTGTGATAAGCGTAATTGCTTTTAGGTCCGGTGGGATGGAGAGCTTCGTAGTTATCTTTGTGATAAGTCTCTTGGAATAAGATATACGTGCCGATACCCGCTTCTTTCAATCGGCGATAATTTTCTATCGTAGTGGCTGCGATATTTACGTTTACCCGGCGGATAGCTCCATTTTTATGCTTGATACTATAAATCGTCTGAATAGATTCCAGAATATATTCTATCGGGTTCAGTGACGGATGCTCACCGGCTTCAAGAGCCAGTCGCTTATGTCCCATATCCTGCAAAGCAATTACCTCCCGGCGGATTTCTTCCTGTGTCAGTTTCTTGCGTGCAATAGTCTTGTTTTTGGCATGATACGGACAATATACGCAACCGTTTACGCAATGATTAGATAAATAAAGCGGTGCGAACATGACGATACGGTTGCCGTAAAACTTCTGTTTGATTTCTTTAGCGAGATGAAAGATACGTTCTATCAGGTCAGGTTGGTTACACTCCAGCAGAATGGCCGCTTCCCGGTGTGTCAGTCCCTTGCACAACGCTGCCTTTTCAATTAGTTGTTCAATCAGGACACGATTATCCTTATTGTTCTGTGCATATTCCAGCGTATCCAAAATTTCTTCGTGATGGATAAACTCTTCTGCTTTGGATGAATCTTTTTGGTATATCATAATATTCTTTGTTTTTTCACCACAGATTACACGGATTCACACAGATTAAAATTTAATTCGAAATAAATCTGTGTGAATCCGTGTAATCTGTGGTGCACTTAAAGTCGCCTCTTTCGGTAGATATCTCATAACCGATGGTATTCAACTGCTTTTGTAAGGTAGTCAGTCCTTCGGCGGATTCCGCTCCGAGTGAAGCTTTGTCATTGTATAATTCATATTTTCTCCGTTCCTCCCGGGGAGACAGGTTGGGCATAACCACATTTGCACCTGCCAATATACCCCGCTCTCTACCATCAGGAACAAGAGTGGCGAGAGCCGTTGTTGCCGGAATCAATGCGGATGGATGCATCAAACGGAAGATCGATAATAGAAGAATCGTCCGTTCCACCGTTCCGCTGGGATATTGGGCAAAAGGCGTATCATGATGGGGTAGGAAAGGACCGATGCCGATCATTTCCGGCTGTAGCTTTTCAATGAACAAGATATCCTCGATGATATGTTCTACTGTTTGCCCTGGGCTGCCGACCATAATTCCGGTTCCTGTCTGATAGCCGATGTCTTTTAAATCCGCTAAACATTGTAGGCGCTGTTTGCCGGACATTTCTGCCGGATGCAGTTGCCAGTAATGCGACTCATTATATGTTTCGTGACGTAACAGATAACGGTTGGCTCCGGCACGGAAGAAACGCTCGTATGCATCACGCGACTTTTCTCCGAGCGACAGTGTAATGGCACAATCCGGATAATCCTGCCTGATACGGGCAACAGTCATTTCTATCCGATCGTCTGTCAGTGCGGGATCTTCTCCTCCTTGCAGCACGAAAGTGCGGAAACCTAATTTATATCCTTGCCGGCAACAATCCAGTATACTTTCCAGGTTCAATCGGTAACGTTCGATATTGGGATTTCCTTTTCGGATGCCACAGTAATAACAGTTGTTCCGGCAGCAGTTACTGATTTCAATCAGTCCGCGGATATAAATCTTATTTCCGAAGTGGAGGAGTGCGACTTCCTGCGCCTGTTTATTGATGTAACGCAGAATTTCTGCGTCACATCCGGTCAACAGTTGCCGGAACTCTTCCGGTGTCAGTGTTCTTTCCTGTCGTAGTTTATCGATCCATTGTTTCATAGCTCTCTTTCCGTTTGAGCAGCTCTTGTGCCAGTTGGCGACGTCCCGAAACAATGTCATTATGCGTACTCGGTCCGGTGATACATCCTCCTTCGCATGCCATCACTTCAATAAACTGTCCGGCAGCCTTTCCTGTTTTGGCGCAGGCACGCAGCAGAGCGATATTCTTTTTATTGATGTCCGACACTTGTATCGCATTGATTTTCTCCGCTTCTTCTTTCAGATAAGCTTTGACAGCTCCCATCACACCACCTGCCTGTGCAAATCCGTGTGCTTCGCGAACGGAAGTATGTAATACGGAGAACTCCTGCATTTGTTCCAGCTGAATACCCAGCCCGTCAAGAATCGAACCGATTTCTTCGAACGTCAGAATATAATCCACGGCTTCATCGCGGCGTACTTCTTTTCGTTTTGCCACACAAGGACCGACAAATACAACCTTAGCATCCGGATGCTTCTCTTTGGCAATCCGTGCAGCGTAGTACATCGGTGATCCGGTGGTAGAAACATAAGGTTTCATATCCGGAATATGTTTCTCTACCAGTTCGATATAAGAAGGACAACAGGAAGTAGTCATAAACTTCTGTCCCTCTTCCAGTTTCTCCAGTAACTCGTGTGCTTCATTACTGGTGGTTGCCATAGCACCTTCGGCCACTTCGATCACATCAGTAAATCCAATTTCCTTGAAAGCACCGTACACTTGTCCGATAGAAGTTTTAAACTGTCCCAAAATAGACGGGGCGATGATGGCGACCATCTTTTCCCCTTTACGGATGCGCTGCAATACATCGAATGTTTGCGAGATTTCGAAGATAGCCCCGAACGGACAAGCATTCATGCATTTTCCACAGTAGATACACTTGCTTTCATCAATGTGCTCTATGCCGTGTTCATCTTTGCTGATAGCTTTTACCGGACAAGACTCTTCACAAGGTACGGGAATATATACAATAGCGTGATAAGGACAACTCTTGTGACAAATACCGCAACTGACACATGTGTCATGGTCAATCATTGCCTGACCGTTTTTCTTGAAACGTATCGCATCTTTAGGGCAGTTCATGTAACAACTACGTGCCACGCATCCGCGACAAAGGTTGGTTATTTCATAATTGATCTGTACACAGGAAGAACAAGCCTCGTCGATGACGCACATAATATTTTCCTTGTCCGGTTCGGGGCGGCTCAATGCCAATCGCGCATATTCGGAAAGCGGGGTAACTTCGTCGTGTTCGTCTGTCATATCCAATCCCATCAGAGGAAAAGTCTTGTACCTCCACACTGCGCGTTCTTTATGTACGCAACACCGTCCTAGGGGTTTTGATTTGCGTGGACTCAACTCAATCGGGAGCCGGTCTATCTTTTCCACTAATTCGTCGTTTTTCCAGAGTTTAACGAGGTCTGCCAGCAATTTATGCCGGACAATCATAATATTATTCGTAAATGCCATACTGTAATAAAGAGGTTGTTAGTTAGTTGGTGCAAAGATACGAACAGAATTTCAATATTTAAGTTTTTTGAAACATTCTTGTAACTTTTTTGTAGCCCTCGCGTGTTATCTTTGTAGTGGACAAAAAACTTAGAGGAGGCAGAGTTATGAATAGCAGTATTTTCGAACAACGTAGTCGTTTTGCCATGATTGGCGCATTGATGGTTATTATCAGCCTGCTGTTTTTATTCTACATGGGAAGTTCTTTGGTAAGCTCTACCAAAAAATATCTGGAGCAGATACAAGGGATAGAGATCACTTGTATCGACACAGACGAATAAAAACAAGCAACCGAAAGGTAGGATAACCCGGGGGAAATTTGTATTTTTGCCGGAAGAAAAAACAGACCTTATGGAAGAAAAGAATAGAGCCTGGAAAACGGTGAGTAGTAAATATCTATTTCGCCGTCCGTGGCTGACTGTGCGTTGCGAAGATATGTTGCTTCCCAACGGTAACCATATCCCCGAATATTATATTCTTGAGTATCCCGACTGGGTAAATACGATTGCCATTACAAAAGATGGTAAATTTGTTTTTGTTCGCCAGTACCGTCCGGGAATTGAACGAACTTGTTATGAACTTTGTGCCGGTGTCTGTGAGAAGGAAGACGCTTCACCGTTAGTGTCCGCCCAGCGTGAATTGTGGGAGGAAACAGGTTACGGAAAAGGAAACTGGCAGGAATATATGGTGATTTCCGCTAATCCAAGCACTCATACCAATCTGACTTATTGCTTTCTTGCTACAGACGTGGAACTGATAGACCATCAGCATCTGGAAGCTACTGAAGATATCAGCGTACATCTGCTTACATTGGAAGAGGTGAGGAGTCTGCTTGATAAGAACGAAATTATGCAAGCGCTGAATGCTGCTCCATTGTGGAAATATATAGCAAATCTGTAATATCGTTTGGAATTCTGTAGAGAAATAATAACTTTGGAGAAAATTTAAATTATCTAATTATGAAAACTATATTATGGAGTATTCTTTGTTTGTTTCTCTCCGGATGGGGAAGTATGCAAACAGTGTCAGCGCAGGACTTGCAAGAGATGGAAAAGAACTTGTCCGCTATCAATGAGGATTTGAATCAAAAGACAAAAGAATATAGTTGGCAGCTTGCGGCGGCTTATGCAGATTATTGTGAAGCAAACAATAAATATATAAGCTGGAACGACTTGCCTTATCTACAAACAGTTGTCGAATATGAACGTCCTGCTTCTTTGGAAACTTACCGACTGGCGCACAAAGCCAGTAAAGATGAATTGGATAAGTTTCTAAATACATATAAGGAATATAAGGATCTGACAAAGAAGCAGAAAGAAGCAGTAACCAAAGAGGAGAAGGATGCTGTATCGACTGCTTTTTCTGCATTCTGGAAGAAATTGAGAAGTGAAGAAAATCCTTATAAAGATTTGTATTATGCCGAACGGAAAGCGATCAGCAAATATCGGGCAGAAGCTTTGCGGTATGTGATTGCCCATTATAAAGAAAAAAAGCAGGAGATTCCGACTTCTTATATAAAATATGCTGAACGGTCTTATTTATTGCAGAAAGGTTCTGCTTTGGAGTTGTTGCAGAAAGAAATAAACGCATTGGAAAGTGTGCAGAGAGAACTTGTTCAGGATATAACAAGAGCAAGGTATGGGTTGGGTAAGACTGAAGATAAATAAAAGAGAGTTTCACACATAATTGATTAAGGTAATACGGGATGGAGAAATCCCTTTCTATATTGGGAGGTCTGGACTGAAAAGTTCAGACCTCTTTATCTTTTCCCTCAAGTACGTATAGAAAAGTTCTTTCCCCTCCTATGCAAACTTCTTTTGCATAGGAAGGAAACTTATTAAGGCTGTAGAGCAAACTATAATTGCAACTTTTGATTATATAAATGAAGGCTTCGTTTTTATAATTGCAAGCTTTGTTTTTATAATTGCAACTTGCGTTTATAGATTGGAGTAAGGGGAAAGTAACTTTTCCCCAAGAGAAAAGCAAGTTCTCACCTTATAGAAAAGAACTTTTCTAGTTATACTTTGGACGATAGGTAGTAGCGATTCGGGAATAGTGGTGTATGTTTGTTCAACGTTTATTCCAATACAAAAATAATAGTTTCATTTACAGGCGCCCAATCATAAATGAATTTGGCATGGGAAGTTGCATTTCGTACGCACATGTGCGAACGCGGTGTCGTTCCTAACGACGGACTATATTCTATCTGTGTCTTGCGGGGAGCATTGACCGGTACTCCGTGAATATAGGCTCCATCCGTGAAACGACTCGCATAAGGAGCATAACCTCCTGTCTCTTTCGAACCGTCTTTTAGAAATACCATCTTCGCCTTCTTTTCCTGTAATACAAACATTCCTAAAGGAGTTTCCTGTGCATACGGCGGCAGGTGGCGTCCCGTAGTGGAAGGATTCATGCTGCGAACCATCCATTGCCCTTCTCCGCTACGTTCGAGAGCAGCGATATTCTGATTGTGGCGGTCTACGAAAACAGCTTTGTTAAAAACAATCGTATCTCCGATTACTTTGACATACTTTTTAGGAATCATCCATTCATCTCCGGTAAACATTGGCTCTGCTTTTATGAATTTTTCCCCATCTTCGATAAAACGGGTTAGTTCTCCATCCTGACCGTATCGTTCGGGCACTAATGTGTCGGTCAACAAGTAAAGCGGAACGGATTGGTAACGTTCTATGCCGAGAGTATCCGCCACCCGTCCGTAAGCGTTTCTTTTGAAATTCTTCACAAGTGGTGCTTCTCCATTTCTATTTTTGTAATTCTGGAGAATTGCCCAAGTGGAAGGCTGCAATTGTATATTTTCAAGCAAAGCCAGCCGTTCTTTGATTTTGTCCCATTGAAACTGCCGGGTAGTGTCTTTATAAGGATAGGTGTCTTCCAATGTATATTGGTCATACAATAAATCTTTGGTGATTTGTATTTGCTCTGCTGTGAGTTTCTTTTCAACAGGTTTAACCTCGGGTTGAGTTATTGTATCTTGCGACAGCGAATCTGTCTGTTGTTGTTCATGTACAGGAGAAATCTCCCCTGTACGCGAAGTGCAGGAGTAGAAGACGCAAGAGGCAATGATGAGGCCGGATGCTATTCTATTCATATTATTTATACAGTGCATTTGATGGTTCGTTTACGAATATACATCATTATAAGGAATAATCCTTTTGTTTTGTTTAAAAAGTAGGTGACAAATATACTTTTTTGCCATACAGTGCAAGTTGTCAGTCATTTTGTCAGTCTATTTCTGACAAAGAATCATTTATTTACTTTGGCACGCTTTTCGCAATAACTTTAGCGTTCCGCCTGAAAGACGGTGGATAACATCTACAATTAAATGTATAACTAAAATATAACAAGTAACTATGAACATTAAACCATTAGCAGACAGAGTGCTTATCCTCCCTGCACCTGCAGAAGAAAAAACAATTGGTGGTATCATTATTCCTGATACAGCAAAAGAAAAACCTTTGAAGGGTGAAGTTGTGGCAGTAGGTCACGGTACGAAAGATGAAGAGATGGTATTGAAAGTAGGCGATACAGTTCTTTATGGTAAATATGCCGGAACAGAACTTGACGTTGAAGGTACTAAATATCTTATCATGCGTCAGAGCGATGTTCTCGCTGTTTTGGGTTAATTAATAATAGTAAATAGTAAATCTTTAAATAGTAAATAAAGAGATGGCAAAAGAAATATTATTCAATATCGATGCCCGTGACCAATTGAAAAAAGGTGTCGATGCTTTGGCAAATGCAGTAAAAGTAACTCTGGGCCCGAAAGGACGTAACGTTATCATTGAGAAGAAATTCGGTGCGCCGCACATCACAAAAGACGGTGTGACAGTAGCAAAAGAAATCGAATTGGCAGATGCTTACCAGAATACTGGTGCACAGCTGGTAAAAGAAGTTGCTTCTAAGACAGGTGACGATGCCGGTGACGGTACAACTACTGCAACCGTTCTTGCACAAGCTATCGTAGCTGAAGGTTTGAAGAACGTAACTGCCGGTGCTAGCCCGATGGATATCAAACGTGGTATCGACAAGGCTGTTGCCAAAGTGGTAGAATCAATCAAGGATCAGGCTGAAACTGTAGGTGACAACTATGACAAGATCGAACAAGTTGCTACCGTATCTGCAAACAACGACCCGGTAATCGGTAAATTGATTGCTGACGCTATGCGTAAAGTTTCTAAAGACGGTGTAATCACTATCGAAGAAGCAAAAGGTACAGACACTACTATCGGTGTAGTAGAAGGTATGCAGTTCGACCGTGGTTATTTGTCAGCTTACTTCGTGACAAATACAGAAAAAATGGAATGTGAGATGGAGAAACCTTACATCCTGATCTATGACAAGAAGATTTCTAACCTGAAAGATTTCTTGCCTATCCTCGAACCGGCTGTACAAACAGGTCGTCCTCTGTTGGTAATTGCAGAAGATGTAGATAGCGAAGCGTTGACTACATTGGTAGTAAACCGTCTGCGTTCTCAATTGAAGATCTGTGCTGTGAAGGCTCCGGGCTTCGGTGATCGTCGTAAAGAAATGTTGGAAGATATCGCTATCCTGACAGGTGGTGTTGTTATCAGCGAAGAAAAAGGTTTGAAACTGGAACAAGCTACTATCGAAATGTTGGGTACTGCTGACAAAGTTACAGTTACTAAAGACTATACAACTGTTGTAAACGGTGCAGGTAACAAAGATAGCATCAAAGAACGTTGCGAACAGATCAAAGCACAAATCGTGGCAACTAAGTCTGACTATGACCGTGAGAAATTGCAGGAACGTCTGGCTAAATTGTCAGGTGGTGTAGCTGTTCTCTATGTAGGTGCTGCTTCAGAAGTGGAAATGAAAGAAAAGAAAGACCGTGTAGATGATGCTTTGCGTGCAACTCGTGCTGCAATTGAAGAAGGTATCATCCCGGGTGGTGGCGTAGCTTATATCCGTGCAATTGATGCTATCGACGGCATGAAGGGTGACAATGCTGACGAAACAACCGGTGTTGAAATCATCAAACGTGCTATCGAAGAACCACTTCGTCAGATTGTTGCTAACGCTGGTAAAGAAGGTGCGGTAGTTGTTCAGAAAGTACGTGAAGGCAAGGGTGACTTTGGTTACAACGCTCGTTTGGATATTTACGAAAACTTGCATGCTGCCGGTGTAGTAGACCCTGCTAAGGTTGCTCGTGTAGCTTTGGAAAATGCAGCTTCTATCGCTGGTATGTTCCTGACTACTGAATGTGTAATTGTAGAAAAGAAGGAAGATAAACCTGAAATGCCAATGGGCGCTCCCGGAATGGGAGGCATGGGCGGAATGATGTAATTCCAGCTTTCGCTTAAGAATATATAAAGAAGATAAGAACCACTTTCCCTAATAAGGGGAGGTGGTTCTTTTTTTGTATTCCTGCAACATCTCTGCCTTCAATTTGTTCGATTGTTGGAATACCCTTATATTTATTGTCTAATTTATTAATAAATCGAGAGATGTTGAAAGTAGTAACATTTATGAAGCAAGTAGCCCGTGGGCTACAGATGGAGGGAAACTTTGGCACTGCCCATGTATACCGTAGCAGTCTCAATGCCATCATTGCTTATTGTGGGAAAGAGGATTTCACCTTCTATGAGGTGAGTCCGGAGTGGTTAAAAGGGTTCGAAGTGCATCTTCGTAGTCGTGGATGTAGTTGGAATACCGTCTCCACTTATTTGCGCACGTTTCGTGCAGTTTATAATCGTGCTGTCGATCTTCGTAAGGCACCTTATGTTCCTCACTTGTTCCGTTCTGTTTATACCGGTACTCGTGCCGATCATAAACGTGCGTTAGGTGAGGAGGATATAAAGAAAGTATTTGCCAGGTTATCACAGGCTTTTGTCGGTTCTCCGTCATTACGCAAGGCACAGGAATTATTTATCCTTATGTTTTTATTGCGCGGTTTGCCTTTTGTCGATCTCGCCTATTTGCGTAAAAGTGATTTACGTGACAATGTGATTACATATCGCAGACGTAAGACAGGCCGCACCTTGTCGGTGACTCTAACTGCAGAAGCGATGATTCTGGTAAAGAGATATATGAACCGTGACAGTTCTTCTCCTTATCTGTTTTCTTTGTTAAAGAGTCGTGAAGGGACTCCGGAGGCTTATCGTGAATATCAGTTGGCATTGCGCACATTCAATCGTCAGTTGATGTTGCTGGGCGAATTATTGGGGTTGGGCGATAGATTGAGCTCTTATACAGCGAAACATCATACAATCTCTATCTAATTGAAAATTAAACAGTTATTTCTGTTTAATTAATATCAGGTAACGATTTAGAAACGAGCGAATTACAATATTCTGTTTTCTTTTGCCTCTGTCAAAGAACGATTCTTTCAATGCAAATATACACTTTACTTGTGACAAAAGCAATCTTTTTCTACATTTAATCGACTTACAGTCAGCCTTAAAGAGGGTATCTGGTCTCATTCCATCTTCTTCCTCAAAAATAACATAGCAGTCTAAATTGGTTTATGTATGGGATAGGTCTTGTTCATTCGATCCGGTAGACTACTATACATAAAAGTATAAAGGCGAGATACGACAAGGAGATGCCATGCTTTTGTGTAAGGGGAATCTCTCTTAGCTTATCGCAGACCATGTATAGCTAAGTGTTTTGAGAATAAACAGTCTGTAAAAAACGGAAAGACACCGATTATGGGCCGTATCACCATCAATGGAACCCAAGCCGGTTTCAGTTGTAAGAAAGAAGTGTCCCTCGCTTTGTGGGACGTCAAAACCAACCGGGCCAAAGGCAAGTCCGAGGAGGCCCGTACACTCAATCAGGAGCTTGACAATATCAAGGCGCAAATCACCAGGCACTACCAGTACATCTGCGACCACGACAGTTTTGTTACAGCCAAGAAAGTCTATAACCGCTATGTCGGCTTCTCAGAGGAATGCCACACCCTTATGAACCTTTTCAGGGAACAGCTGGAACCGTATAAAAAGAAAATCGGCATAGAGAAAGCCGAAAGCACCTACTGCGGTCTGGTTGCCGATTACAAGAGTCTCCTGCTTTTCATGAAAAGCAAGAAGAATGCAGAGGATATTGTCATCGAAGAACTTGAGAAATCATTCATCGAGGATTACTACAACTGGATGCTCGGTACATGCGCTTTGGCAAACTCCACTGTCTTCGGGCGTGTCAATACCTTGAAGTGGCTGATGTATATCGCGCAGGAAAAAGGCTGGATACGGGTTCATCCGTTCGCATCATTCGAGTGTATGCCCGAATACAAGAGGCGTTCTTTCCTTTCCGAAGAGGAACTGCAAAGGATAATCCATATAGAACCGAGATACAAACGCCAGCGTGCCATGCGCGACATGTTCCTGTTCATGTGCTTCACCGGTCTTTCCTATGTGGACTTGAAAGCCATAACATACGATAATATCCATACCGACTCCGACGGCGGTACATGGCTGATGGGCAACCGTATAAAAACGGGAGTGGCGTATGTCGTAAAATTATTGCCCATTGCTATCGAACTGATTGAAAAATATAGGGGTACGGATGAAAAGAAAGACTCCCCGAATGTGTCTTTCCGGTAGGTGAATACAATGCCATGCGGCTCAGTCTTGGAATCATAGGCAGGAAATGCAACTCCGGGGCGAGGTCACCCCGCACATCGGACGCCACGCATTTGCCGTTCTGGCCATACTCAAGGGGATGCTGCTGGAAACTCTTCAGAAAGTGTTTGGGCATAAGTCCATCACATACGTCCTGCGCATCCATTCACTTGTCCGGCGCAGGCGGGGCAATCTTTTTCTGGAAGTCGCCCATCTGTACGACCAGCGTGCTGACCAGCTTTCTCAACTCCTAATACGCGCTTGTTTCAATAATTGTCAGTTCCATACTAAAATTCTTTTTAAGATTCTGAATATGCGACAAAGTAACGCACATCCTATATCCTTTCCAAACAGATAATATCAGAGTCTTCCGTTGGCGTGCATTGGCGTATCCAACGTTAAAAGAGAAGGTCCTTCACCTGCATCCATGCGGCAACGGAACTTCCATTCCCTTACTTGTTTTCCATAAATTTATAGGATTAATTTCTGGTGCATGATATTAATAGTCATTATTCTGTCTGCTTTTTTTGCTTGCATAATTGCAGCTAACAGTTATCTATTCCAGAACGCATTGTTATGGAAAATGGCAAGCTGTTTTGTTGGTTTATGGATATTGTGTATGATAATTACCGTCTTCGTTTGTCGTAAACTTGAATGCTCTAATTAAAACAGTACGGTTGTCATGCTTTGTGTGTTTTATTATAAATATTATGAATTATTTGGAATTGATATGTAATATAGATAATTTTGCAGTCGGGAAATGGTTTCGGGAGGTTTACGCCTTCCGAATGAAAAGGGAACCCGGTGAAAATCCGGGACAGTACCCGCTGCTGTGAGTCCACAAAAACGGACATCGAACTTTTGCCACTGGTGTAATACCGGGAAGGCACGATGACCGGGACGAGTCAGAAGACCTGCCATGACCGGAATGAGATTTACACCTGCGGGATATACGGGTCGTAATCAAATAGGGAATAGCTCATCGGCCATTCAATATTTGAAGACAGACATATTCCCGTTCGTGTAAGTCCGCACGAACGGGAATTTTTTGTGTTTGTTAATAATATGTTTTACATTAAAATGAGTGACCTATGAAAAGAAAATTACGCTTTCTGGCAGGTGCCTGTCTATTTACCGCAACCGCCTTGTTCTCTGGCTGTAGCTCGGACGATGACTTTTTGATGGACCCGGTTGATTCCGGAACTTCGCAAACCCGTGCTGTGACAAATTCGGACGGTACTTTAACTATCACTTTCGATGATTTCGATCCCGGCATGTTAGCAGGACCTACCTCGGCCGGAGAAAATCTTTATTCGTACCAAGGGTATCCTCAAGTAACCACCATTTACGACAATACTCCGGAAGAATATCTCTTCCTTTCAATGTTTAATACTGTAGGTGGAAGCACAGAGTATTCCAGCGGCGGCATCGCACTTTCCAACTGGAACATCCGCTCCAATCAGTCGGGAAATACCGGAGACTGGTGGTATTCTTATCTAAACCAATGTTCTGTCTATAACACTGCGGTGGAAGCGGAAGGACAGAATAAGGAAGCCGGGCACAGCGGTTCCAATTTCGGTGTCGTTTACGGATATGTGGATGCTTACAATCAGGCATGGATGGCTAAACCAGAATTTTATTTCAATGTTCCCCGGAAATTGGTCGGCCTGTGGATCTGCAACACCTCATACACTTATGGTGTCATTACTTATGGTAATCAGTTCGGTTCTACGGGGGTAGCGACTCCTCTGAAAGAGATGAAAGGGTATTTCCAAGTGAATCTGGAATGTTATGATGCGAATGGCGGTCTGATCCGCACTTACAAACGTCTTTTAGCCGATTATCGTAACGGCCAACAACAGGTTGATCCTATCACGACATGGGATTATTGGGAAATCAATGCCGAAGGGGTGCAAAGTGTGAAATTCAACTTCGAGGGTTCGGATTCGGGAGCATACGGTTTGAATACTCCGGCTTATATCTGTATTGATGATATCACCATACAATAAAAAGAATACAAGGATATCCCTTCTGTCGGGGGTATCCCTGTTATTTTTCTAAAATCCACACATCATGCATCGTTTTCACTATTTTATTATTTCTGCCTGTATGCTGTTCACCTCCTGCAACAAGGATGAAGTCATTACCGAAGAAGTAGGAGGACAACCTATAATAGAACTTGACAGCGAGACCGGTATTTACACGGTCAAGGTCGATCACGAATTGACTATCGCCCCGACATACCAGAATGTTGAAGATGCTCTTTTTGCTTGGACGATAGACGGTACGCTGGTTTCTTCGGGTCCGTCTCTTCAACGTACATGGAATGAATGCGGGGATTTTTATGTCAAACTAAGAGTAGACAATGCGGAAGGCTATGCCGAAGAGGAACTGAAAGTAGAAGTGAAAGAACTCACCCCTCCGGTCATCTCACTGGCACTACCTTCGCAGGGGCTAAAAGTCGTCCGGAATACCGATTACACATTTACTCCCGATATTCAGCATTCGGATGTCGAAGGGTTCAAAATCGAATGGGTACGGGAAGGAAAAATCGTTTCCACCGAGAATACTTATACTTTCAATGAAAAAGAACTCGGTGTTTATACGGTGACAATCAACGCTTCCAATATAGATGGGACAACAACGAAAGACGTAAGCGTAGAGGTCGTGGAAACGATGCCCTACGTTGTCAAATTCCCGACCCCGTCTTACCTGCAAACATCCACGGACAGGTACACTTTTGCCGACCGTCCTGTTTTCCTGCGTCCGTTGTTGGAGTATTTCGACAATCCCCGTTTTGAGTGGAGTGTGGACGGTCAGGTCATGGAAGGAGAAGTGGAACGCATGTTCAAGTTCACGCCGTCCGCACCCGGAGAATACACCGTCTCCTGTACTGTGTCGGAAGACACACCGACGGAAAAAATAAGCAGGAATATCGACAAAGGGAAAACGGCTGTCACTGCCACCGTAAAAGTCGTTTGTGTGGACAAAAAGGAACAAGACGGCTTCCGGGCTTCGGGAAGTTCCAAGCTCTGGAATAAAGTCTATGAATATACCCCAGCTCCCGGCCAATTTATCAACGAGACGAGCACGATAGGCGGTATGACCGGCAACGAAACATCCCCTGAAGCGGCTGTCGCATGGGCAACACAGCGTTTGAAAGACAAACTGCACGTCTCTTTAGGTTCTTTCGGGGGTTATATCATCGTCGGCTTCGACCACAGTATTCCCAATTCGGGTAACCAATATGATTTCTGTGTTCAGGGGAACGCCTTTGACGGCAGTTCCGAACCGGGTATCGTATGGGTCATGCAAGATATAAACGGAAACGGATTGCCGGATGACGAGTGGTACGAACTGAAAGGATCTGAAGCAGGCAAGGAAGAAACAATACAGAATTTTGAAGTGACCTATTACCGTCCGGAAGGCAAAAAAATGGATGTCCAATGGATCAGTTCCGACGGTAGAAACGGCTGGGTAGACTATCTGTCCGCTTATCATACACAAGACTATTATTATCCGGCTTGGATTTCGGAAAACAGTTATACCCTGACAGGCACTTGTCTGGCCGCCCGCAACACCCAAGATTCTCAAACCGGTTATTGGGATAATCAGAGTTATGACTGGGGGTACGTGGATAATTTCGGAAACGACCAGATAGAAGGCGGCAGTACGGTGGATGGAAGCGGACAAAGGAACGGTTTCAAAATTTCCAATGCCATCCATGCCGATGGAACGGAAGCCAATCTGCAATATATTGACTTTATCAAAATACAATGCGGTGTTCTGGCCAAAAGCGGCTGGCTGGGCGAAGTTTCTACGGAGGTATTTTCTTTTGAGGATCTAACCAAATAATAAAAATTACAAGTATGAAAATTTATTTTCTTCCCATGCTCCTATCCTTGTTCTTTTTGGGAGCGTGTGACAAAAACGATGAAATTATACCTGAAGATGCAGATGAAAATTTCATCACATCGGTCGTGATGACCGTGGACGGGAAATCGTACACGGCCGACATTACGGACAATACAGTAACAATAACCGTTCCCTATACGGTATCGCTGAACAACGCCGAAGTGGAATTCAAGTACACAACTTCTGCAACAATCATACCTGATCCTGAAACGGTAACGGACTGGGATAACGAACGAACCTTCCGGGTGACATCCTATAACGGAGATGCCCGCGAATATACCTATAAGGTCGTGAAAAGCGAGATAGAATCTGACGGAGATGTGGAGTTGAAGACCACCGAGGAGGTAGCTTCTTTTGCCGCAACCAAAACAACCGTTGTCAAAGGGAACCTGATTATCGGCTCTGATGCGGAAGAGGCAGAAAAAATCACTGACATATCTGCATTGGCATCTTTGAAAGAGGTTACTGGCAACATTGTCATTCGTAACAGTTACAACGGTGCAGACTTGACAGGGTTGGATAATATCGTTTCTGCCGGAGGTTTACAGGTAGGTTCGACCGATGTCGCCTCGAAAGCTACGGAACTTCACATGATTTCCATGAAAGCATTGGAAACGCTCTCCGGAGACATATCGGTATATAACGACCAAGTGACGTATGTCCTATTCGAGAAACTGGCAACTATTGAAGGAAGCGTGATGTTCAATGCGTCGTCGTTACAGAGTTTTGAGTTTCCGGTTCTGACTACTGTAGGTCAGGATCTGAATCTTCAAGGACTCAATGAAGAGAACACAGCAGCCGGTTCGATTGCGTCTTTGGAAATACCGGAACTGACAAGTGTCGGAGGGGTCTTGTCCGTAAACAATCTTGCCAAGCTGACTTCCATGAGCTTCCTTAAGCTGAAAGAGACCGGTGGCCTTGATTTCCATACCGTCCCCGTGATGTTGGAAACCATCAACCTTCCGGAAATCGAAACAGTAAACGGAAGTATTATTATGGAAGCCAATATGGAAGCTCCTCCTACCGGTAGTTTTGTTCCCCAACGAAATGACGTGCTTCAGGCTTTCGGTGGAATGGACAAACTGACAACGATAAAGGGACAGATAAAGATAAAGAATTTCACGGCACTCAAACAACTTCCCGACTGGAGCAAGATCACCACACTTGGAAGCATCACGCTGGATTATCTTGAAGATGTGAGCGGAACACTGCTGTTGCCGAACGCCCGATTTGAAACCTTCGGAGAAACAGCGCCCCAGATTGAAATTATAAACAAGGTGCAGCTCTCCAAAATTGAAACAGCCGAAGATTTGTCAAATGTAAATTTTGTCATCACCAGTCTCACGAATAATAAGTTCCCTGAAATCACGTTCAAGAATATCAAAGACTTCACTTGTAAGCCAACCACCAACAATACCGATTATACCATATCGACAATTCAACATGTATATGGAAATCTAAATGTGACAGGCCAAATGCGAAGCAATGCCAAATTTCCCGACTTGGAAATCATAGATGGATATGGATATATCCAAATACCCATGTTTGCTTCAATCACAATGCCAGTCTTGAAAGAAGTGGGAGGACAGTTCTATTTATCTGGAAATTTTACCAGTTGTAACTTGCCCTTACTATCCAAAGTTTGTTGTTCAGCTTCTCCTGTATATTATAAAGAGGGAGAGGGTTCGTTAGCAATATCTTTACAAAGTAAATCGCTGGATATTCCGGAATTGCTTCACGTAGGAGGTGAAGGGTTGTTCGTTAATAAAGCAACAGGCATTACTTGTGATAAATTACAGACTATAGATGGTACGCTACAGATAAAAAGTGCGACTTCTCTTTCTCAGGAAACACTTTCCATGGAGAAGTTGGAGACCTTGCATGGGGTTGTTTTTGACGGTTTGACGAAATTTACCGACTACACTTTCTTCGGCAAGTTTATAGAAAACGGAATGATTACGGGGGAAAGTTGGAGCGTGACGAAATGTGGGTATAACCCAACCTTCCAAAATATGAAGGACAAACAATATACGCAGCAGGATTAAACCTTATACCTTAACCAGAGTACCCGTAATGATTCGGGTACTCTTTTTTATCCGAATGACAATGAGCAGAACAATACAACGGATTTGCCTTTTTCTTTTCTGCCTGCCAGTTTTCGGCAGTTGCATGAAATGGGATTACGGAGAGATGGAAGATTTCTCTGTATCGGCCTCTGGTCTTTTCATTACCAACGAGGGGAATTTCCAGTACAGCAATGCCACGCTTTCCTACTACGATCCCGCCACGTGCGAAGTGGAGAATGAAGTGTTTTACCGTGCCAACGGGTTCAAGTTGGGCGATGTGGCCCAGTCTATGGTTATCCGGGACGGTATAGGCTGGATCGTGGTGAACAACTCGCATGTGATTTTCGCCATCGACATCAATACTTTCAAGGAAGTGGGCCGTATCACAGGTTTCACCTCACCCCGGTATATCCATTTTCTGTCGGATGAGAAAGCCTATGTGACGCAGATATGGGACTACCGTATCTTCATCATCAACCCCAAGACATACGAGATTACCGGCTATATCGAATGTCCAGACATGGACATGGAATCGGGTTCCACCGAACAAATGGTACAATACGGCAAGTACGTCTATGTGAACTGCTGGTCGTACCAGAACCGCATCCTGAAAATCGACACGGAGACGGACAAGGTCGTGGACGAACTGACCATCGGCATACAACCTACTTCGCTGGTCATGGACAAATACAACAAGATGTGGACCATCACGGATGGCGGTTACGAGGGCAGCCCATACGGTTACGAGGCACCGTCTCTCTATCGTATAGACGCCGAGACTTTCACCGTAGAGAAACAGTTCAAGTTTAAGCTGGGCGACTGGCCTTCGGAAGTCCAGCTCAACGGTACACGGGATACACTTTACTGGATCAACAACGATATTTGGCGAATGCCGGTGGAAGCCGACCGTGTTCCCGTCCGGCCTTTTCTGGAGTTTCGGGACACCAAATACTACGGCCTTACGGTCAATCCCAACAACGGGGAGGTATATGTGGCCGACGCTATTGATTACCAGCAACAAGGTATCGTGTATCGCTATTCGCCGCAAGGCAAGCTGATCGATGAATTTTACGTGGGAATCATTCCGGGAGCTTTCTGCTGGAAATAACGAGGAAGGAGGACAAAAATGAAAAGACATCTTATTCTATTGTTCGTGGGGGTAAGCCTGCCCTTTCTGCTTGCCGCCCAGCAGAAAAATTCCGTCAGCATTACCAAAAGGGTACTACGTATTCCGGAGGTTACGGTGGTGGGCAAACGACCTATGAAGGATATAGGCGTGCAACGAACCCGTTTCGATTCCATCGCCATGAAAGAGAACATCGCCTTGTCTATGGCCGATGTGCTGACATTCAACTCATCCGTTTTTGTCAAGAACTACGGACGCGCCACGTTATCCACCGTGGCTTTCCGGGGTACCTCTCCCTCGCATACCCAAGTGACGTGGAATGGTATGCGCATTAACAACCCGATGCTGGGCATGACGGATTTTTCCACCATCCCTTCTTACTTTATCGATGATGCCTCGCTGCTGCACGGAACGTCATCGGTAAACGAAACGGGCGGCGGCTTGGGTGGTCTGGTCAGGCTCTCCACTTCTCCGGCCAACCATGAAGGGTTCGGGTTGCAGTACGTGCAGGGAGTGGGGTCGTTCAGCACGTTCGACGAGTTTCTCCGCCTGACCTACGGTGACAAACACTGGCAGTCCTCCACCCGTGTGGTGTATTCCTCTTCCCCCAACGACTACAAATACCGAAACCGGGACAAGAAGGAAAACATCTATGACGAGGACAAGAACATCATCGGTTCCTATTACCCGACGGAACGCAACCGCAGCGGGGCTTATAAGGATCTGCACGTCTTGCAGGAAATTTATTATAACACGGGCGAAGGCGACAAGTTCGGGCTAAACGCCTGGTATATCAATTCCAACCGGGAACTGGCGATGCTCAGCACGGATTACGGGAACGACATGGACTTCGAGAACCGCCAAAGGGAGCAGACGTTTCGCGGCGTCCTCTCGTGGGATCGCGTGCGGGAGAAATGGAAGGTCGGTGTAAAAGGCGGCTATATACACACATGGATGGCCTATGATTACAAGCGGGACAAGGGAAACGGCGAAATGGCTTCGATGACCCGCTCACGCAGTAAGATTAACACGTTCTGCGGAAGTGCGGACGGGGATTATGCTCCTTCAGAGAAATGGCTGTTCACGGCCGGTGTTTCCGTACACCAGCATTTGGTGGAAAGCGCGGACAAAAATATCATCTCGCAGGAAGGTAACAAGGCTGTTGTCGGGTATGACAAGGGACGTGTCGAGTTTTCCGGTTCCGTTTCTGCGAAATGGCGGCCTGTCGATCGTTTTGCCGCCTCGCTTGTCCTTCGCGAGGATATGTTCGGTACGGAATGGGCCCCGGTTATCCCGGCTTTCTTCATCGACGGGGTACTGTCGAAAAAAGGCAATATCGTGGCGAAAGCATCCATCTCCCGGAACTACCGTTTTCCCACGCTGAACGACCTCTATTTTCTGCCGGGCGGTAATCCCGACCTGAAAAGCGAGCACGGCTTCACATACGACGTGGGGTTGTCGTTCTCGGTGGGGAAAGAAAATGTATATGCTTTGAGCGGTGGTATCAACTGGTTCGATTCGCACATCGACGACTGGATCATCTGGCTACCCACAACCAAGGGATTCTTCTCCCCCAGAAACCTCAAAAAGGTACATGCTTACGGGGCAGAGACCAACGCCCACCTTGATATAATGCTCGGAAAGGACTGGAAACTGGATATGAACGGAACTTTCTCGTGGACTCCCTCGATCAACGAGAGCGAACCGATGAGTCCGGCAGACCAATCCGTCGGCAAACAGTTGCCATACGTGCCGGAGTTTTCCGCAACGGTGACCGGACGTCTGTCATGGCGGACATGGAGCCTGCTTTACAAATGGTGTTATTACAGCCAGCGTTATACCATGTCGAGTAATGACTATACCCTGACGGGCTATCTGCCCCCTTACTTCATGAATAACGTGACACTGGAAAAACAGCTCTCTTTCCGATGGGCCGATCTGTCGCTAAAGGGCAGCATCAACAACCTGTTCGATGAAGAATACCTTTCCGTATTGTCCCGTCCCATGCCGGGCATCAATTTCGAGATATTCATCGGCATAACACCCAAGTTCGGAAAAAACAAAAATAGTAAACGATAATCTGCATCAATATGAACGCATTAAAGAATTTAAGCCTGATTTTGTTGCTTTCTCTGGCATTTACAGGCTGCCACAACAAAAGCTCAAAAATCAATGATTTCAACCTGCTGCTTTATGCTCCCGAATATGCCTCCGGCTTCGACATCAAAGGGGCGGGCGGGAAGGAAAGCGTACTGATAACCGTCAGGAATCCCTGGCAGGGAGCGGACAGTGTAACCACATGGCTGTTTATCGTCCGCAACGGTGAAGAGGTTCCCGAAGGGTTTGCAGGACAGGTACTCAAAGGAGACGCCAAACGTATCGTGGCGATGTCTTCCACTCATATCGCCATGCTTGACGCAATCGGTGAAGTCCGGTGTATAACCGGCGTTTCGGGAATCGACTACATTTCCAACCCAGACATCCAAGCCCGCCGCGACAGTATTGGCGATGTCGGCTATGAAGGGAACATCAACTACGAGTTGCTGCTCTCGCTCGATCCCGACCTCGTTCTGCTCTATGGGGTGAACGGCGCAAGCGCAATGGAAAGCAAACTCGAAGAACTCGACATACCGTTCATGTATGTCGGCGATTATCTTGAAGAGTCGCCTCTCGGCAAGGCCGAATGGATGGTAGTGCTTTCAGAAGTCACAGGAAAACGTGAGAAGGGTGAAAAAGCCTTTGCCGCAATCCCGGTCAGATACAACGCCTTGAAAAAGAAAGTGGCCGACAGTACCCTCGGCACTCCTTCGGTTATGCTTAATGTTCCCTATGGCGACTCGTGGTTCATGCCTTCAACCCAAAGTTATGTAGCCCGCTTGATTACTGATGCGGGAGGCCGCTATATCTACCAGAAGAACACGGGAAACGCTTCTATCCCCATTGACTTAGAAGAAGCATATCTGCTCGCGTCGGATGCGGACATGTGGTTGAACGTGGGAATGGCGAACTCCCTTGACGACTTGAAGGCATCATGTCCGAAATTCACCGATACCCGATGTTTCAAAAATGGAGAGGTGTATAACAACAACGCCCGTACCAACACAGCCGGGGGTAACGACTATTACGAGTCTGCCGTCGTGAATCCTGACATCGTGCTCCGCGACCTCGTGAAGATATTCCATCCTGAACTGGTGCAGGAAGAGTGTGTGTATTACAAGCAACTGAAATAGATGCGTTCCCGTTCGACTATATTATTCTCCATATTGATTACGCTCACGGTCGGTCTTTTTTTACTGGACTTGGCCGTGGGAGCTGTCAACATTCCGATCCGCGATGTATGGGCAGCACTGACCGGGGGAAATTGTTCCCGTGCCACGGAAAAAATCGTACTCAACATACGCCTCATAAAAGCTATAGTGGCACTGTTGGCCGGGGCTGCCTTATCGGTCAGCGGTCTTCAGATGCAGACCCTCTTCCGTAATCCTCTTGCCGGTCCCTATGTCCTTGGCATCAGTTCCGGTGCAAGTCTCGGTGTGGCACTTGTGGTACTTGCCGGGATCGGTTCATCAATAGGCATTGCCGGAGCAGCGTGGGTGGGTGCGGCTGTCGTGTTGCTCGTGATAACTGCCGTCGGACAGCGAATAAAAGACATCATGGTAATCCTGATTCTGGGCATGATGTTCTCATCGGGCGTAGGTGCTGTCGTGCAGATATTGCAGTACCTCAGCAAAGAGGAATCGCTGAAAGCCTTTGTCATTTGGACGATGGGGGCTTTGGGTGACGTCACCTCCGGACAACTTCTGATTCTTGTTCCATCGGTGTTTGCCGGACTGCTGTTGGCTGTACTGACCATCAAACCGCTTAACCTCCTGCTGTTCGGAGAGGAATATGCCGTAACAATGGGACTGAATATTCGGCGTTCACGCAGCCTGTTGTTTCTCTCGACAACGCTGCTCGCCGGAACGATAACCGCTTTTTGCGGTCCGATAGGTTTCATAGGTCTCGCTATGCCTCATGTCACAAGAATGCTTTTCCAAAATAGCGATCATCATGTCCTTCTGCCTGGAACAATTCTTTCGGGAGCATCGATATTGCTTCTTTGCGACATCATTTCTAAAATATTCACCTTGCCGATCAACGCCATTACAGCTCTATTGGGAATCCCAATCGTCGTATGGGTGGTTTTACGCAACAAATCCATCACCGCATGATAGAATTACAGCATTTTTCCATAGGTTACAAAGAAAACTCGTTGCTCCACGAGGTAAATGCCACGATAAAAAAAGGTCAACTGACAGCCCTTATCGGAAGAAACGGGACAGGAAAATCGACGTTGCTCCGCGCCATAGCCGGTCTGAACCGGTGTTATTCCGGAAAAATCATTCTCGACGGGCACGACATCGCCTGCATGAAAACCGAAGATATGGCAAAAACGCTGGCTATCGTCACGACCGAGCGCACGCGCATCGCCAACCTGCGGTGCAAGGATGTCGTAGCCATAGGCCGTGCTCCTTATACCAACTGGATAGGTAGGATGCAAGAAACAGATAAGGAGATAGTCATGCAATCGCTCATTTCGGTGGGAATGGAGGCTTATGCAAACCGCACGATGGATAAAATGTCGGATGGCGAATGCCAGCGTGTGATGATTGCTCGTGCATTGGCACAGGATACTCCTATCATTCTCCTTGATGAACCGACTTCCTTTCTTGACATGCCTAATCGCTACGAACTTGTGGCGTTGCTTCGTAGGCTTGTCCACGACGAGAAAAAATGTATCATGTTCTCGACACATGAACTTGACATCGCGTTGTCCATGTGCGATTCGATAGCATTGTTAGATACCCCGAATTTAAGTTGCTTGACCGCGTCTGAAATGCAGAAAAGCGGATACATTGACAGACTTTTCCAAAATGAAAACATCCGTTTCGACTCCTTATGCGGTACAATGATTTTGAAACAATGAGTATATACACTGTAGAAAATTTTACTTCAGACATCACTGTTGAAGGATACATCGCCGAATTCCGTGACGAACCACATTTTCTTGAACTTTGCAAACAATGTACCAATTACGGTAAAAGTTGGGGGTGTCCTCCATTTGATTTTGATACGGAATCGTTTCTCCGACAATACAAGTATGCACATCTTATGGCAACGAAGATAATCCCTGAAGACAAAGATATTCCGATTGAATATACACAAAAACTCATTTTACCGGAACGGATACGAATCGAGAGCGAATTATTGGATATGGAACGGAAATATGGAGGGCGTTCATTTGCCTATATAGGTAAATGTCTTCACTGCTCAGATAACGAGTGTACGCGTAACTGCGGCACACCATGCCGACACCCGGAAAAAGTGCGTCCGTCACTCGAAGCCTTCGGATTTGACATAGCCAAAACGCTTTCTGAACTTTTTAACATCGAACTTCTTTGGGGAAAGGATGGCAAATTACCTGAATATCTTGTTCTCGTAAGCGGATTTTTTCATAATGAATACGAACTTTGCAACATAGCATACTAATGATTCGGACATGAAATAAACAGACAAACTAACCACATTCGGTTCAATCTGTTTTGTGATTTCAAATGAATTATAGTTAGATATGTAAAAAGCGACGCTGGAGCTTGAAATAAGTAACGGTTTATCGGTGTATTCTCCGTTAAACCGTCCTGTTTTCGTTAAACGAAAACACAACTTGCTGTCCGCAGGAGCGGACCACATTTATCCAATAATTATTGTGTATTAGCCCATTGTATGGCTATTCTCCTGTGATTTACGAGGCATTTCCATCAGGTGTTTGCCGGCTGCTCTCCCCATAAAAGGGTGGATATCTCTCCATAATCATATGACTTACGTCCATAATTCGGGAATAAGGAGGCGAATATACGGGAAATCTGCCCTTTACATGCCCTATTGTCCATTAATGGATTGTTACTTCTACACATCTACAAATGGAGAGCGGCAGTGAGCCGTATATGGTTTATGGTTTTTCTGCATTATCTTCATTAATGGATTACTACTTCTACACTTCTGCAAATGGAGAATGTAGCCGTGTACACCTTATGGTCTTCCTTCATAATTCTCCATTAACGGATTAATACTTTTACACTCCCATAGACCGATAATTTAAGAATCCGTATCCGGACGGATGCGCGCTCTCACGCCTGCCCATAAGGATTAAAAAGGAACGGTGGACAAGGAAACGGAATCCCGCTCGCTTTTCCACACCACTACGGGCCTCTGATGTCGCCTCCGCATAGGAAGAACCGTCCGAACGGAACGGCATCTCCGTCCCCCCCGTCATGTGTATCATGACAATAACTGACTTTGGATGACTATAAGTGACAGGTGGTTTCATCCTGTTCTCTTCTTCCTTTATTTTGTATTCCGAGACAATACCAGTTGTGTAATTTAATAATTTAAGATTTTAAAATATGGATTCAGAAAAGGAAAAGAACCGGCTTTCCGATATCGTTCTCGAGAGGGTCGGACTCACGGGGAACCTTCTGTCAGCTCCCGTTTCCCCATCCCTGGAACCAGTGGTGGAGATACCAAGTCATGGAAGTCAGGTCCGGGCAGGGAAAGTGACAGGTCCGGAGGAATACAAGAGGAGGTTTCTGGTTCCCGCTCCCAGAGCCGCTGAGTGGAAGACCGCCTACATTGATGGGAGACTGCACCGCCGGATCGCCATGCTGGTCAGGGCCGCCGGCTGCGGCAGCATCTCCGGTTTTATCATCCGGTTGTTGGAACTCCATATGGAGGAACACAGGGAGGACATCGCCTCCCTGCTCGGTGAGGTCTACCGTCCCTGGGATGAGGACGGACAGCCGGGAGGAACACCTCGCCGATAAAACGTTGTCATTGTCCAAGAAGGCATATCATGACAGGAAAGAACGTAAAAGAGCGGATTGGTCTTGGCGGGATGGACGCGGACCGCATCCGTGAGATCATGGGGGAAGCGCCTGCCTGTCCCCGGAAGAGACGTGGAACGTCCGGTAACGACATTATACGTCCCGCAAGGAAAAATGGCCCCATGCAACCGTCCGTCTACGGGGAGGAATACCTGCATGGCATTGCGGGCGTGCAGCGTCGGTCGCTGCATATTCCCGCCGCCCTGCACCGGAAACTGTCCATCCTGGCGGGAGCCTCGAGAAACGGAAAGGTCACTCTGGAGGGGTTCATCAACCACCTTGTCTCGCGGCATCTGGAAGAATACAGGGAAACGACGGACATGATTCTGGAGGAGTCCCTGCCCGGCCCGGTCATAAAGGCTCGTCCCCCATGACAGGGGATCTCCCCCGATGGGAGCATTATTTTTGTTTCTGAAACAATAGTGTTTAACTTTTAATGAAAAAGAAGTATGATGAAAAAAGAAAAAGAGTTGTTGGTTGCCATCGCCAGCCAGAAGGGTGGCGTGGGAAAATCCGTCTTTACGGTACTGCTGGCCAGTGTCCTGCATTACCGCAAAGACGTGCGTGTGGCGGTTGTGGACTGTGACTCCCCGCAGCACAGCATCGCCCTGATGCGTGAGAGGGACATGGAGAATGTCATGAAAAATGACGACCTGAAGGTGAACCTGTACCGGCAGTACGAAAGAATCCGTAAGCCTGCCTATCCGGTCATCAAAAGCGACCCGGAAAAGGGGGTGGAAGACCTGCGGCGTTATATGGACGAAAAAGGGGAGACTTTCGATATCGTGCTCTTCGACCTTCCCGGAACGCTCCGCAGCGAGGGGGTGGTTCATACCGTTGCCGCGATGGACTATATCTTTGTCCCGCTCAAGGCGGACAATATCGTCATGCAGAGTTCCCTGCAGTTTACCAAGGTGCTGGAAGAGGAGCTGATCGCCAAGGGGAACTGCAACTTGAAAGGAATCCGGCTGTTCTGGAACATGGTGGATAGAAGGGGACGGAAGAATTTGTATGATGCCTGGAACCGGGTCATCCACAGGATGGGGCTGCGGCTGCTGTCCTCACACATTCCGAACACCCTCCGCTACAACAAGGAGGCGGACCCTGTCTGTAAGGGTGTCTTTCGTTCCACGCTGTTTCCACCCGATCCCCGTCAGGAGAAAGACTCCGGCCTTCCTGAACTGGTGGAGGAGATATGCCATGCCATCGGTCTGGAGGAATCCGATACCGAGCGGTAGCGGATGATAGGATACAGACACCTTGAATAAGGGCTTTTAGCCTAAGATAAAGTAAGATAATTGCATGATAATAAGTTTTTTACAGATGTGACTTCTCCTATAAAAGCATTACCTTAGTAGTGTAATGTGCGCCAAGAGGTCACACAAGTAATTGTTCAGCATCGTGTCTGAACCTATTGTTCCATCAATAGTAGCCTGAAGAGGCGTACGTGACTGGCAACGGTCGGGTGCGAAGCCCTCTTGACAACGACGTTCCAACCTAAGCATCATAGGCGAAGAATGTCAAAGCTGACTGATATGAGTAACCTAAGTGAATCGCCGTACCATCGTGACTATGAATTAGCTCACGGATATTTATGGGCCATTCCAAAAGGCAAGCAGTCAGGATAGTACGCTGTTACATCGTGCTACACGGATGTCGCACTGCTGGTGGATAGGCGGAGTCTAAGTCGGTCGTCAGTTATTTGTGCGAAACTTGGTAAGCCCGTATCTCTCCCGTCAGCCAATAACCGATGGGTGGCCAATTGTAAGAGCGGCCGAATGAGGTGCGGGTAAAGGATTGTGGAGAAAGCGAATGCCATGGTGTAATGCCCTGGATAAAGGTTTCAACGTCACCCTACGCGAAAGCGGGCAGACTTCCACAGGGTAATTCTTTGTGAAACGAATTGTAGAACTTCAAGTATAAAGAAACAGCAAAGGAACAAGGCGCAAGCCGAGTGTGCATCTTCAGCCGGACGCAAAACCGTGTGGAAAGGAATAGACTTCGCACGATGCGAACGTAAGGTATCAATCGTTCACTGACTGCTATGTTCGGTATTAATGCAGACTGAATCCTTAATCATTTATCCAAACTCTTGAAATATCAAAGCCTGATTTAAGTGCAGATAACTGATAGAGTTTGGATAAATGGAAAGTTTGAATAAAATACATTATTATCAATTTCTACAGATATTTTTCCTTGCGCTCACACCCCACTGCATATTTGAGAAAACAGAATGATTTAACATACTATTTTTCATATCCAATCTTTTTTAATACTCCCCATGATAATACTCACTATAAAAAGTCCAATCGAATAATTTTACGCGGTGATAAATGAAATTAATAGAAAGCGATTACCTTTGAAGAAAAAGTCTGTAATTTGGTCAAGAGAAAAGTACAATAGGTCAAAACATGGATATTATAATTCGCTTTATTTGCACTACCATTTTAAATCTAATTGTATTAATCCTTATTATAAACTTTAATATCTGCACTATGAAGAGAAAAGTACTATTAAGCACATTGTTTCTAATACTACATTTCACTGTAGCATTAGCACAGCAAGTAACTATTTCAGGGCAAGTGTTGGATGAGAAGAGTGAACCTCTTATCGGTGCCACGATAAATATCGAAGGTACCACCAATGCAGTAATCACCGATTTAGAAGGAAAGTTCACGATAAAAGTACTTCCTTCTGAAAAACTGGTCATCAGTTATCTGGGATATAAGCCCAAAACTATCACTATCGGAAAGAACCGAAGATTTGATATCATTCTAGACCCTTCAGTCACAGAGATGGATGAGGTGGTTGTTGTAGGCTATGGTAGCCAGCGAAAAAGTGATATTGCAACCGCCGTTGCTTCTGTGAATATAAAAGATATTGTAAACAGTAGTTCTACGCAGACGTTGCAAGCACTACAAGGCAAAATCAGCGGAGTACAGATTATCCCCACAGACGGTTCATTGTCAAGCGGAATGACTTTCAGAATCAGAGGTGTCAACTCCGTCACAGGAGGAACCCAGCCTCTCTTCGTCATTGATGGTGTACCAATGCCTACTCAACAGATCACCAATGAAGATACCGAAACGGTAAACAATCCTCTGCTGGGACTGAATCCAAATGATATTGAATCCAATTTGAATTATTGGAATCCTCGTCCTATCAAAAAGGATAATCCATATTTGACCGTCCAAAGGAAGCTCTCTCCACAGACTGTGGAGGATTTCGCCAATAGACTGTTCATCTACCAGGTAGGAAAAAACAATCATATCGGCTTTCCATTCCGCAAACCCTCCCAGATGGAAATCCTTAACTTTGAAATGAGGAACTATTTTGCAGAGACCAATACCAATTATAAAGCCTTTGCCACGGGTGGTGACAAGGCACAAAGCTGTTGGATGGCCAATTTTGTTCCTTTTGACAAGGTTACAGACATATATCTCTTTGAATCCGCTATTGACGCAATGAGTTTCTACGAAATAAACCATTATACTAAAGAAACCACATGCGCATTCATAAGCACGGGGGGATATGTCACCAAATCCCAAATAGAGAATATAAGCCGTATATTCCCATCTGATAAGGTAAAGTGGAATTGTTGCTATGACAATGATGCCAGCGGTAATGGTTTTGACATCACCACAGCATATTATCTCAAAGGTGAGGAATGTAAAGCTTTTGCAAGGACCAACACTGGAGACACATATAAGACCATCTATTTAAGTTTCCCGGATGGAAACACACAGACCTTCAAAGAAGATGCATTTTCCTCCGGCGAGTATCTTAAACAACATGGTATAGACAATGTAAATATCATCAAACCTTCACGGTACAAAGATTGGAATGAGCTTCTTGTCTATTACAAAAGATTTGATTTGAACCTGGGTCCAGGAATGAAATTCATCCCGGCTATCGAAAAGACCATATCCCAACTGAATCTAAGAGGATATGAACAATTGGCCAATAGTATCAGTTCTTCCACAAAAGAACTGGTGGATTCTCTGCTTGAGCAAGCCAATTACTGCATTTCCGCACCTCTTGCCGAGAGCGGCGCTTATACTCTTATGGTAGACTGTAATATCTTCATGGGGCTGGACACGATGGTACCGGTACCAAGCAACTTATATGTTATAGAAAAGTGCACGCAAAAAAAGATATCGGCACATGCCATAAATGAATTTCTTAAAAAAGAATATATAAACATTTTTAGAGACATGAGTTCATCTGATTTCAAAAATTTTCTAGAGAAAGACATCCTAACTTATACAAAGGGTGCTGTAGAAAAGAATTTTGAGAAAGTGATATTGACTTTCGGATGGAGCCTTAAACCTTCAATTCTAAAAAAAAAGAGTTTTGACTTAGAACATGGTATATAGCATAACAATACAGCATGATACCATAATAGTAGCTGTTTCAAGCAGACATGTTGTCACAATTCCTGCCAGGTTTAATGGAATGATTCTCGGGCTTTGGAACTTGATACAGATTTTCGTTGCCTACTGTAATGAGAATCCGAATTGGGTGAGTAATGTCCGGTCACTGTGGGGTGACCGATTCAAATAGGGACAGGTATGGAACGGATGCCTATTCATGCCCCTATTATAGCTGACACATGGACTTTTATACATTCTTGCACTTTTTAAGTGGGTAAAAAAGTACTATTTGTATTTTATACAAAAAATTGTTTGCTTAATGAAATGGAACATACATTGCCAATGATATTTAATACCTATATATAGGTATTAGATGCGTTTTTATACCCAAAAAATGGTATTTTTATAATCTTTTGTAATATCTAATTTTGCATCCTAAAATAGATCTTTTATCGAAGAGAGATACAGTTTCCTTATATTTGAACTGGGGCTTCTGTAAAGTGCGATAAATATGAGGCTGGAACGGAGCTATCAGAAGAATTTTGGAGAAAATCCGTTTTTTAACTTAGTTAGATCTATCAATGAAAATATAAGTATTTATCTGCGTTGTATTAAGATATAGCATATCAGAACTACAACCA
Organism: Bacteroides sp. AM37-9; assembly: GCF_003603455.1. NCBI lineage: Bacteria > Pseudomonadati > Bacteroidota > Bacteroidia > Bacteroidales > Bacteroidaceae > Bacteroides > Bacteroides sp. AM37-9. Next base: position 200,523 of record NZ_QTNF01000004.1, on the reverse strand, counting down.
TCCCGTTTTTTATTTAGATTTGCAGTTTGCTTTTAATCACTCAAGATCCGTATTACTATGTATGGAACTTAAATAAAGTACTAATATATATTGGATTTTCCTAAATATAATGCAGTTGCTATATTGTTAGACAACAGACGGTTGAGGTCTGTGAGATTATGCAACGGCACCAACAAAAACAACATGTATTTTTAATAATTTTAGTTTTGTTACACACAATGGTTTGTTTTAATTTAAAATTTACATATAATTTTGCATTATTAATAAATATGATGTTACTTATGAAAAAAGGTATTTTGGGGTGTAATATTATATACTTGTTTATACTTATTTGCATAGGAATTGCCCTCCCTATCAAATCGCAAAACAATTACAAAGTAAAACTTACAGGCACTGTTTATGAGTACGACCACAACAACAAGCGTTTGCCTTTAGAATTTGCAGCTGTGTCTATTCCTGAAATTGCACTAGGGACAACCTCTGATGAAAATGGTAGATACATACTGGAAAACGTACCTACTGGTAAAATTCGTATGCAAATTCAATATTTGGGCAAAGTCTCCATTGACACCTTAATAAATGTAAATAAGGATTTGGTTCTTAATTTTACAATGAGGAATGAGGATTTTAAGTTGAAAGAAGTTACAGTAACTGCAACCAACAGCCGTTCAGGCAAATCCACATCTTCTCACATTTCCCGCTCTGCTATGGACCATATGCAAGCGACCAGTTTATATGATGTAATGTCATTGATGCCAGGTGGAATTTCACAGAATCAAGATATGAGTTCGGCACAACAGATTAACATCCGTCAAGTTTCCAGTTCCAGTGGTCCGGAAGCTCCGATGAATGCTATGGGCACCGCAATAATTCGTGATGGTGCCCCCATCTCAAATAATGCTAATCTATCTGCGATGAGCCCTACGGTATTAAGTGGTACGGAAACACCCGCTTCATTGGCCGGAGGTGCCTCGCCGGCTGGTGGAACCGATGTTCGTAGTATTTCTACTGAAAATATAGAGTCTATACAAATCGTTCGTGGTATCCCTTCTGTTGAATATGGTGATCTGACCTCAGGAGCAGTAATTATTAATACAAAAGCTGGTCGTGAGCCGCTACGTGTCAAAGCAAAAGCCAATCCCAATATCTATCAGGTGTCTATGGGAACCGGTTTTGAACTTGGAAAAAAGAAAGGCGCTTTAAATGTAAGTGCAGATTATGCTTATAATACGAATAATCCAATATCCAGTTACCAGCACTATCAGCGTGCCACAACAAAGTTGCTCTATTCAAATACTTTCTTTAATAATAAGTTACGTACCAATTCCAGCTTTGATTTTATTTATGGTAAGGATCAACGTGAACGTAATCCTGATGATGAACAAACTAAAACAGCTTCGGAAGGCCGCGATATAGGTTTTACTTTGAATACCAATGGTACATGGAATATAAATAAGGGCTGGTTAAAAACACTACGCTATGTATTGTCAGGTACGTATATGGATAAAGACAGTTATTATGAAACCGTATACAGTTCTGCTACATCTCCTTATTCCATGACCACTACAAACGGTGCGGTACTTAGTAACTTTGCAGGTCAGCATATCTATGATGCCAATGGTAATCAAATTACTAATTTTGGACCGGAAGACATAAATCATTATGCTGTTTATCTACCAAGCAGCTATTTGGGACACTATGAGATCGATAGTCGTGAAGTTAATTTGTTTGCTAAAGTGACGAGTTCTCTATTCAAGGCGAGCGGTCATGTAAACAACCGCATCTTGATTGGTGCGGATTTCCGGAGTGACGGTAACGTTGGTAAAGGAAAAACTTATGACCCAAGTACTCCTCCTTATCGTAGTCAATACGGTCATAATTCATCTTTCCGTCCACGTAACTATAAGGATATTCCTTTCATTAACCAATTTGGTGCATATGTGGAAGATAATTTCAAATGGTCCATAAGCGGTACGCATGATTTGAACATTCAGGCTGGTGTGCGTTATGATCATACCTCAGTAGTAGGAGGCATTTTCTCGCCACGTGTAAATGCATCCATTGATTTGATTCCGAATCTATTAAGTCTTCAGGGAGGTTACGGTATTGCTGCAAAGATGCCTTCTCTTCTCTATTTATATCCAGAAAATGCATATTTTGAATATATCAATATAAATGAGCTTACCAATGAAAATATTCCGGAAAGCCAGCGCTTGTTTATGACTACCACAGAAGTTCGGCAAGTAGATAACTCAGATTTGAAGATTGCCCAAAATCATAAAGCAGAAGTCGGTTTTAATTTACGAGTGGGTAAAACCAATCTGAATGTAATAGCTTATAAGGAGCGTCTGAAGGATGGTTATGTAATGAGCCAAACCTTCAACACCTTCAATACATTTATCTACAATGAATACCAGCGCACAGAAAACGGGATAGAGCTTAGTAGTAGCCTACCGGTATTGTCTACTTATGCAAAACCAACTAATAATTTAAATATAGAAACTAAAGGTTTAGAATTTGATTTGAATATCGGACGTATTGATGCTATCCGTACGGCCTTCCAAATAAATGGCTCATGGATGCGTACTAAGAGTTGGCGTCAGGGTTATAGCTTCTATGACAATAGCGAAGATGCTGCTTCAGCCCGTAAACCGGTGGCCATTTATTCTCAAGAAGGCAATGCAAGTTACAAACAACAATTTGTAACGACTTTACGTGCCACTCACAATATCCCGCGTATCGGTTTTGTTGTTACGATGACAGCACAAGCTATTTGGCAGCAGTCTAATTGGAATACATTTGGAAACGATTCTATACCTGTGGGCTATTTAGCATTGGAAGATGCGTCTGTAAATATGTTTCCCAAGGGGAAATATACCACTACCCAGCAAGTAAAGGATGCAGGATATGGATATATGTTGAATAATGTAAGTCATAATAATGCTATAAAAGAATCATACAGTCCTTATTTTTGTTTTAACTTGAATGTAACTAAAGAAATTAGCAATATGCTACGTGTTTCTTTCTTTGCCAACAATATGTTCAGAAGTTATCCGCGCAGAGAATCCAAACGTAATCCGGGTTCATATATTCAATTGAATAACCGATTTTTCTTTGGGCTGGAATTATCACTCACTTTATAATGTTTAGGAAGTTATGAAAAAATATTTAATATATTTGTTTACATTGGCAAGTACCCTTTTGATAGGATGCGATTCGTTCAGGGACATGTCTGGCACAGCAGAAGTGAATCCTATCACAGTGGATGTATATTTGGATATTACCGTTGAAAATATATCCACACTGAAAGATCTGACTGTAAAGTTCGACAATTACGATGAAGATTTACATTATGTAAAAGAAGTAACTGATAATAGTGTGAAAGTTGACGGAATTATCCCCGGAATTTATTCGGTAACAGTATCCGGTACAGCGATCGATACAGAAAACAATGAATACTACATCAATGGCAATTCTGTAAATGCGGCATTATTTAAGCATGGTAGCGCATTGAATATTGAAGTACAAGGGCTTAAAGTGAGCCCATTAATATTCAAGGAGATTTATTATTGCGGTAGCCGTCCGGAAAAAGGAGGAGTCTATTTCCGAGACCAGTTCTATGAGATATACAATAACTCTGCTGACATTTTGTATTTGGACGGTATTTATTTCGCAAATTTAACTCCGGGTACAGCTACCACTAAATTACCTATTTGGCCGGAAGCGGACGGTAATAATTATGCATATGGAGAACGTGTGTGGAAATTTCCAGGAAATGGAACCGAATATCCGTTAGCGCCAGGTGAATCTTGCATCATTTCTCAATTTGCCGCTAACCATCAGTTGGACATCTATAACCCTCAAAGTCCTATAGACGGCAGTAGTTCTGAGTTTGAGTTTAATATGAATAATCCAAACTTCCCTGACCAGGCAGCTTATGATATGCAACATGTTTTCTACCAAGGAAAAGCAGAGATGGGAAGTATACCACAATATTTGACATCCGTATTCGGAGGTGCTTATGTGATTTTTCGTGTTCCTGAAGGAGAAGCTTGGGATCCGGTCAACGATGAAAATATGAAGACAACAGATCTTAGCAAACCGAACAGCAATGTTTATTATGCAAAAATACCTATTAAATATGTATTGGATGCTGTTGAAGCAGTAAACAATGAGTCAAAGATGAATGCAAAACGTGTCCCCGGTGTACTTGATGCAGGTATTACTTGGGTAGGAGCTACTTATTGCGGTTTAGGTATTGCTCGCAAATTGTCCACAGACGAAGAAGGTAATCCTATTATTCGCGAAGAAACAGGTACATATATATATCAGGATACAAACAACAGTACGGATGACTTTGAACGTGGCGTTGTTCCTGTAATGCGTCGTAATGGAGCAAAAATGCCTTCATGGAATCACACATTGTAATAATTAACTAAAAAGACAGAACAATGAAAAAACAATATATGAACTATATGAAAAGCTGCCTGCTGGTAATGATAGCCTGCCTTGTAAGTATGGTGGGAGCGGCACAGGGCTTCTCTCCCGCCGCTATGGAACAATTGAAAACAAGACGACTATGGTCTCATTCACAGAATGCTGCCGGTATGCCATTCGATGATATTCAGAATTATTCGAATGTTATATTGGGATATGACTTACAGGACGGAAACTATTGCCGTCCGCAAGAGGGGCAGAAAGAGGCTATCGTAGGTGTATCCAGTGAAGGCTTTATCAATCTGAAAAATGCATATGTGTGGGGAGCATTTAATTTTGCACAAAAAAATCTGACAGATGCCGGATATAACGCCTCCATTGCCGATCCATTCAGGGGAATGCCTTACTATGTCGCAGACCAGCACTTAAGCAAATGGAGAAATCAATATTACGATCTGAAGTTTCGTGCAGCTACTCCTTTACTTGGTAATCATTGGGCATTGGGGTTGGAAGGTAATTATGTAGCTACATTAGCTGCCAAACAGCGCGACCCGCGTGTGGATACCCGTTTTTATACGCTGGGACTGACGCCGGGGATTACTTACAAGTTGAATAATTCACACAAGTTTGGTGCAAGTTTCAAGTATAGTTCTATCAAGGAAGACTCAAGAATGAGTAATGTCAACTCTTATGTGGATCAGGACTATTATATATTATACGGTTTGGGAACAGCCATAAAAGGAATAGGCAGCGGTGTAACCAGCAATTATATTGGAGACCATTTCGGTGGAGCTCTCCAGTACAACTTCAGTATGCCCTCTTTCAATTTACTGCTTGAGGGCAGTTACGATGTAAAAGCGGAAACTGTTCAGCAGAGCTATACGACTCCTAAAAAAATAGCCGGTGTAAAAGATAAAACTGCTCATGTTTCTTTAACGATGATTCAGGAAGGAAAGGACTATACCAATTATATGAGAACCACATATACAAATCGTAACATCGATGGTATTCAGTATATTTCTCAACGCGATAACTCTGAATCACAAAGTGGCTGGGTGGAATTATATAATAACATCCGTTCTACGTACAAGGCACAAACCGCTTCTCTTAATTATGCATTAAGCAGAAACCGCGGGAATGAATATAGTTGGAAAGCAGAATTAAATGTGAATTATACCAAGCAAGACGATGAATATTTAATGCCTAATTCTGTACAGAATGCAGAAAATTTATCTTTAGGCTTAGGTGGCAAAAAAAATTTTGTTTTAGGCAATAGTTTGAATCGCAGGCTTTTAATAGATGTTCATGTTGCGTATAACAATAATCTGGGAGGTGAATATGTATATGGTGGCAGCCATGCAGACTATCCAACTGTAACCGAATTACAACAAGGGCTGACTAATTATTATACCTGTGATTACTATCGTATTGGCGGGTCGATAACGTATTCGCAACAAGTCAGAGAAAACAGACGTATGAACTTATTTGCAAAAGTTGTATTCGATCGTGTAAATACCTCTGACTATGATTATGATGGGCGTACTCATTTATCGATAAGTTTAGGATGTAATTTTTAATGCTACATAACGAAATCTATATTACAAAACATGCGTAAATTAATAACTGGAAGTTTGATGCTCTGCAGCATATTATCTCTGCGGGCACAGACATTTGTTAAACCGGCTGTGAAAGTAAAGGACACCTCTTTTGCTGTAATTACAGATAAAGGGACATTTCAGGCTTGTGAAGCCGAGCTTAAAGCCTATCAGGAGATTCTAGGAATGGAAGGGTTGCCTACGTTCATCGTATACAATGAATGGAATAAACCGGAAGATGTAAAGAAAGTTATTGTTAAGCTCTACAAAAAGGATAAATTGGAAGGAGTGGTATTTGTCGGTGATATCCCTATTCCAATGCTCCGCAAAGCCCAGCATATGACTTCCGCTTTTAAAATGGATGAGAAAAACAATGACTGGAGAGATTCTTCAGTGCCCAGCGACCGTTTCTACGATGATTTCGACCTACAATTCGATTTTTTGAAACAGGACAGTGTCGAAAATAATTTCTTCTATTATAATTTGGCTATAAAATCTCCACAGCAAATTCGGTGTGACATATATTCTGCACGTGTCAAAGCTGTTGATAACGGCGAAGAACCGCATGCGCAAATCAGCCGCTATTTTAAAAAAGTGGTGGCTGAGCACCAGATAAACAATAAATTAGACCAATTCTTCTCCTATACAGGTGATGGCTCTTACTCTAACTCATTGACTGCATGGACACCGGAAACCTTTACTATTCGCGAACAAATGCCGGGCGTATTCGATAAAGAGGGACGGGCCCGTTTCATCCGTTATAATTTCAGCGATTATCCCAAGGACGATGTCATTAATATGCTGAAACGCACAGATCTGGACTTGTCTATTTTTCATGAGCATGGTATGCCCGAACGTCAATATCTTTCCGGTAGTCCCGCTACTAATAGGTGGAATGCTCATGTAGATGCAATGAAGTACTATTATCGTGGTTTAGCGCGTAGAAAGCAAAACAACAAAAAGTCTTTCGACGAAATGCTGGATATGATGAAAAACACATACGGTTTGGACACTACTTGGATTGCAGGCTATGATGATCCCAAAGTAATTGCAGAAGATTCTTTACTAGACCTGCGCACCGGTATTATCCTGTCGGAAGTTACAGAGTTTAAGCCTAATAGCCGTATGGTAATTTTCGATGCATGCTATAATGGTGATTTCCGAGAAAAAGATTACATTGCCGGACGTTATATCATGTCGGAAGGAAAATGCGTAACTACTTTTGCCAATTCAGTCAATGTACTGCAAGATAAAATGGCAAACGAGATGCTCGGCCTGTTAGGTATGGGAGCACGAGTGGGGCAATGGGCTAAATTGACGAATATTCTCGAATCGCACATTACCGGTGACCCTACTCTACGTTTTCAATCTATCAATGAGGTAGATGCCAATGCTTTGTTCAAAGAACCATATAGCGAGTCCCGCATGTTGGAGTTATTACAGTCGCCCTATGCCGACATACAGAATTTTGCTTTGCACAACCTTTATCGCAATGACTATCCGGGTATTTCTGATTTATTAAGAAAAACTTTTGAAACTTCCTCGTTCATGATGGTACGTTTCACCTGCTTGGCATTGCTTGAGAAGATTAGTGACAAAAACTTCCGGGAAGTCTTACACTTGGCCATTACGGATTCCTATGAATTTATTCGTCGCACCTCTGTTCGTATGATGCAACATGTGGGACTGAACGAGTATGTTTATCCGCAAATCAAAGCCTATGTAGAAGACAACCTATCCGAGCGTGTGGCATTTAATGTGAGTTTGGGGCTTCAAGTCTTTGATCAGGCAGCCGTACAGGCGGCAATTGATAAAGTAATGGCTGAGACCTATGTGTTGCAAGACAAGGAGGAGATGCGTAAGGTTTTGGAGAATGCCAATAATAGTCGTAGCATGCAAAAAGAGTTATTAAGCAAAGAAACTTCCGAACGTTGGCGCATCCTTTATTGCAATTCTCTGAAAAATCATATGGCACATGCCTGTGTAGACGGCCTCTTGGCTTTACTTACCGACTCCAGTGAAAGTGAAAAGCTAAAAACCTGTTTATTGGAGGCTTTTGCTTGGTTCACTCATTCTTATCGGAAGCCTGACATCCTTCGGGTATGCGATCAACTGAGAAAAGATAAGAGCTTATCCGAGAACCTTCGTGAAGAAGCCGACCGTACATATTACAGACTTAAAAATTAATTGGCCATGATTAAAAAAATAATATATCTGGCATTTCTTTTGCCATTGGCAGGAAATGCACAAACAACAGTCATAAAGCCATTGGTCAAACAACCTACCGCTTTTGCTATCATAACAGATAACCAAACTTATGCAAATACCAAAGATGCCATGCATCAGTACAAAACTGCGGTTGAAGATGATGGTTTGGCAACTTATCTGATCAGCGGTGACTGGCAAAATCCAGATCAAGTCAAACAGATAATCATCAAAACATATCAAGAATGCCCTTCATTGGAAGGTCTGGTTTTAATCGGCGATGTGCCTGTCGCATTGGTACGTAATGCGCAACACATGACTACTGCATTCAAAATGAATGAGAAAGCCTTTCCTTGGGATCAGTCTTCCGTACCTACCGACCGCTTTTATGATGATCTGAACTTAAAGTTTGAGTTCATCAGGCAAGACTCAGTAAATCATCAGCATTTCTACTACAAATTGACAGAAGACAGTCCCCAGCGGCTAAATCCTACTTTCTATTCAGCTCGTATCAAGTATCCGGAAAAAAAGGAAGGGGATAAATATGCGGCCATTGCCTCATATCTGAAGAAAGCTGCTGCTGCCAAGGCAGATAAGCATAATCAATTAGATCGGGTATTCTCATTCAATGGTGCTTCTTACAATTCCGATTGCCTGATTGTATGGATGGATGACGAAAAAGCTTATATGGAGAACTTTCCATTAGCTTTTGGTCGTCAAATGGGATTCAAACATTGGAACTTCCGAATGAAACACCCTATGAAATATAAGTTATTCAGCGAATTGCAACGAAAGGACCTTGACTTATTTATGTTTCATGAACATGGAATGCCAACAGGGCAGCTTATTAATGATGAATTGGCATGCACTGATTTCAATAATCGTTATAAAATGTTGAAGAGTACACTTTATAATGCAGTCATGTCCCATGTTGGAAAACGTGACAAAGACACCTTACGTATTCAGATGCAGGAAAAACGACAAGTGAATGAGGTGTTTTTTAAAGACCTGGACAATCCTAAGTTCTGGGAAGCAGACTCTCTTCACTACGCTGATGAACGTATCGTAACGGAAGATTTAATGAAGAGAAATCTTTCCACTAATCCGAAGATGATAATGTTTGATGCGTGCTACAACGGTTCTTTTCACGAAAACGACTATATAGCAGGACAATATATCTTTAATGACGGTCAGACATTAGTAGCACAAGGAAATACCCGTAACGTATTGCAAGACCGCTGGACTATTGAAATGATTGGTTTGTTGTCCCATGGTGTACGAGCCGGGCAATACAATAAGCTAATCGTATCACTTGAAGGTCATTTGTTTGGTGATCCCACTTTCCGTTTTGCTCCTATCGAAGCCAATACTTTAAGTACCGATATAACAATACACAAAGATGACAAAGCCTATTGGAAGAATTTGTTAAACAGCCCATACGCTGATGTACAAAGTTTGGCCATGCGTATGCTGGCTGACGCCGATACCCAAAAGGAATTATCTCCGTTGCTCCTGAAGAAGTACCGGGAAAGTGGCTTCAATACGGTTCGTATGGAAGCTATCAAGTTGTTGAGCCGTTATCAGGACGACAACTTCATCGAAGCATTACGCGAAGGTTTGAACGATACTTATGAAATGGTAGCTCGCCAAAGTGCCATTTATGCTGGATTTGTAGGTGACGATTCCTTATTGCCCGCTATTGTGGAAGCATTGGTCGAACATAATGAACGCTTACGCGTACAAATGAGTGCCAACAAGGCTTTAAGCCTTTATCCGAAAGAGAAAGTAGAAAAGACAATAGAAGACTTTTATGCAAAAGTTGACCGTTTGAATGAAAACGAAGAGAAAAAACGATTACTAAGAAGCCTGGAAAGAATGTTTGTACAAGAGGCAAAAGTCCATCAGACCTTGATGGATGTAGCTGCACCGGAAGCAAAACGTATCAGTGCAATCCGCAATGTGCGTAACTATACATTCCATTTCCACGTGGATGATTATTTGAATGTAATTCGTGATGCCGGTAATCCACAGGAAGTACGTGTAGTAATGGCCGAAGCATTAGGTTGGTTTACTAATTCTGTACAACGGCCACACATTCTTGAAGAAATAAAGAAGATGCAACAAACAGCCAATCTTCCGGAAGATTTAAAAGCAGAGCTTGAACAGACAATCAAAAGATTAAGTTTATAAATATGAATAAATACATCCTTTTGGCAATTACCGCTTTGTGCTTACAGGATATGCAGGCGCAAACAGTTGTACATCCTAGTATAAAAACAAAGACTACTTTTGCAATTGTAGTCGATCAGAAAAGTTATGATGAAGCGAAAAGTGAAATTGATGCTTATCGTACCAGTATAGAAAAAGAAGGTTTAGGTACTTACTTGCTAATTGATGATTGGAAAAGGCCCGAACCTATTCGTGAGCAACTTGTCAAATTGCATGAGAATGAGAAAACGCCTTTGGAGGGTTGCGTATTTATAGGTGACATCCCTATTCCAATGATTCGTGATGCACATCATCTATCTTCGGCTTTCAAAAGGTCTCCCAAAGCCAATTGGCAGAAATCAAGCGTTCCTTCCGACCGTTATTATGATGACTTCGGATTAAAATTTGATTATATTAAACAAGACAGTTTGATACCTGACTATCATTATATGACATTGCGTGCTGATTCTAAACAGTATATTTCACCGGATATTTATTCGGCCCGTATCCGTCCATTACATTTAGAAGGTGAGAACCGTTATCAGATGCTACGCGATTACTTAAAAAAGGCAGTTGCCGAAAAAGCAAAGCAAAATGCATTTGACCAACTGACTATGGCCCGTGGCCATGGTTACAATTCTGAAGATCCTTTGGCATGGAGCGGTGAGCAAATAGCCTTACGTGAGCAATTGCCGCAAATATTCAAATCGGGTAATACAGTGAAGTTCTATGATTTTAACATGCGCTATCCGATGAAACCATTATACTTGAACGAGATTCAGCGCGAAGGATTAGATGTCATGCTATTCCATCACCACGGTGGCCCCACCATGCAGTATATCAATGGCTATGAAAATGGTTCCGGTATTAATTTGAGTATTGAGAATGCCAAAATATTCTTGCGAAGCAAAGTGCCTTCATACGCCAAGAAACATGGGCGTGAAGCTGCTATCAAAGAATATGCCAAGCAGTATGGGGTGCCTGAAAGTTGGTGTGCGGAAGCTTTCGATGAGGAGAAAATAAAATCGGATTCCATTGTAAACCGTAATATGGATATCTATACTGAAGATATTCGTCTTTTGACTCCTAATGCGCGTTTTATATTGTTCGATGCTTGTTTCAACGGTTCTTTCCATTTGGATGACAACATTGTAGGCTCTTATATATTCAATAAGGGTAAGACCATTGCTACTATGGGATGTACGGTTAACACCATTCAAGATAAATGGCCGGATGAATTTCTCGGCTTGTTAGCTGCCGGTATGCGCATCGGGCAGTTCACTCGTTTTACCTGCTTCTTGGAAAATCATCTGATCGGTGACCCGACTTTTCACTTCACCAATAATGCCGGGCTGGATATGGACATCAACCAAGCTTTAGTTGCGCAGGAAGGAAATGTTACATTCTGGAAAAAACAGCTGAATTCCCCTATGGCTGACATGCAGGCAATGGCGCTCCGTCAATTGTCAATGGCAAATTATAGTGGTCTCGTTGAGTTGCTGAAGAAAAGTTACCACGAATCGAACTATTTCGTTGTGCGGTTGGAAGCATTACGCCTATTAGCTTTGAACTATCCGACAGAGGTTGCCGATGTATTGCAGACAGCCATGAACGACAGTTATGAACTGATCCGTCGTTATGCGGTGGAATACGTTGAAAAGAATTGCAATCCGGAATTGTTGCCGGCATGGATAGAAAGCTATTTATTACGCGGACATGAAAACCGCCATCGTTTCAGAATTTTTAGTGCTATCAACACGTTCGACCATGATATGGCTTTGAATGAATTGAAGAAACAGGCTGCCGATTGGTCTTTCTACGATTCTTCCTATGTGAATGAATTGTTAGAATACCTTCCTCGCCAAAAGAAAGGACTTGAAAGAGATTTTGCACTTATTGACAGTCCGGAAAGTACTACCAAACAGATACAAAGCGAAATAAGTAGGTTCCGAAATAAACCTATTGCTAAAGCTATTGAGCCATTACTGAACATTATAAAAAATGAAAGCCAAGAAGAAGAACTTCGCATATTGGCTGCTGAAACATTAGGCTGGTATAATTTATACTATAATAAAGCAGATATAATCAAAGAACTTAACACATTTAGAACTTCCAATCAAAAGCTAATGAACGAAGTTACCAAAACAATTAATAGGCTGAAAAGTCAAAATAGGTAGAATCATCCAAACGATGAGATAGACCGGATCCAAAGGGCGGTTCTGCCATTCCTGAGCAGCCTGGTTGACTTTGTTCGTGATGATGGAAATAGCTGATGTGGACAGTTCTATCTCATAGATTTCACGCATCTCCTCTTCTATGTCTGACACGCTCATTCCTTTGGCATATAGGGAGATAACAAGTTTTTCTTTAATATTATCGACACTATACAGGGACATTCAGTAAATGTCTATAGTATAACTCCTCAACCAGTTCCAGACACCAATCATTAAAACAGGGATATTCCTAAAATAATAAAATTTAAGGCAACTAATTCATTGCGAGTTAGTTGCCTTTTTTGTATCTTTAAGCATTCCCCCCAAAAAACGGTTTGACGGCCAAAACGGGGGTAATCTAAAATAAAAACACATGGTAAAGATACAAAAAATCTCAGAAATCGAACCTCGTTTAGGTTTTACCGAGTTCGATATGCTAAAAAAATATCGTCAAAGTTTTGCAACGAGTGAATTAGGTCGCCTCCATGCTCTGTTTCCTTTCTCGGAACTGGCCCGACAAATGCATTTGAAGTCCTCTGCTTTGGGTCGTAAAAGTTATTTTTCTCCCGAAGGTAAAATAGCCTTGATGGTCTTGAAGTCCTATACCAACTTTTCCGATGCACAACTGATTGAGCATTTAAACGGTAATATTCATTACCAGTTGTTTTGTGGTGTTCAGATTGATCCGCTTCATCCACTAACCAATCCTAAAATCGTTAGTGCAATTCGTCAGGAACTAGCGCATCGCCTTGACGTTGAGCCCCTCCAGCTCATTCTTGCCGAGCATTGGAAACCTTATCTTGAGAACCTTCATGTCTGTATGACCGATGCCACCTGTTATGAAAGTCATCTGCGTTTCCCTACTGATGTCAAACTCTTATGGGAAGGTATTGTATGGCTTCATCGTCATCTGTGCAAACATTGCCAGACCTTGCACATACAACGTCCCCGTAACAAGTATCTTGATGTACGCCGTGCCTATCTTGCTTATAGCAAACTGCGTAAACGCAGGAAATCACAGACTCGTATGATTACACGAAGGTTACTTCAGTTATTGGAAAATTCAATACTGCCAACAGATAATCCAAATGATCGCCTGTCATAATATAACAGGCATTGTTCATTACATAATTGTTGGCATCATATGCAAAAGCCATTTGGTTTCCGATTATTTTCCATACAATTTTTGGCTTAGAAAAATCCTCCCAATAACTGATGCTATCTTGTGTTTCAAACCACTCGTTACTAGTTTTCTTTCGGGCTTTTATTTTTTTGCCATTAACAATATGAGTTTCTCCTGTTTGTTCTAAACGCTCTATGCCAATTGACAGAAGATAATTTTTCACCGCAGGATAACTTTCTATATCATAATGCCGCGAAGGAAATGTGGCTATAATCCACAAGTCCGCCCATTCATATTCATATCTCTTGATATCCCTGCCACGAAGAATCGGTCGTATAAGTTCAGCCGTCCGAACACGTTCATCTTCTGTTTGACAATTCGCTAGTATCTCATCACGCTTTTCGGTAGAAATGATAAAAGCATCATTGAAACCAGTTTTTATCCCATAGTTGATTTGGATGTTCCAATCCTTCAAGGGTATTCCCACAGACTCAATCTTCTGCTTGATGCTCTGTTCAATGGGAGACAATATCACCCATGGGATAGAATCTGCAAAGTTACACTTCACGCCTTGTTGCTGCACGAAATCGCTCAAATTATTCAAGCCATTCGAATCTTGTACCAAACAAGCTTGTGTGTTAAAAATATTTGCTGCTTTTTGAGATAAAAGAATATTTGCTTCTACCGTTATTGCATCGAATATTTTTATACCTGCAAAATCTACCAACATAATAGGATTGGTCTTGCTTGCGAAATAACCTCGCAAGGCTTCACCATACCCTGCACGCATCCATTTATTAGACGTGATATAGCAAAGAAAACCATTGGGAGTAAGCAGGTTCATACCCAACTCATAGAAGAGGCAGTAAATATCACCAGTGCGTGCATAAGTTATGTAACCCATGCATTCTAATACATCGGCACTCTTACCCATAGATTGTAACTGAATGTAAGGTGGATTGCCAATGATACAGTCAAATCCCAAGAAGTTGCCTTCGGCATCGAGTACTTCTGGAAACTCTATACGCCATTCGAATGCACCAAGATAAATTTTGTTGGAGCGTATTTCCTCAAATATATTTTCTAAAGTCGCAATTTCTTTCTTTAAATCGGCAATGCGCTTGTCCGACGCTTTCTTTTCCTTTTTTGTCGGTTCAAACAGTTGAGGCGCTTGTAAGTTTGCCAACTCAGAGCGGCGTTTGTTCAATCTAACCAATCGTGCATCCCGGCGGTTGATCTCTGTTTTCAGTTTCGACTTGATTTCTGTTATAAACGTTTCCAAATCCTGCTTTTCGCTTTTACTTTGGGCATTTTTATATTTAGCTACAGCCTCCTTATATTGGCTGATGCTGATACTAGACTCTCGCAGTACGGTCTGAATACTGTCTGTCAAAGCGAATCGGTGAAGCAAAGAATTTCCACATTTGATGTTAATGTCGATATTTGGTAAGGTTTCTAAATAAGTGTAATTACTTTCAGCCGTATAGTAAGCATTCTTCAACAATTCAATCCACAGTCGTAGGCGGCAAATCTTCACAGAGTTGGGGTTAATATCAACGCCAAATAAACAGTTCTCAATGATTTGACGCTTCTCCTTGAAAAGAGTTTCCTGCATGCGGCGACTTTCCGCATTGAGTGGGTTGTAAGCAAATAAATTACCTTCGGTATCGGTAACAATCAGCTCGTCATTTTCAATGGCAAGTTGATAGTCCGCTTTGCGGATACGCTTACCGGTAGCATCTACCAAAATACCTAATTCGTATTTCAAGAGTATCAGTTCATTGAGAGCAGACACAAGAAAGTGACCCGAACCAACAGCTGGATCACACAGTCGCAAACTGTTAATTAGTTCATTAGCTTCGACTATATTGTCAATATGGTTGTATAGTTCTATACGGGTGGTACAATTCCAGCCATAATAACCATTAAACTTTTGCAACACGGTCTTGGTGATTGCTTCACGGCACATGAACATAGTGATAAAGCCTGGAGTGAATACTGAACCATCCTTGTGACCATTTATTTTCTCGAATATAAGCCCTAAAACAGAAGCATTGATGAGTGTTTTAGCCTCTTCTTGCACTTCTTCACTGCCTTCGCTCGCAAAGTTATAAGCGTCGAGAAAAGCAAACAAATATTGCAGGGTGGGTAATGCGTTGACTTGTAGATTGCGTTTTTTATTTCGTAATACGCTACTCGCCAAGACAGGAAGTACCGTACGTTGTGAAAGGCTGTTTATCTTAATTGTTTTACTTTCCAAATCTGTCACCTCGAAAAGAGAACTGTTAAGATAGGGAACGTAAGCAAAATCACGCATAATGGAGTGTGTGCGGCTGCCCATGTCACGTGCAAGCACTTGGAAAAAGAGTGTGTTGAGATCATCATAGTCATGAATCTTAGTTATTGAAAGAAATTTATAGATTGCATCTCCATTGTGGTATTTCAACATCTGAGCCTCCAACAGTTTCAAGAAAAGGATACGATTCATCCAAGTAATACACAATTCCATTGCAACATTGAATAACCGTTCCTCATAATCATTCCCATACAAACGACCATTTATGTGACGCAAACAATCTTCTGCATCCAGTTGGTTAATAGTATTCTCTAGTAATGAAGCCTCGTCACGCCGTTCCACAGCTTTGCGTACAATCACGGTTTTATTATTCTCTTTGCGTTCCTCAATACCAATAATGTGTAGCAGCTCAGTGTAGAATCCACGGTTGAGCGAATTGCTGTCATTTTGGAACGATAGCTTCAAAAGATGTGTATCGCTGAATATCTTATAAAGTTCGATAAGTTTGCGTGAAGCGCTACTGTCTGTTCTATCAAGCAGGTGTTGATAGTCTTGTAAGTTGAAGTAAGTGTATTCAAGGCTATCTTTCACCTCCTCAATATAGGTTGTTGCAATTTCAGTATAGAAGAAATCGGTTTTGTTACTGGTTTTGCGTCCATCCACAAAGTCTTGAAACTCACGACGTAATTGTTTGTTCTGATAGAATTTGCGTTCAAACTCATGGGCATCAAAAATAAAGAATTCATGAATATTAGTAGCGATGAGATATTTAATATCATTGTTCTTCTTATTGACACGTTCTTTAAGATAGTATAGCAATAATTCCTGCAAAGCCTTACGATTAAGATTGTCATTAGAAATCATCTCACCTTTGTTGGTGGTACTCTTTACTTCAATCAATAACCCTATATTGGACTTGATAGTTTTATCCAATCGGATAGCCAAATCAATATCTTCTTCGGGAGCCATGTAGTATGGCTTGTAGAACGTTTCACTCAGAAAATTACGTAAATGTTCTTTTTGCGTGTGTTCTCTTTGCCCATCCACAATATTGTCTCTCAATGTGCGAAGGGCATTTTTGAATAAGTCAAAATCTGTTGTTTCAATCGCAACCTGTCTATATGCTTTGTTCAAAACTTGATTCGGTTTGAGTAGTCCCATAATGTTTGGTAAATGAGTTAATAAAATACAAAGGTAGTCTAAAAACTTGATAATAAAGAATGAACGTATTGGTTTAACGAAAGTTTGTTCTACTGCCAGCCATTATCAACAAACAATAGCAGCAGTAGATTTGACATGATTCTACTTATTATATTGTAATAGCCAGCCAAAGTAATCTTTTCACATCCGGATCTATCACAGGTTGGATAAGTTGTTAACCTGAAGGTAACCGACCTGATGGTATAGGAACAGGAAGAAGTCTGTAATCATGGCATTTACCCGGATAGAGAAGCCACATTTTTTATTGCCGGACTTCCGGCATTGCCTCATCCATGTGTGAAAAGGAGTTTTTTCTTTCACCACAACGTTCCTTTCACATACCCAAAGGGGGTAGTGGATCCAGACCTGCTTCGGCTTTCTTTTTCCTTCCCATATGACAAAAACCGACTATCCATGACTATTCCTGCCAGTGTGCCGGTCGTGCTTGCCTCTCATGGTTTCTTCCCTTATATTCGCACTGATATTTAAACGAGTTGAAAATATGGAAATATGCTACATCGAGGCCGGTGTCCTTGAGAGGATGCTGGCGCGCGCCGAGAACCTGTCCGCACGTGTGGACAGATTGTATGAGAGAAACCGCTGTAAGGAACCCGGAGAGTGACTGGACGGCCAGGATGTCTGCCTGCGCCTTGACATCTCGCCGCGTACCCTGCAGACTCTCCGCGATACCGGACGGCTGGCGTTCACCCGCCTCCAGCGCAAGTTCTATTACAAGCCCGGGGATGTGGAGAAGTTGATGGTCTACGTCGGCATCAGACGCAAGGAGAAGGAGGTGAGAGAAAGAAGGAAGAACGGAAACCTTTAAAGAGCGGAAGAGATGGAAGGCATTATCGACAAGGAGAACGAACGTGTCCGCAGGTTCTTTGCCCTGCTGGACGACATGGAGAAAAAAGTGGAACGTCTTGCCCGTGACAACCGTCCTCCCTTCAACGGGGAACGGTTCCTGACCGACAGGGAGCTTTCCGGGATGTTGAAGATCAGCCGCAGGTGCCTGCAGGATTACAGGGACCAAGGACGGATTCCCTATATCCAGCTTGGCGGGAAGATCCTGTACAGGCAGTCGGACATCGAGAGGCTGCTGGAGGAGAACTATCACCCTGCATTGGTATAATATCGTATTTAAGTTTAAGGATTGTCGCCGGAATTGCATTTACGATTCCGGCGGCAGTTTTTATTTAGCCTGCGGCTTCCTTGCCGGCCGCGGGCTTTCTTCTTTCCATCAGCCGGTTCATGTCCGAGGATATCTTCCGGTCGGTGACCTGGGCGTAGACCTGCGTGCTGTCGATGTTCGTGTGGCCCATCATCCTGGCGATGCTCTCTATCGGAATACCTGCGGTCAGTGTCAGGGTCCCGAACGAATGCCGGGCCATGTGGTAGGACAGGTTCTCTTTCATGCCTAATGCCACGCCCATTCCATGTGCCTCATACCAGAGGACGTCGCGGACCGGCAGCGGGAATACCGGCCTGTCGTCATCCGTGGTGTTGTAAAGCTCCAGTATCTGTCCGGCTATGGGATGCAGCGGGATGAACGCCTCCACGTCCGTTTTGGCGCGGCGGATGCGGATATACCTTCTTCCTTCCGAAGTCGTTCCGATGTGACGGGGATGGAGAGCCCTCGTATCCGCGTAGGCCAGACCGGTCAGCGAGGAGAAGATGAACGTCCTGCGTGCCAGCTCCATCATCGGGTCGGGCAGCGGGGTTTCCATCATCCGCTTCAGTTCACTGCGGCTGATATGCCTTAGTTTAGGTGTTTCTTTCCTCTCGTATGCCACGTCCTCTATCGGATTGCCTCTTAGTATTTCCCGGTCCACGGCGATGTAGATGAGCCGGTTGAGCCAGCACAGGCAGTGGTTCACATGCCCGTTCCTGTGTCCCAGCTCCTTCTTGAGAAAGACCTTGAACGATTCGGCGAACTCCTCGGTGATGTCCGAAAAGGCGATGTCCTTCATCCCGCGGGATTCGATGAACTGCCTGAGGTTGAGCTGGGTGGTCTTCGACTGGCGGTAGGTGGAAGTGGAGTTGATCTCCTTGGAGCGGACCCTGAGCCGTTCGCGTTCCACCTCTCCGGCCTGCAGGAGGTATTCCGGTACGGAATTGGCGCCTGACACGGTGGTCTTGAGCAGTTCGGCCGTGACCACTCCCTGGTTCCTCAGCAGGTTCCCGTACGCCTCTTCCAACCGGCTGCGGAAGGCGGCAAGGCGGTTGTTCTCCCTGGCTGTTTTGATTTCACACTTCTTGCTGTCCCAGTCCCCGGGTTTGCAATAGACGCCTGTCGTGACTGCCGATTTCTTTCCGTCGATGCTGATCCGGCAGAGGACGGCGGTCGTGCCGTCCGATTTCACCTTGTTACGGTTGATGTAGAATAAGAGCTTGAATGTACTGCGCATGATAATGATTGTTTAGGGATTAAAGGATAAGTTTCAAATCGCGGGTTGCCTCGACGAACCTGTCCATGTCCTCGAACAGCTTCTTCGGGGTTACGCGCGCGTATATCTGGGTGGTCTTTATGTTGGAGTGTCCCAGCATTTTGCAGATGGTCTCTATCGGCACTCCCTCCTCGAGCGTGACCAGCGAGGCGAAAGAATGCCGTCCCATGTGGTAGACAAGGTCCTGGCTCAGCCCTGCCATCAGGCGCAGGGATTTCATATTGGCCCTGAGCGTGTGGTAGTCCTGCGGCGGGAAAAGAGTCTCGCGGGTATCGTCCCGGTATTTCTCAATCAACGCGACGGCTTCCGGAAGCAGCTTGACACGTCCGAGGTAGTCGGTTTTCTTTCGCTGGTATTTCAGCCAGAGGCTGCCCTCGTCATCCCGGAAGAGGTTCTTCCGGGTGATGCTTACCGCATCGGCATAGGCGGTGCCGGTGTAACAGGCGAAGAGGAAGAGGTCCCGGGTGATGACATGTGACCTGCGTTTTTCCGGTATCTCCAGATCACGCAGCTTCTCGAAATTCTCACGGCTGAGTGCTTTCGGTGTTGTCTCCTTCTGCTTGGGCAGCTTGAAGTGGCAGAAATGGTATTTCTCCGAGTGGCCCTCCTTGTAGGCGATGCGGCAGATCTTTTTCAAGATGGCCAGGTAGCCGCGAAGCGTGTCCACGGCATATCCCTTTTCCAGAAGGATGAAATCCTGATAGTCGCGGATGAACTGCTCGTTGAGCTGCCCGAAGACAAGGTCCGGAACCTTGAATTTCGCCTTGATGAATTCGGAAAGCGTGCGGTAGGTGAAGAGGTAGGTCGAGAGTGTGGTGGGCGCACGGTCCACACCGACACGGGCCTTCATTTCCCCGTTATGCCGGTCGAGAAGTTTGAGCAGGGTCATCTGCATGCCCGCATTGCCCTGGAACATGTCCCTGACCGCGGCGGCATCGAAATCCCTTTTTCTTTCCATGAGGGAATTGAAGGCCGAGTGTACGGCAAGCAGCAGTCTTTCTATTTTTTCATTGGTCTCCACCGCTTCCCGGCTCTTGCCGTTCAGCCGGCTCTCACGCGCGTTCCATAGTCCGGGGGTACAGGAGAGCTTGCAGCTGAACTGCGCCATCGTGCGGTTGAGGGTGATCCGTCCCATGATCGGGGCTTTGCCGGTCTTGTCCGGCTCGCTCTTTTTCAGGTAGAGCAGCACCTTGAATTTTTCCACTTTCATAACGCTCTTTTTTAGGTTGTAAAAATACTCCTTTGAAAAGCGTCCTTTGGCATGCAAAACATTGAGAAACAGTGAATACAAATCCGCTTTGTTCTTATCGGTAAAAATTCGGTTACCTGCCGTCGTTTCCGAAACAGGCGGCTAACAGTCTGGTAACTGAAACGTCGCAATATTTTGTTTTCTTTTGCAGGTCTGTCTGTTCTGCAATTCTCGCAAAATGCTTAATTATAAACGTTTTACGTTTAATTATCGTCATTCTGTTTTTTATTGCATTTCTAAATATTACTTATACCGCCCGCCATACCTGGGCTACAACAGCTTATTATTGTGAGATTCATCCGGGTATTATTTCCGAAGCAATGGGACATTCTTCCATCACTGTAACCGAAACGTATCTGAAGCCTTTCAGGAATAAGAAAATAGATGAAGCTAATAGACAGGTCGTTGATTTTGTGAAGCGTACTATTAGTGGATTAATCGCTTGATAAATAGTCTGTTACTTTGTAGGTAACGGGAATAAATACCGGTGCAAATATGAGCATATTTCTTAAAACAACCAAACGAAATCATACATTTTTTCTAATAAACCACTCAAAAAAGGAATAGGACAGATAAAACACGCGGATTCTTTGTATTAGGGCTTTGTTAACTTCTAAATTTTGCACAAGATTTCCCCTCCCCGCTACTTGCTTTCAAAAGCAGGGGTAAAAATGTTTCGTAGCATATCGTATCGTTTTTCAGTATTGACTACTCCCGAAGAGCAGGACAAAGGTTCTTCCGTTACCTACAAAGTAACGGGCATGCTATTATTGAAACTTAGTGTTTAATAATATATTATTAATGTAATTTTTAAGTAGTTATGAAAAGAAAATTTGTAAAAGTGATGTTCTTCGGGGCGCTGGCACTTTCTACTGTCACTTATGTAGGCTGTAAAGACTACGATGATGACATTGACAATCTGCAAACACAGATTGATGCTAATAAGGCTAGCATCGCTGATCTGCAGAAATTTGTAGATGCTGGTAATTGGGTGAAGAGTGTAGAACCTGTTACTGGTGGATTCAAGGTAACATTTAACGATGGAAAATCTTATAGTATCATAAATGGTGCTAAAGGTGATAAAGGTGACAAAGGTGATACAGGTGCTCCGGGAGTGGCTGGTGGTCAGGGAACTCCGGGATCAAAAGTGACTATTGATCCGGAGACCGGAGAATGGTTAATTGATAAAAAAGGTACTGGATGGTATGCAAAAGCTACAGACGGACATTCACCTTATATCGCGGATGGAACTAATGGTGATAAAGGCTATTGGTATTTTTGGGATGATAAGGCTAATGATGGAAAAGGCGGTTTCGTAAAAGGAGATAAAGCACAAGGCGACCGAGGCGAAGTTACGGAAGGAACAAATGGCAAATCTCCATATATTGAAGATGGATATTGGTATTATTATGATGATGCCGCTAGCAAATTTGTACAAGGTCCTCAGGCTACAGGTGCAGACGGAGTATCTCCTTTCATTGATGAGGATGGTTATTGGTGTTATTGGGATATCAATGCTGAAAATGAAGACGGAACTAAAGGTAAGTTAGTACGTGGAGATTATGCCCAAACAAGTGTATATGTTGTTGAAGCAGCAGACAGACCAGCATGGGAACTTCATGTCGGTGCACTTAATGAAGATGGATCTTATACTGATAAAACTATTATATTGCCAACAGCAGATAAATTGTCAAGTATGACTGTTGTGTCAATTGCTGATGGAAAAATTAGTGAAGGTATGAGTGAGGTAACAATGTATTATGGTATATTGGCTAAAGGTACTACTGTTAAGTTCCATAATGTAACTTATGGTTCTACAGAAAAAGCTACTACTTTAGTTGGTGCAAATAGCTCTGTAATGCATGCATTAATCAATCCGGTTAGTGTTGACTTCTCTGAATATCCTGTTGAATTGATTAATTCTCATGGGGAGGTTTGTTATACAGTTCTATCAAAAGAAAAGAATCTTTCTGAAAATCCTTTAACCACCCGTGCGGATGGCGAAAAGAAATGGAATCAGGGAATTTATGATCTTACAGTTTCTTTGATTGCTGATAAAGCAGCCGATAATAACTTGAATAATAAAGCGATAGCTTATGCTTTACGTGCTAAAGATGCTTGGGGAAATAACATCATATCAAATTATGATGTGAAGGTTATTGCTAAAAATGAGGCTTTGGATATTACTAATAAAGAAGTAGATGTGGTTTATACATCATCTGCAAAACTTGATGAATTGTTTGCTGCTGAATTGTCCAAAGTTGCAGCTCATTATTATTCTATTGAAAAGGCTGATTTGGAAGCTATTGGTGCTGTATTTGACGAAGCTACAAATACTATTTCCTCACCTACAAAACAAGGTACTATTGAAGTGAAAGTTAATTACTTGAAAACAGACGGTACAAAAGTTGAAGGAGGTAATGCTAAAACCTTTACAGTGAACTTTACTTATGACACGGGTGCTGATATTACTATCGCTGATGCTGTTGTTTGGAATCTGACTAAGGGTGCAGATGCCACAGATCCTTCAAATAATACCTCTGATCTTGTTGTTAACTCAACCGATGATTTATTCGCTATTCTGAACAAAGAGTTTACTGGCAAGAAGAAACCTACTGTAAGATTGAAGAGCATTGGATTTGCTGCTGGAGATAAGATTTCTGTTAATGGCAATGAGTATGCTTATGAAAGTGGTTCTATTGATCTTGTTGGTGCGCAACCTGTTACTATAACAGATAATAAAGGTAAAGTTACAGGATATAAGATTGCCTTCCAATTTAATCCGACTATGGTTGCAGCTGTAATGCATAATGCTGTTTTGGAAATTATTAATCCGGACTATCAACCAACATTGGGAGATGAAGTAATTAAGAAGGTAAATGTGAAAGTGGAAGTTAAGAATGCAGGTATATTTGCATTTACACCGTTAAGTGCTTATTTCACAAGTTCTGAAACTGCTATTGCTTATGGTACCCCTGATAAATCTAATGCAGTTGTAAATCAAGACTTGTATGCACTCTTTGATGAAATGAGCGCTGAAGATAAGGGACATATATCTTTTGATGAGAAAGCTCCTAACTTTGGTACTGATGATAATCCGGAAATGGGTGCAAATTGGTTAGTTAACAAAACAAACTCTGTAATTGCAGTTCCGTTGTACAAATCAACTAAGAATGATGGTGTATATTCAACGCGTCGTATGACTATTGCATACCAGCCGTTTGGAAATAAACGTTTGGCTACAATTTCTAAAGAGTTTAACTTAACTGTAAGATCTGCAATCAAAGAAGGTTCACATCCTGATATTGCTGCTAGTAAAGCTAAAGTATTGTCAATAAAGGAATCTGAAAAATTATTCAAGATTAAACCTGCTGATTTTACTGTTAAAGATGTAAAAGACGTTGCCGTGACAATTGCTAAGACAAGTAGAGATAGTAGAGTTACAGATGTTACTATAGAACTAAGTTCAGAGATTGCCAAATATGCTGAAATAGCCGGGGCAACTTCTACTCCCGTTGCGTTTGAAGGTGAATTAACTGTACAATTGAAAGCTACTACCCTATCCATTGCATCTAAAGTTGAAGGTTATGCCTTAGTGAAGATTACAGATACATGGGGAGCTGTTACAGAAGTTAAATGTCCGATAGTAATGAAAGCTGATGGAGCTAACTAAGTAACTATAAAAAGAAAACCCTTCTTCACCTTGTGTGAAGAATACGCCGAGAAGAAACAGAGTGAAGGATTTGGCTTGTGAAAGTCAATCCTTCCAATTCTGTTCTTCTTATAGAAAGGGATACCTCCCTTATTTCCCACAGGTATCTCTTTCCTTTATTTCATAACGTCTCCTTATTTGCACTAGAAACCAATTTGCTAGTCCCTTATTTCCCTATAGATTAAGGAGATGTTTTGAGAATATAGAAAACCCGGGCTTGCGAAAGTCCGGGTTTTCTTATTAGTCTTTATTTATCGGATTGAATAAGATGAAAGTCCTCATCATACAATCCCACGAGTAAACTTTGCCCTTTATCATCTACTTTTAGTCCGCCATATACGGCTTTTTGATAAAGAGTATCCTGTCCTTCTTCAAAGAAGAAAGATTCGGTGCCGAGGAAGAGGCGTCTATTTATTATTTTATATTTGATGACTAGCTCATTGTCGTTTACAGGTTCCAACGTGTTTTGTAATCGTACAATTTCTCCTACCTGATTACTGTCCGTTCGGAGTATGGCATAACCGCGTGTGTCGGTTTGCTCATCTGGCAGATTTGATGAGGCTTCCTTGTAGTTAAGTCTCATATAGTCTCCTTGCATAAGAGAGCGGGGATCGACGGGGGCTAGCTGCAACAAAACCAACTGTCCGTCTTTCAAGGTTTGCTCTTTCTGATAAACCGACCAGTTGAAATACCCCAATAGCAGTATCAGGTTTACGATAATCAATATTCGGCTATACTTTTTCATGTCTTGTTCTTTTTTGAGTGAAGAAATACCAGGCTGTAATACATGCAATTCCGATGAAGAAAAGCGTTATGGATTTGGTAAGCAGGCTCAAATTCAAATCATAATAGTATTTGGAAACAGCATAGATAAAGAGAAGGAGCGAGGCAGCACACTCCGCTTTGTAACCATAATGGAAACATATTAAAATCAGTAACAAGCTACCGGATAAATAAGGAGCAAACACGGTGGGCAGACAGATAACAATACAAAGAATGTAGATACCAACCTGATTCACCGGATGATCCACTTTCATGACCTGCATGATTCGTTGAACCATGATAAGAATTCCGATCCATATACAAACAGACAGTATGCAGGACACAAGCCAACTATTTGTTTCTGATATCATGTAATTGATTGATAATCCTCCCAGTGAGACGATACCGGATACGAATAATCCGAAATGAAATGATTTGTATTTGGAAAGGTAATTCTCTGTTCCTATACACTCAAACAACTTGTTTTCAAAGATGTTGGTAAATAGAAACACTCCAAGGATAGGGACTACGGCTATTTGCAAGGGATAAAACGAAGAAAAGACATGGGCAGCTTCTCCGAAGAAAGATATATTAAACAGAATGACTGAAAGAAAGGGGAGGATAAACCCTCTTGATAGCAAGAATGTGAGAATACTGATTCCCATAAGTGTAATGAAGAGGAGATTAATGCTGGCATTTATACCAAAGCCAATCAATACACATCCGGCTATGTATAAAGTGATGTTCATTGCATCCAGAAAAGACTGGACCACCATGCGGCTGATTGTTAGCGTAGTGAGAATTAATATACTTCCAGCAATCAGGCAAGAAATATCGGAGCGGAGGATTCTGGCAAGTGCCAGAAATCCCAAAAAGAAAATAGCCGTCAGGATTCCTCCGATAATGGATACGACTTGAATAGTGAGGTTATGCTTCTGTGCCATACCATTGCTTTTTTAGATGAAGAATGATGTAAATGAGCAAAGTTGTTCCGGTGATGACAATAACTCCTCCGTAGAAGAATATCTGAACATCCCTAAGATCACTTTGTGATATGAATGTAGTCAATAGAATTATTAATGCGGCAAACGGAATGATAGCCAGATAGAACAAGCTTTTTACTTTCCATCCATACCAAAGTCCCGCAGAAAATAGAAGGACAGTGCTTATGAGGGGAACAGACAATATAGCGTTCTCTTCGCAGATTGCCATCATTAACAGAAAACTGGTGTGTAGAATAGTAGCCAGTGAAAGAAGACTGACAAACCAACGATTGTTTCTGTCCAAATGACCTTTTGTGCTCATCCATTCCGTGATGATCGTTGCCAAGGCGCATATCCAGGTTACTGCATTGGCCAACAAAGTCATTTCCCAAGAGTTGGTATTAGCTATCTGTATATTGTACAACCATATTGTAGTGCAAAGTAATCCGATGAACGTCAGCCACAACGGAGCGAAACGGATAGCAACCGCCCAGAGAATGGTGAAAAGAGTCCATCCCAGGAAAAGATCGTAAGCATCGGCTCCCGTTTGGTAGATTTGTCCGAAGACAGCGAAAAGCGTACCTATCAGGAACGTAGCTCCGGTCAGGAGAATCTGTTTGACGAGCTTATTCCAACGGGTGAATGTAGCGAGCAGGACAAAAGCTACTAATAACACCTCTACTATTCCTAACTTTGCAAATTTAGGTAATTCATCCCAGTTGTAGGCAAAAAAGAAGATAATGCCTGCCACTGTAAAACCAACGCCCACTGCCAATAAAAAAACAGAAAGGAATTGATTCCATTGTTTTTTATCAGCGTACAGTGCTTGTCGGGATAAAGGCGAAGAGTCGGTCTTTTCCATGTGTTTTTACTTTTTGATGATTACAAACATAAGAAAATAAAATGATTATCACCTCAAGATAGACTATAAAAAGGTATGACTTACCTTATTGCAATAGACAATAATAGTAAGTCATACTTTGAGAGAGGTAATGAAAATATTAAAAATAGAATAACTTAAAATACCTCCCGTATATGTTTAAAGTTAGAATTGATCGTATCAATCACTTCTTGTGAACGGCCGTTGATTAACAACTTATACATTGACTGCGCAAAGCCCACCATTTGCCCGAATTCTATTTTGGGAGGCATAGCCAGTGCGTTCGGATCGGTCATGATATTAACAAGTACCGGACCGTCCAGTTCGAATGCATTCAATAAAGTAGTCAACACTTCTTCCGGATCGCTGACATTAAACCCGGTCATTCCCATTGCTTCGGCCACTTGAGCGAAGTCAGGATTCAACATGTTCGTTTGCCAGTCCGGCAGTCCGTCCACTTCCATTTCCAACTTCACCATTCCCAATGAACGGTTGTTGAATACGATGATTTTAATTGGCAACTTATATTGTACAACGGTTTCCAAGTCTCCTAAAGTCATCGATAATCCGCCATCTCCGCAAAGCGCAACTACCTGACGATCCGGATAAGCCAACGCGGCACCGATAGCTTGCGGCAACGCATTTGCCATCGAACCATGATTGAAGGAACCCAGCATGTGGCGTTTGCCCGTTGCTTGCAGATAACGTGCTCCCCATACACAAGTCATTCCCGTATCTACCGTAAACACAGCATCGTCCGAACTTAGTTTGTCTATTTCAGACATCACATATTCGGGATGAATCTTATTTACGCCCCCTTTATCTTCTGTGTAAGCGGCCAAATCTTTCTTTACTCCCTCGTATCTTTTGAGTTGTTTCAGTAAGAAAGAATCATCCGTTTTCGGATTCAGCATACGCAATAAAGACTGGATGCTAAGTTTGACGTCTCCGCAAAGTCCGATATCCACCTTTGCACGACGTCCCAGACGTTCGGGCTTTATATCAATCTGGGCTATCTTGATGTCATCCGGCAGGAAAGCAGAATATGGAAAGTCAGTGCCGAGCATGAGAAGCACTTCAGCTTCATGCATACTGTAATATCCCGAAGGCATTCCCAACAATCCCGTCATACCCACTTCATACGGATTCTCATATTGCACCTCCATCTTTCCTTTGAAAGTATATACCACCGGAGCATTCAGTTTCTCGGAAAGCGCGATTACTTCCTCGTGAGCTCCCCGGCAACCGATGCCACAGAAAAGAGTGATACGTGTATGTTTGTTTAGCAAGTCGGCCAATTGAGCCAAATCTTCTTCCGACGGGCAAACTTCCGGTGGGGCAGGATAGTTCCGGACCGACGAGTCGACAGCAACGGCAGAAGCCTTTGCCAAGTCTCCCGGTAGCCCGATGACGGACACCCCTTTACGGGTGACAGCCGTTTGTATGGCCGATTGGAGCATACGTGGAAATTGCTTGGGAGTAGTGGCTACTTCATTATAATAACTGCAATCGTTAAAAAGTTTGATTGTATTCGTCTCCTGAAAATACTCCGTACCGAATTCTCCGGTAGGAATCGTAGAAGCGATGGCGATTACCGGTGCCCCGGAACGGTGCGCGTCATACAAACCGTTGATAAGATGAACGTGTCCCGGTCCGCTACTTCCCGCGCAGCATCCCGGACGGCCGGTCAGTTGTGCTTCTGCAGCAGCGGCATACGCTCCTGTCTCTTCATGGCGCACATGTATCCATTTTATTTGATCGTTTTTTCTGACTGCTTCGTTTACCTCATTCAGACTGTCGCCTGTTACGGCGTAAATGCGTTCAACTCCGGATTTAACCAAAGTATCTATCAGTTGTTCTGCTATTTTTTTTGCCATAGCTGTAATTGGTTTAGGATTGATTTTTATGTAATAACAGATGTCTGCAAGGAAAAGTTCTAATTTAACATATGCTAATAACGCTTTTGTGTCGGGACACATCACCGCTTTTATGTTAAAAATAATTCTGTAACAACTTTTTAGTAAAGACGTATAAACAATTGCAATATCCTTTTGTTATCTTTATAGGCGAAATCTTAACCTAATGTATTAAACCTCTTAATTACTCTAGAAAAATGAATAGAAATGAAATCGGTATAAATGCCGGTAAGGTTTGGCAACTGCTTAGCAATAACGAGAAGTGGAGCTACGGACTTCTGAAGAGAAAATCCGGGTTGAAAGATAAAGAGCTGGGTGCCGCTTTAGGGTGGTTGTCAAGAGAGAACAAGATTGAGTTCGATCAGTGTGATGAAGAACTCTATGTATATCTCTGTGTGAATGTTTATATTGGCTAAAAGAATTTGGCACTTTAACGAAAACAGCAGAATCTCCGGAGGGATGACAGCCCGGTCAGCCCTTCGGAGATTCTCGTTTTTTATCCTTTTTCCTTTTAATGTATCTTCCTTTCAATTGATTTCCGGAAATAATTCTGTTACTTTGCACCACGAATTAAAATGCAAGAAACAATGAGAAGTTTTGCCTCTGACAATAATTCCGGTGTGCATCCGTTGGTAATGGAAGCCTTGAACCGGGCCAATATAGACCATTCTTTAGGATATGGCGATGACAAATGGACGGAAGAAGCCGTAGCGAAGATCAAAGAAACCTTCACCCCGAACTGTGTCCCTTTGTTTGTATTCAACGGAACAGGCAGCAATGTAGTAGCATTGCAACTGATGACCCGCCCGTATCATTCTATCTTTTGTGCGGAAACTGCTCATATCTATGTCGATGAGTGTGGCTCTCCCGTGAAAATGACAGGTTGTCAGATTCGCCCGATTGCTACTCCTGACGGTAAACTTACCCCGGAATTGATGCAACCTTACCTGCACGGTTTCGGCGACCAACACCATTCGCAACCCAGAGCTCTCTACATCTCCCAATGTACCGAACTTGGCACCATCTACACTCCCGAAGAGTTGAAACGCCTGACTGACTTTGCCCATCTGAATGGTATGTATGTACACATGGACGGAGCCAGAATAGCCAATGCCTGTGCCGCCCTGAATCTTTCCCTTAAAGAACTGACGGTGGATTGCGGAGTCGATATTCTTAGTTTCGGCGGAACGAAGAACGGACTGATGATGGGAGAGTGCGTGATTGTATTTAATAAAGACCTGCAATCGGAAGCCCGTTTCATCCGTAAGCAATCCGCCCAGCTCGCTTCGAAGATGCGTTACCTCTCTTGCCAGTTTACGGCATACCTCACTGACGACCTTTGGCTGAAGAATGCCAGCCACGCCAATGCGATGGCTGCCAAACTTCGTGCGGAATTAGAGAAACTGCCCGAAGTCACTTTTACTCAAAAAGCCGAGAGCAACCAACTATTCCTCATCCTGCCCCGCCCGGTTATCGACCGGATGCTGGAGTCTTATTTCTTTTATTTCTGGAACGAAGAGAAGGATGAAATCCGCTTGGTAACTTCTTTTGATACGACAGAAGAAGATGTGGACGAGTTTATAGGACTTTTGAAACGTTAAAAAGGAAATTCAGGACAACAAAAGCCTCTGAAACTCTGTTGTAATAAGAAGTTTGAAACTAACTTTGTCCGCAAAGTTTTCTACTTCTTATGATTATGAATACTAGACAGAACAGGCTAATCATATTCGCGCTTTTGTTGTTGACACAAACCCCGTTGGGCGCACAGCTGCATTCTACTAAAATTGAACTGCCGGAGGATTCTATATCTGTAACCATGGAAGATTCTGTTCCGGCAAAGCGCAGCTTCTTTAAAAAGTTTCTTGATTACTTCAATGACGCCAATAAGGAAAAAAAGAATAAAAAGTTTGATTTCAGTGTGATAGGTGGTCCCCACTATTCCAGTGACACCAAGTTCGGACTCGGACTGGTGGCAGCCGGATTATATCGCACCGATCGGAACGATTCGCTTCTTCCTCCCTCCAATGTCTCTCTTTACGGAGATGTGTCGACGGTCGGCTTCTATCTGTTGGGAATCCGTGGGAACCATCTGTTTCCGCAAGACAAATACCGCTTGAATTACAATCTCTATTTCTATTCTTTCCCCAGCCTGTATTGGGGACGGGGATATGACAATGGAGCCAACTCTGATAATGAAAGCGACTATAAACGTTTTCAAGCACAGGTGAAAGTCGATTTTATGTTCCGGCTGGCAAAGAACTTCTACATCGGCCCGATGGCCATATTCGATTATATCGACGGGCGGAACTTTGATAAACCGGAACTATGGGAAGGAATGGCGGCACGGACCACCAATACCAGCCTGGGACTTTCCCTCCTTTACGATTCACGTGATTTCCTGACAAATGCATCTCACGGCTATTACTTGCGGATAGACCAGCGATTCAGCCCGGCTTTTCTCGGCAATAAATATGCGTTTAGCAGCACCGAACTGACTACCAGCTATTATCAGCCCGTATGGAAAGGCGGAGTGCTGGCAGGACAATTCCACACATTGCTTACCTATGGCGATACCCCGTGGGGATTGATGGCAACGCTGGGAAGCTCTTACTCCATGCGCGGATATTACGAAGGACGCTATCGGGACAAAGGAGCAATGGATGCGCAAATAGAACTCCGGCAACACGTCTGGAAACGGAATGGAGTGGCAGTATGGGCAGGAGCGGGAACGATTTTTCCACGACTCTCCGAGTTTACTCCGAAGCATATTCTGCCTAATTATGGTTTCGGTTATCGTTGGGAGTTTAAGAAGAGAGTAAATGTACGTTTGGATTTAGGGTTTGGCAAACACCAGACCGGATTTATTTTTAATATCAATGAAGCTTTTTAAGAATATAAAGAATTGGTTGGAGAATCAGGAACATTTGTTTTATCTGTTCCTCTTCATCTTGATAGTACCCAACCTTGTGCTCTGTTTGACAGAGCCTTTACCGTTGATGGCAAAGGTGTGTAATGTGCTTTTGCCTTTCGGCTGCTATTATCTGTTGATGACTTTGTCGAGAAACTGTGGCAAGATGCTTTGGATTTTATTCCTGTTCCTGTTTTTCGGAGCCTTTCAGATTGTATTGCTTTATTTGTTCGGCCAGTCCATTATCGCTGTCGATATGTTTCTGAACTTGGTGACTACCAATTCGAGTGAAGCCCTCGAATTGCTTGATAATCTCACACCTGCCATTATTGCTGTCATCATACTCTACGTACCTGCCCTGATATTAGGGACCATTTCAATTGTACGTAAGCGGAAACTTACGGTAGAATTTATCCGCAGAGAACGGAAGAGAGCCTCCATAGTCTTTGGAATCTCCCTCCTTAGCCTTGTCGGAGCATATATGCAGGACCCGGGATATGAGTTGAAGTCCGATTTATATCCGCTGAACGTATGCTATAACGTAGGTCTAGCCTTCCAACGAACCGCCTTGACGCAGAATTATCACCGTACTTCGAAGGACTTTACTTTCCATGCCCTGCCTACGCATCCGAAAGAGAAACGGGAAGTATACGTAATGGTCGTAGGAGAAACCTCTCGTGCCCTGAACTGGCAACTGTATGGTTACGAACGTGAAACAAACCCGCTTTTATCCCGGCAATCGGGTTTGATTGCTTTCCCGAAAGTGCTGACAGAGTCGAATACGACACATAAAAGTGTCCCCATGTTGATGTCGGACGCTACCGCCTGCAACTACGATTCTATCTATCATCAGAAAGGAATCATCACCGCTTTCAAAGAGGCAGGTTTCCGGACAGCCTTTTTCTCCAACCAACGTTACAACCATTCGTTTATCGACTTCTTCGGAATGGAAGCCGATACGTACGATTTTATAAAAGAAGATTCTGTCAGCTCCTCCTATAATCCTTCTGACGACGAACTTCTGAAATTGGTGGAGCAGGAACTGGCTAAAGGTGCGACGAAACAATTTATCGTGCTCCACACCTACGGTTCTCACTTTAATTACCGCGAACGTTACCCGTCGGAAAGTGCTTTCTTTACGCCCGATTATCCGATGGAAGCAGAAAGAAAATACCGGGATAACCTGGTCAATGCCTATGACAACTCCATCCGTTATACGGACGGTTTCTTGTCACGCCTTATCCACATGTTGGAAAAACAGCAGATAGATGCCGCCATGCTCTACACTTCCGATCATGGTGAGGATATTTTCGACGATTCCCGCCATCTGTTCCTCCACGCTTCTCCCGTACCTTCTTATTATCAACTTCACGTGCCGTTCCTCATCTGGATGTCCGACAACTACCGTGAAACCTATCCCGAACATTGGAAAAATGCTGTGGATAATAAGGATAAGAATATTTCTTCCAGCAGTTCTTTCTTTCCGACCATGTTGTCTTTAGGCGGAATAGAAACTCCTTACCGGGATGATTCGCAATCTGTAACGGCTCCGCACTACGTCCTAAAACCGAGAGTTTATCTGAACGATCACAACGAACCCCGTCCGCTGGATGATTTGGGTATGAAGAAGCAAGACTTCCGGATGCTGGAAAAGAGGAATATCAAGTATTAAGTATTAGGTATTAATCCTTGTTAATTTCTGCATCCAAAAGCGGGATTGGCGTGTTATTTGCCGTATGATGTATGAACGATTAAATTCATAAAACATGGCCTATATAGATTATTACAAGATTCTTGGAGTAGACAAAAGTGCTTCGCAGAATGATATCAAAAAGGCTTTTCGTAAGTTGGCCCGAAAGTATCATCCTGACTTGAATCCTAATGACCCGAGTGCAAAGGATAAGTTTCAGGAAATCAATGAAGCCAATGAAGTACTAAGTGACCCAGAGAAACGTAAAAAGTATGACGAGTACGGAGAACATTGGAAACATGCCGATGAATTCGAAGCGCAGAAACGTGCACAGCAACAAGCCGGAGGCTTTGGCGGTGCAGGAGGTTTCGGCGGATTCGGCGGTGCGGGTCAGGGTTTCTCCGACGGTAACGGAAGTTATTGGTATAGTTCCGATGGAGAGGGATTCTCCGGTGGCAATGCCAGTGGATTTTCAGATTTCTTCGAATCCATGTTCGGACATCGGGGAGGAAGAGGACAAGGCTCTGCGGGATTCCGCGGACAGGACTTTAATGCCGAACTTCATCTTTCCCTTCGTGATGCTGCTCAAACGCATAAGCAGATATTGACCGTAAATGGTAAACAAGTGCGTATCACCATTCCTGCCGGTGTAGCCGACGGACAGGTTATTAAACTGAAAGGCTACGGAGCCGAAGGTGTCAACGGAGGACCTGCGGGCGACTTGTACATTACGTTTGTGATAGCCGAAGACCCGGTGTTCAAACGCCTGGGCGACGACCTGTACGTAGATGTGGAAGTAGACCTTTACTCTGCTGTATTGGGAGGTGAGAAAGTGATCGACACGCTGGACGGTAAAGTGAAACTGAAGATAAAACCGGAAACGCAGAACGGTACGAAAGTCCGACTGAAAGGTAAAGGATTCCCGGTTTATAAGAAGGAAGGACAATTCGGTGACTTGATTGTGACCTATTCCGTCAAGATTCCTACGAACTTGACCGACAAACAGAAAGAGTTGTTCCGTCAATTACAGAGTATGAACTAAAATGAATGAGCACTATGCAGACCGAATTAATTATTGTCAGTGAATACTGTCACAAATGTCATATTGAGCCTTCATTCATCGACTTGTTGGAAGAGGGCGGTTTGATTAACGTACATACCGAAGGCGGCGAACATTATCTGCTTTTGTCGGAACTCCCGAACGTGGAGCGTTACAGCAGAATGTACTACGACTTATCCATCAATATGGAAGGGATCGATGCCATTCATCATTTACTGGAAAAGATGGAAGATATGAGACGCGAAATGAGTTCGCTTCGCAAACAACTTCTGCTGTACCGGGAACGGGAAATAGAAGATATGGACTGGTAAAAAAATAGAGCCTCTGTTTGACCTGAACAGAGGCTCTATTTATAGTAAACGGAGGCTCTGATTCACTCAATCAGAGCCTCTGTTTTTTCAGGACGTTTGCATGGTTGTCAACTTATCCAATATACGTACAAATCTCTTCCAGATAGCGTGCGTCGATGGTGTCGAAACTATCTAGTTCATTACTGTCAATATCCAGCACTCCAACAACTTCACCTTGTTGGAGGATCGGTACTACTATTTCCGATTTCGAGTCCGAACTACAAGCAATGTGTCCGGGAAACTGTTCTACGTCAGGAACAATCAGTGTCCGGGCCTCTTTCCAAGCTGTGCCGCAAACTCCTTTGCCGAGGCGGATGCGGGTGCAGGCAATGGGACCCTGAAACGGACCCAGTACGAGTTCATCCTCTTTCACAAGGTAAAAGCCTACCCAAAAGAAACCGAAAGTC
This sequence comes from Bacteroides sp. AM37-9, assembly GCF_003603455.1. Lineage (NCBI taxonomy): Bacteria > Pseudomonadati > Bacteroidota > Bacteroidia > Bacteroidales > Bacteroidaceae > Bacteroides > Bacteroides sp. AM37-9. The sequence continues at coordinate 164,882 of NZ_QTNF01000004.1, read as the reverse complement.
TGTTTGAGCGCTGCTGCAACGTTGGCAAGATTGGCTATGAGATCCGTTTCCGTACTTACCAGAGCGTGTAGTTGCGGAAGTAACTCCCGGTATTTCTCTTCCTTATTTCCTGTGCCGATGATTAAATTCTCTGCCATCTCTTTTCTATTTGATTTGGTTCAGGATGCTCGGATCTTTTATCTTATCGTCTTCTGCAAAGAAGATAATCTTAGTCAATATCTCGGCTGTCTTCGGATCTTCATCTACAAAAGGCAGGAACAGGCGTCCGCGATTTTGCGAATGTACCGGAAGAACGGCAATTTGCGCGCCGCCTTCCTGATGGATCACGCCGCTGCCCAGATGGATATTGTACTTACCCAGTTTGCCTTCGATGTGAGCGAAACTTCCTTTTATCGTCACGTTCTTGAAATGGAACAACGGCATTGTCAGTTCCACCAGCACGCTACGCATCTCGATGGTAGAGTGGCTGGTTTCCGGATCGACGCTTCCGGCATGGGCTACACTTACTGCCAAGTCTACGTCCCTCATCACTTCCGAGAAGATGACAGGAGGAATCTCCGAGATTTTCATCAGCTTGTAGTCCTTGCGGTTGTGGAAGCAGACATATTCTAACGTCGGAGCTTCGATGTCGGCAGGAGAGAACCAGTCTGCCATCGCATAGATGGTGGCGATGATGTTCTCTTTGTAATAGATCTTTTGCAAACCGTCTTCGTAGTCGGCTACCCAGCGACGTCCTTTCAGTACGGCAACCGTTTTCTGCGGTTGGATCTGATTGCCGGCGTAACGGCGGGATTGAGTGGCTTCCACTTCTTCCGGAGTCGGAACATAGAGCTCACGGAACACCTGTTTGAAAGGCTGGCGGATTGCTTTGTCGAACAGGAATTTCTGATAAGCATGCCAGTCACCGCTTGCGTACAAGTCTGTGGGATGGGCGATGCGTAACTCGTCTTTCGGTTTTAACGGTAGGCAAACGGCATTCACAGTCACCAGCAATCCGTCGGTGTAGAAGCCCGTCTGTCCGTTACAGATAAAGACAAGATGTCTCAACAATGGCCAGATGACAGGGTTCTGCATCAACTTGCGCAATTCGTTTTCTTCAAAACGGGTACAGTCTTCCATCGCCTGTTCCAGCATCACGCGGGAGCGGGTATACTGGTCTTTCAGTTTTTTGTGTACCGCTTTCAGTTCTTCTATATACGGATGCTTTTTCAGTTTGGCAGGCATACTGTTGAGCTCTTTGCCGTCTTTGATTTGTTTAATCTCCGATTTGCCTTCCTCGTTGATTTGTACGTACACTTCTACGCCGTCTATCTCTTTGGGAGACAGGTAGGGGAGAAGTTCTTTGATTAGTTCTGTTTCCATGCTCCAGGTCAGACGGGTAACGTCTCCGTAACCGGAGTTGCGTGCCAGGTTTTGCAGGGCGATGTTTACCGCTTTCTTTTCGCTTTCCTGCCTTTGAGCACCGAACTCCTTACTCTCTTTCAGGAACTTTTGCAGGTATTGATAACGATCCAGTAGTTCTTTGTCCGGTTTCCGTCCCAATGGGATGAGGCCGTAGCTCATCAATAAGTCTTTGTTGCGTTTGGCAACTATTTCTTTCTTTACATCTGCCGCCTTCACTGCGCCGTTGGTGGCATCGGCAAACTTGCGGGCACGGGTATGGCTATTGCTGCATGAGATATATTTGGCGGCATTGTAGACCACTTCGAAGCGTCGTTTGCCAATTGTCTTAAATGCATCCCTGAACCAGTCGATATCAAAAGCACCTTCCCGCAAGTCTTCCACGTCGATAGGGGTGTAGCGGGCGATGATTGCTTTTTTCTTGTCGTCACATGTTTCATTGGTATGGGCGTGGAAATAATAGGCGGCACTTGTCAGTCCTTTCCAGCCTATTGCCTTTTCGGTCAGTTCAATCCATTGCGGAGCGAACATGGCGGCTTCTACCAGTCGTTCGTCACTGATTTCGGCTTGCTTCGCCAGTTTCTTCAGATTTTCGCTGGTATCTGTCGGCAGGGGATGGCAAGCATGGAGCAAGCTGCTCAATACACCTCGTTTGGTGCTGCCCCAGTTGTAGCTGTCGCGTATGAACGTATCTTTGCCGAACGCTTGCAGAATGTGGATAAATGTGTCCGCTCCATAAATATAACTTAGTTCTTCCGCAAGGCTGGTAACTTGTGTCTCGGAGTCTCCCCGTTTCAGTTCGATTTCAAGAATCCGGTCTACTATCTTCTGTGCAAGAGAACGGAAGAGAGAGAAATCGACGTTTTTGATGTCGGCGTATCTTTCTTTTTCCTTATTGAAACGAACGTTGTCGTTCAATACCGTGGTGATTGCCTTGATCTGGGCGGGCGAACTGATGCGTCCCATCATTTCGCGGTATACTTCTTCTGTCGGGATGATTCCGAGCATCCATGCACGGGCGAAGTCCGTGGCATGAAGGTAAGAGTCTGTTTCTTCCAGTTCGGGTGTGTGTTCCATGTAGTTGGTGAGCTTGTAAAGTTGGTAGCGCACCGTGAAGTAGCGGATAAACAGATCATCACTCATAGGCTTTTGAGGCATTTCAAGCCAGAAATTCACGAACTTGTTGTTATGTATCGGGTAAACGATCTCCTTTTCTCCATATTCCAGTTTGTCCCGAAGCCATGCATGCTTGTTGGTGTACTGGCGGAAAATGTTTTTAGTATTCAGCAAAGGCAACAGTTGGAGCAGCATATTGACAGCCAATCGTTGGTAGACTGCTTCGTCTTTGTACTCGTATGACAATGCTTCGATAATATCACTCATCTGTTCGTAGTACGGCATCTTGCGGAGCTCTTTCTGCAATCCGCGGTAAGTGATGCCGGCATACATCCGGTTGACAAGCGGCTCGAAAGTGTTGCTTGATTTCTGGTCTGCCTTGATGTCTTCTTCATCCTCTTCATCGTAGTCGTCATCGTCTTTAGGTGCGCCTGTCGATGCAAGCATGAAACTCATCATCAGTAATTTGTCATAGCTTCCGATTTCTTCTTCGTAGAAGGCCTTCCACAGTTCCGGGAAACCGAGTCCGCTCAATCCTCCGTAGTTACTCCAGTTTATCAGGACACTGTTGCCTACCAGGCGTGCTTCTCCGTACCCATTCTTGAACTCTTCATTCTTATAGATTTCGATGTATTTGCTTAGTTTTTTAAATACAAGTTTAGCCCTTCCGAAGCAAATGAATTCGAATGCTTTTTTCACGTTGAATCCTTTATCTTGGGCAATCTCCGGCAGATTGACTTCAAGAGCCGGGTCGTACAGACCGAAGCCGTTATCTTTGGTATAGTGCTGTGCGGTGTTCTTTTCCGTTCCGTCGCCGATCAGAGATTCTATCAACACTTTTTCTTTCGCGTTCGGTTTCTGAATTTCTTTGACGGTGGGGATTAGTTCCTGATAGGTATCTTGCAGAAATTCTACGTTGTGAATAGTCTTCATCATATCCAATCCGGCCAGGCGGCGTTCGGCCACCTTGTCTGTTAGTAAGCGGCGGATACTGCCGGACAATTGTTCTTTCGGCTGTTTCATCAATAGATTGATGGCGTTGATACGCATCTCACTATATTTGAAGCGCAGCAACTCTTCTACTTTCTGATTCTGTTTGGGCGACAAAGTCATCTCGGACAATACTTTGTAGGCTTCGTCACGAACGTCCTGCGAACGGTCGCCCAGTGATTGCAGCACATATTCTTCCTGTAAATGGCTGGTCGGGGGATTTAATACGACGCCGATATAGCCTGCCCGCATATAGGTATCCAAAGAGGGCAGACAGGTGCAAAGATCGTCTTTCAATGCAGAATCGTTGGTCATCCAGGTGATATACGCCATCTTGAGAATGATTTCCGAACGGGTGAGCTCTGCACTTTCCCATGGGAATACGTATGGAGAATAAATCTCTTTAGCAGAGATGGACTGATAGACGTTCTTCAGATAGTCATAATGGCGGATCGCTTCTTCTTTGCTATCAAAATAATCATGGAGCGACGGGGCGTCCTTATGTCCTCCGTACCGGCTAAGATAGAGTCCGGACAGATACAGTGGCAGGATAGCCGCCACTACCGACGGTTCGTTATACCATTTTTCAAAAGCATCTTTACTGATACGGTGGTTCATGCCGGAGTATTGCGTACAGCGTAAAAAGTAAAGTAAGGTCTGCACCTGATATTTGGCACCGTCTTTAATTATTCCCGGAACAAGTGCCTGGATTTCTTCCGTATTATAGAATCCGATACTCCATAGAGCCAGATAAAGTTCGACCGTATCTTTGCTTTGAAGGGCTTTGCGTGCTTGTTCCCGGTCGTTCAGAAAACGGCGGATCAGTTCCACATATTTGTTGGTGATACGCTCGCTGCTGTCTTGTTCTCCGATACCCGTACAGACTGCAATGCCGCGTTTCACGGAGGCAAATCGTTGTAGGCCGTTGTTGCAGATCACCGAGAACAGATGGAGATAACTTTCGGGGCATCCTTCGTCCATCGTTTCCACGATAGCCTGACGGAGACCTTCCTGCAGTTTGGCTGCCAGCAGTAACTTCCCTTCCAGTTCCAGCAACGGGCGGTAACCGCTCACGGCGATAGCCTGGAGATGTCCCTGGTTGAGGCGGTTGGCATTATTCTCGCTGGTCAATACGTTGTTGAGGTATTCAATGACAGTTTGGTTGCCTTCTGCTATTTGGGCGGCCATCCAGTTTTGACAGTTCATCGCATCCTTGTATGTTTCTATTTCTTCCGGAGTGTTTCCTCCGTTCAGTATGGCTTGTTCGCTGAATCCGGTGGCACGTAGTTTTAGAAATTCCGTCAGCGCATCTATAATGTGACTGAAATGCAGAAGAGGATTCGCCGACCGCTGTGACCGGCGCGAATATCCATGAGTGTACGGACACCGTGCTTTGAGCTTCAGATAGGTGTGGAACAGGTTGGCATATTCGTCTCCCAATAGATAACGGAGCACTTTGTTCAACTTTCCGTCGAAAAGATTGGCAACACTCTTTATTTTCTCTTCCTGAATAATATGTATGATGCAAGGCTCTAGTTTATCGCTGTATGTGCCATACCGGGTATCCATGTTGAAGTATTGCATAAATACATCCAACAGTGTCATTGTCTCTTTGTCTAAACTGGTTCTCTTTTTCGTTAACCTTTCCAGGTACGGAGCAATCCGTTTGTTTAATGCGTCATTATAAATGAGTCTCATGATTATTTTCGTTTTAAGTGTGTTTATAAGAAAATGATTACCAAAGTCTTCCCGACAGCATAGCCAATCGGATGAAGGTGATGGTAGATTCTTCTTTGAGTCCGGTGGGAGAGGATAAGTCTTCAGTTTCCGTATCGTCAATGAAGATACGGAAAATTCCGTCCTCGTAAGATTGCAGGGCGTTGGTGATTGCTTCTACTTCTGCGGCAGGTTTGCCGTTATAGTTTACTGCAAACCCAACCTTGCCGGAAGTTGCTTTATTTTCCACTTCTTCCTGTGTGAGGTATTTCAGTACTTCGCTTTGTTGCAAGCGTTCATTATATTCACAGACTTGCCAACTGACGATGGCTTCAATCAACCCCTGTACATCGACAGGCGGAACAGGAAAATCGACAGGAATCTTTTCGATATTGCACTTTCGCTTTCCTAACTGTTTGACTTGGACATATACTCTCATATTCTCTTTATTGGGTGATCTGAATACTTGATGTAATAGCATTCAGATCGGTTTCGGCTTCTTCGTCATAGACAAGCATAACAATGGTAAAAGTTCGCTTCTTGCTTTCTTGGAAATAGTGTAATACAATTTGTTGTATGTCTTCTCCCGGTTCATCAGGAGCTCCGATGTGCAGAGGGTTTGTAGTTCTTGTCATGGATAGCCCGTTGATGTTGACATTGCTCTGCTTATAGTCTTCCGCTGGTTCTCCTTGTGCATTTCGCGGGAGAGTGAGCGATAACTTCTTGATATGTTCAAACTCTTTTTGTGTATCGTAGGTCAGAGCGGTAATCGTCAGTTGGTTGGCGCCGTTGACGAGCCTAAGCAACGGAGGTTCTGCGCTGGGAGTCAATCCTTTCGCTCCTGTTATTTTCCTCCAGTTGGTAGGATACTGGCAACTGAAATTTGTTTCTGCATCGTAATAAGAAAGCCATGTATCGTTATTGCCTACCGGAACGTATGGAGGATATTGACTGGTAGAAGAACTGTTGGCAGTCTCCCTGCCTGATTGGTTACCATTTTCGTTTTCTTCTTCCAGTTCACCATTCAGATAGGCTTCTACAATACCGCTTTCCCATTCGCCGCGTATGTCCTGATAAAGAGGGGGAACGTTCTTGCAAAGCATCAAGAAGCTGAACAGGAAAATACAAAAGATACCAAGCTCCCCAAGGATTGAAACGGTGCGTTGCGCATCGGCTTTTTCAAATTTATAGCTGCATACATAGATGATTCCCAGTAGGAAACCGCTTAATAACCCGCCGATATGTGCAGCGTTATCAATCCCGGCTTTCATGCCATAAACCAGATTGTAACCGACAAAAATAAGGATACTGGTCAATAACGCTTTCCGTTGTTCCTTTGCGATGCGATGGAAGAACAGGAAGGCGAGGAATATACCGTAGAGTCCGAAGATGGCTCCGGAGGCTCCGGCACTGATTGTCTCGCCGTGCATATAAAGACTGAATACTGCCGAGCATAATCCGGTCAGTAAATAAGACATGAACATCCGACGGCTTCCTATCAGTCCTTCCAGTAGAAGTCCTACGTACATGAAAGCGTACATATTCATCAGGAGATGAAAAGCACCGATATGTATGAAGTTGCAGGTCACTGCACGCCACCAGTCGCCTGTAAGGGTCAGCGGTCCGAAGTCGGCTCCCCATTTCAGCAGTGATAAGGTGGAAGGAGACATGATTCCCACTCCGGATGCAATCATCACAATAAATACAAGGATGTTGAGGTCTATCAGGATAGGTGTTGCCATAAAACCTTTGCGGGGAATAAAGAACGACCAGAAAGAGTTCCTTTTCTTTTCTTCCTCCAGATAGGCTTTCTCTTCTTCTGTGAGCGGACGGTTACACTCTTCCTCGAAATCTTTTGCCTTTTGGGTTAGCTCTTCCGGGGTAAGGGATGTTTTTATTTCTTCCATCGTCTCGCGTAGCTTTTGTATATTTTTTCTGTTCTTTCCATAGTCTACAAATTGTACGGAAGAGGATTGGCTGCGCACAGCTACTTCTCCGTCGCTTCCCGGTTCTATGGTGAAGGTTATTTCCTCTCCATGAGAATACATATTGAACGGGACTTCGAATCGTGCTCCTTCCGGAGTCACTTCCTCGATATTCCACTCCAGCTTTTGCGAAGCTTCGAGAGCTAGTATAAGGATTTCTGTTTTTGATAAACCCGGTAAATGCAGTTGGTCGTTATATGAAGGTTTGAGTGCCATATTTCTATTCTTATATAGAGTCGTCGATTAAAAATTACTTATCTCACTGACAAATGTATAGAATAATAATGAAAAATAATAGAATGTGACAAATAAAAAAGCATCCACTTCCTAAGAAGGGATGCTTTTATGAGATTTGATAGAGTATTTATTACTTTTTGTAGAATGCCAAGTCTTCTTTATCGAAGTTTTCGATGAAGTTTGAGTGCTTTTCTACTTCCGCTTCTGCATAGTTCAAATATACATGTGCAGATTTGGAGAACAGTTCGGAAGCCTTGCTGGCATCTTGAATCAGCAGGTGACACATGATAATGTCAGCAGCCATTTCCACCAGTTTGCGAGCGGTGAAGTCAAGCAATTCCTGGTCTTGTACTTCTTTCACTGCATTGGTGCTGACTTCGAATTTGTCAGCCATCTTTTTCAGACGAGACATCAGCGGTTCCATTTCCGGTGAGCAAGGAATGGTTTCGAACTCGCGGATGGTAGCGATGTACGAACCATTGGTTACGTAACGGATAGCGGCTACTGTCTGCAACTGGGTAGTTCCTTCGTAGATGCTGGTGATACGTGCGTCGCGATAGATACGTTGGCAAGCATATTCCATCATGAAACCTGAACCGCCGTGAATCTGAATACAGTCGTAAGCGTTTTGGTTCGCATATTCAGAGTTCATACCTTTAGCCAGCGGAGTAAAGCTGTCTGCTAATTTAGCATATTTCTTTTGTTCCTGGCGTTCTTCCGGAGTCAGTTTACGTTCGCGGGCGATGTCGTCCAATGCTTTGTAGATGTCTACGTAGCGAGATGTTTGATACAGTAAAGCACGTCCGGCATCCAGTTTGCCTTTCATGATAGCCAGCATGTCATACACAGCCGGGAATTCGATAATTGCTTTTCCGAACTGCTTACGGTCTTTAGCGTATGCCAAACCTTCATTGTAAGCTGCCTGGCTCAATCCTACAGATTGTGCGGCAATACCCAGACGGGCACCGTTCATCAGAGCCATTACGTATTTAATCAAACCGAGTTTGCGGTCACCGCAAAGTTCAGCTTTTGCATTCTTATATACCAATTCGCAGGTAGGAGAACCGTGGATACCGAGTTTGTTTTCGATACGGCGTACGTTCACGCCACCCTGACGCTTGTCATAGATGAACATAGACAAACCGCGTCCGTCTCTTGTTCCTTCTTCCGAACGTGCCAGTACGAGGTGAATATCCGCGTCACCATTTGTGATGAAACGTTTCACACCGTTCAGTAACCAGCATCCGTCTTTTTCGCTGTAAGTAGCTTTCAGCATAACAGATTGAAGGTCGGAACCAGCATCCGGTTCTGTCAAGTCCATTGACATGGTTTCACCTTGGCAGATGCGTGGAATAAAGCGGCTGTGTTGGTCGGAGTTACCAAACTCATAAAGAGTTTCGATACAGTCCTGCAATGACCAGATGTTTCCGAAACCTGCGTCGGCAGCAGCCACGATTTCTGCACACATGGTGTACGGGGTGATCGGGAAGTTCAGACCGCCGAACTTACGTGGCATGGTCATACCGTTCAAGCCGGCTTTCACCATTGCGTCCAGGTTCTGTTTGGTTCCTGATGCATATTCTACGCGACCATTGGCACAGTGAGGACCTTCTTCGTCTACACCTTCTGCGTTAGGGGCAATGATTTCTCCTGTGATTTCTCCGGTAATCTCCAACACTTTGTCATAAGAGTCTACAGCATCTTCGAAGTCCAGTGGAGCATAATCGAATTCATCTTTATCTCTGTAATTGCGTTCTTTGAGTTCGCAAATACGTTTCATCATCGGATTGTTCAAGTGAAACTTGAGTTCCGGTATGTCTGTATAATAATTAGCCATCTTTCCTTACTTGCTATTTTGTTTATAATACTTAATCATCTTCGGCACAACTTCTTCGATAGTTCCGTTGATTACGTAATCGGCAATCGTGTTGATCGGAGCATCCGGATCGTTATTGATGGAGATGATGATACCACTTTCCTGCATACCGGCAATATGCTGAATCTGTCCGGAGATACCGCAAGCGATGTAGAGTTTCGGACGAACCGTTACACCTGTCTGACCGATTTGGCGGTCGTGATCTGCAAAACCTGCGTCAACAGCAGCACGGCTGGCACCTACTTCTGCATGAAGTTCTTTAGCGAGGTCGAACAACAGGTCGAAGTTTTCTTTCGAGCCTACACCGTATCCGCCGGCTACGATAATCGGAGAACCTTTCAGGTTGTTCTTTGCTTTTTCTACGTGGCGTTCGATTACTTTCACTACATAGTCCGTATCAGCTACGTACTTTTTCACATCGTGACGGATTACTTCTCCCTGATAAGTCGGAGAGAGGATTTCTTTCTTCATCACACCTTCGCGAACGGTTGCCATCTGCGGGCGGTGTTCCGGGTTCACAATCGTAGCAACGATGTTACCGCCGAATGCCGGACGGATCTGATACAACAGGTTCTTGTAAGTCTTGCCTTCTTTCTTGTCTTCGTGGTCACCGATTTCAAGTGAAGTACAGTCGGCAGTCAATCCGCTGGTCAAAGCAGAAGAAACGCGCGGACCGAGGTCACGACCGATCACAGTAGCCCCCATCAGACAAATTTGCGGCTGTTCCTCTTTGAAAAGGTTCACCAGGATAGCTGTGTGAGGAAGTGAAGTATAAGGGTAAAGTCCTTCGCCGTCGAAAACGTGAAGTTTGTCTACTCCGTAAGGAAGGATTTGTTTTTCAATATCTTTGAGGCCGGTTCCGGCAACCACTGCTTCGAGCTGACAGTTCAACTGGTTGGCTAACGAACGACCTTTGGTCAGAAGTTCGAGGCTAACGTCTAAAACGTTACCTTCTTCTATTTCGCAATATACAAATAAGTTATTCATGATTATCCGATGGTGTGGTTAGCTAATAGTTCAACAATCAGGTCTTCCACGTCACGGTCGCTGCCGCTGATGGTTTTGCTCTCTTTAGCCTGGAACACGATGTTCTGGATGGCTTTCACTTTTGTCGGCGAACCGGACAGACCGCATTGTGCGAGGTCACCGTTTACGTCGGCTACGCTCCATTCTGCCAGATTCAGATAATCGCGCTTGTCATACAGGTCGGTATAATCAAGATTGCCTTGCTGCTTTTCAGTCACAGTTTTGGCATGCTTGTATTTCTGAACCAATTTAGCGTTACGCGGACGGCAAGGAGCTGCAGAACCGTTGACAGTAATCACGATAGGCAGCGGGCCTTCTACAGTTTCAACACCACCGTCGATGTGACGTTTCACCTTAATCTTACCATCGCCTACTTCCAGAATTTCTTCTGCGTATGTGATTTGCGTCAATCCCAGCTTTTCTGCTACCTGCGGACCTACCTGTGCCGTGTCACCGTCGATTGCCTGACGGCCACCGATAATAATGTCATACTCACCGATTTTGCGGATGGCAGTGGCAAGTGCGTAAGACGTAGCCAATGTGTCTGCACCAGCGAAAGCACGGTCAGTTAATAAGTAACCGTTATCTGCACCACGGAAAAGTCCTTCACGAATAATGTCGGCTGCCCGTCCCGGTCCCATTGTCAGAACGGTTACGGTAGAGCCTGGATGAGCATCTTTCAATCGGAGAGCTTGCTCGAGAGCATTCAGGTCTTCGGGGTTGAAGATGGCGGGGAGTGCCGCACGGTTAATCGTTCCGTCGGCTTTCATGGCATCTTTCCCAACGTTACGTGTGTCGGGAACTTGTTTTGCCAATACAACAATTTTCAAACTCATGCTATAAATTTTAGTATTAGTATTTCTACAAGTTAGCAGCCAGTAGTCAAGTAGTAATCTCTTGCTATCCAAACTATCCGGTTAACTATCAGCGTGCAAATTTACTCAAACGCTTGGTTCTGACAAGAAATCCGAGTAAAAAATGCACAGGTTTAAGAATTTTGAGCAAAATAGGAGGGTTTTTATAGATTTAATTTAGGGTTCCTCTTTAATAACTTATAATTAATGTGCATCCATAAACCTTTCATTCTTCCTCCTATTAAGTTGGTGATACTTTTACCCTCACACCCTCACCCTCTGGCTCAATCCATTTATTCATCGGGGTTGTAGGTGTGAGGGTAAAGGTGAGGGTAGGTGAGGGTTACTTTTTACCCTCACCCCAAACAATATCGGCAGTAAGGGGCTCCGCGATGGCATCACTTTATGTTGGTTTTAAAGTAACTATTCTTGTTATGTATTCTCTTAGGTATTTATGCGTTAATGCTTAGTAGTTCTTTTGTTAAGCTCTAATGCTTTGCAAGGGCTCACCCATGTGAACAAAGCTGTTTACGTATGTGGATATATTTGTTTGCAACTGATAGCCTGTTTGTTCACACAGGTGAGCCCTTGATAACTATTAAGCAAAGACACATAAACAATAGGGGAAAAGCATATGAAATGCGGGTATTTGTCAGATGAGATACTTGCTTCCTGGAAGATGAGCGTAAGAGTGATGATAACATGACTCAAGCGTTTGACTCCTTCAGCAGAACTTCGATGGCTCCAATAAAGTCAGTTGCTTTAGTTAGGCATCAATTCGTCTATTTCTTCCTCGCTTGAATAGGCAAAATCATCATAATCACTACTATGCCGACGTTCGAAAAGTAGGGAAAAACAACGTCCCAATTCACGTGACATACGACCGGTAGCGACGAAATGCAATCCTATCATCTGTTTGACACCTGCATGGGTACCAGGATTTAATAAGCAGAGCGACTGCTGCATAATAACAGGCATAATAAAGACGGTTTACAGCCGTATTATAATAGCCTTGTTGTTTTAGATAGGGTATTTCTTTCAGCGTTTCTTTAGCACGTAGAAAACGGTAAGCTGACAGTGCCTCAATATTTTCCCTGTTTAATTGTTCTTTCATAGTACGATCCCCTCTTTCATTACATTCATACCAAAAGGGACGGTTTTCCCAAATCTTTTTCAGCAAGACACGTGCATTTATTTGCACTCCCGTTTCTATTTCTATATCGTAGAGCGGAGTGATGATACGGTCTTCTTCTTTGACGGTCAATTTATTACCGTCAACCAATATCAATAAATCAATATCGCTATCAGGACGGGCATCCCCACGTGCCTCACTACCATATAAAATGGCTTGAGCTTCCGGTGCCACCTGTGTTAAAGCCTTCCGTATTCGTTCTACAATTTGTGGACGTTTCATATTTATTGCTTTTTATTTACGAACAAAGTTATATAAATTATTCGAGAAGCCAAGAGATACAGCTATTTATTCTCTTTAAGTGTTAAAATGACAGTTACTTATTTTATTGTATACCGATTTCGGCCAGTCCCATCGGTTTACTATCATGTATCATCCGTGTTGCTTTCAACTGAACATAGCGGGCGTTTACCGGAGTAAAGTAAACCGATTGCAGAATCGGATTATTCTTTATATTGGAAAATTCATCTTTGGCTACTACCTGATTGACAGCATTACTATCCGTGCCGACAGAGATTTCATAAGAGCTGATTATTCCTTTATTATATTCACTCTGGTCGGGGAGATAATGGAAGGAGGTAATTGTGTGTTCTTCTCCCAAATCAATCAATAATGTATTTCCGTTGATGAAACAGGTGGTCTGATTGTTTTTATCCATACATTTCTGTGCTTCCTCCGTATCTACTCCGGTGAGCGTGAACGGATAGCTCTTCAACTCTTCTGCTTTTGCAGTATATGTATCGGAAGTCTCTCCTGCATAATAGGCTTCTATGTTATTGATACAGAGGCAAGCTCGCGAATCTGTAAAACGGACACGGATCTTATCTGTGGTGACTGTCTCGAAACGAAGAAGGCGTTTATATCCGATAGTGGTCGTTTCTTCATTCAATTTTACCGGAAGCCATTCGCCTTCCTGGTTGTATTCTACAACGAATGATTTGACACGTTGCCCCAGCGGTATATATTCCTGTAACATCATGCGGTTGATCTTTTCCGTTTGAGGCAGGTCAAATTCGATTGTGGCAGAGTTGACACCGTCATTGGTAGCCCAATAAGTATCATACTCACCATCGGTTACCGCTTTTGCAGAGAATGTTTTTCCCCGTTCGTCCGATGCTTTGGGAGAAAGTCCGGCCAATAGGTTGTGTGCCAGTTGCTTTTGTACGTTCTGGTGGAAGTTTACGGCGTTGGCAGAGTCTGTCGGATGAATCAGTCCGTCACGATCGACCGGGAAGTTGAGTAACAATGTTGCGTTATGACCTACGCTACGGTAATACAGATCGGTCAATGCATCTGCTGTTTTCACACGGTCGTCTTCTTCCGGATGATAGAACCATCCCGGACGGATGGATACGTCACATTCTGCGGCTACCCATTGGTTGCCGTCGGCATGGCCATATTGCAATTCACGATATTTGGGGTAACCCGGATAAACTTCTCCGGCACGGAGAAAAGACCAGTTGGTAGCTCCTGCAAATCCGTTTTCGTTACCTACCCAACGGCAGCCCGGACCTCCATCCGAGAAGATAACAGCTTGTGGTTGCAACTCGTCGATCAACTTATAGGCTCGCGGATAATCGTAATAAGTTTTGCGGTCGATAGTACGGCTGTCTTTTGCTCCGCCATACCAGCCGTCTCCGCCATTGGCACCGTCAAACCAGATTTCAAAAACATCACCATAGTTGGTTAATAGCTCGTTGAGCTGTTTATAGAAGTATTCTACGTATTCGGGAGAACCATAGTTGGCTTGATGCCTGTCCCAGGGAGACAGATAAACAGCGAATTTAATGCCGTACTTCTTGCAGGCATCTGATAGTTCGCGAACGATGTCGCCTTTTCCGTCTTTATACGGGGTGTTACGGATGCAATATTCTGTCAGTTGAGTGGGCCACAGGCAGAATCCGTCGTGATGTTTGGCTGTCAGGATCACTCCTTTCATGCCGGATTTCACAAAGGTCTGTACCCATTGCTCGCAATCCAGTCGGGTAGGATTGAATGTTTTAGGATCGGAATCACCGTATCCCCATTCGCGGTCGTTGAATGTGTTAAGTCCGAAGTGTACGAAAGCGTATGTTTCCATTTTTTGCCATTCTACCTGTTTGGCTTCGGGAATGGGCAGGATAGCTTCCGGTGCTTTGACCGAATTACAGGCACTTAATAGAAGGAGGCCTGCTCCGAAAATAAGAAAGTGTTTTTTCATGGGGGTAATTTATTAGTTAATAATTGAGTGTAAGAATCATCTACAACGTAATTCCGAATACAAAATAAAGTTGCTCTTCATAGGGGTTGGCTATTAGTTTTCCGAATATGGGCAGAGAGAAGTTGGATGTTATTTTGATTTCTTTCGTTGCGGATAATCCGATATTGACTACATTGAATTTGTCGGAGTACATACTTTCCCAAGGGGTAAAACCAGCTTCGACACTCATGTTTACATCTTTCACGCTGAACGGATAACTCAATTCGCAATAGCTGGACCAGGCACGTTTTCCGTTTTCACGGTAGTCGTTTCCGGCAAAGGTGGTGTACCAGCTGACTGATAATGGAAATTTCTCACTAAGCATATACCCGGCTCCTACTTCAAAAGTATGTCCCGTGGAATGTGAACTGTAATTGAAGTATTTGAAAGGTTCTTCTTCTGTTTGGGTAAAATAGTTGTTGGCGTAGAGAGTCAGGTTTTTGTATTCGTACTCCAATGACAAGTCTATCTCATTATTCTTTTCGCGAAATTCGGTAGAACCCCATGCATAGACGGTCAGGCCTTTCCAGTTGAGGCCGAGCGAGGGTTGTACACTTGCATTACCGCTGTCTATACCACGCCAGATGTAGCTACTTACAAAATCTGCGGTTACAAAAACTTCTTGTGCCTGTGCAAAGGCTGTACATAATAAGATAGCAATAAGTAGGATTTGTTTTTTCATTTTATCGACTGTTTTTTCTCATTTTCGCGGGGTAAAGATACGCAATATATAGATAAATGATGACAGATGCGGAAAAAAAGAAAGCGGCTGCATCGTGCAGCCGCTTCTGAATCGGTTGTAAATTCTAAAAGTTATTTAGAAAGTAATATCCATCTTAACAACAAACGTGCGTGGAGCGGCAACTGCCATCGGGCGGTAGCTATATTCTTTATTTAACAAGTTGTTGACCATAAACTGAAAAGCTACCTCTTTGGACGCTTTTACTCCAAGGCGCATATCCACAGTGGCGTAGTCCGTATTATGTTTTTTCCAATAAGTAGCCAAAGTCTCTCCTTTAGAATAACCGAAAGCGATGCCGCGAACGTAATCCATCAAGTCGAGTTGTGCTTTCGGCCGTTCATCCATCATCAGGTAATCCACTGCGAGGATTTTACTCTTCCAGGCAACGTTCGCACCCAGATTGATACGTTTCCACTGGAAATCTACCGTCGCTTTAAAACTGTGTTTCGGACGATACTTCAGGTACTTTCCGGTGTTAGATTTTTCTTTCATTTGAAGAGGATCAGTATAAAGATCCTCCGCATCATTGCGTTCCTTATAATCCGCATCACGGGGTTCGGTGTATACATACCCTAAGTTATAGAACAACTTTGTGTTCTTGTTGAAGTTATAAACGCCGTTTGTTGATATTTCCACTCCGTAGATTTGTGCTTTCGATACGTTATGAAACTGTGCTCCGATTCCGAAACCTTGACCATCGGTTATCATCCGGATGGCATCACTGATGCTGTTAATCATCGTATAGTCCGCATTATTGAATAGTCCGAACTGGAATTCGACCATATCCTTATATTGCGTATAGAATCCTGCAACATCTACAAATCCCTGGAAATTGCCAATCTTATACCCTTGCTTGAATCCCAATTCCGCATTAAACCCTTTTTCCGGTTTGATATCCAGATTCGGGTAAACGCCGACTCCTCCGATATCCTTGCGCAGGTATTTCTCATTGATGGACGGGTTACGGTAACCTTGTCCGAAGCTGGCACGGATAAAACTGTAATCTGCCAACTGATAGTTCAATCCGGCACGGAACACGGGGCGGAATGGAACTTTAGTTCCGAACATCTTTGTTTCTGCTTCACGATGGTGATTGTTTACACGATAGTATTCGGCACGTACGCCGGCAGATACGCTTAGACGATCCCAAAAACGTTGGTCGTACTGGAAGAAAGCAGCTATGTTATCGCTTTTGTAGACTTCGTCCATGATGGCCGAATTATACCGTACATGCTCATAAGTGGCTCCGGTAGTGATTTGTGCGCCACTGTCCCATTTCTTGTTGAACTGATAATCGAGATAATAGTTAGTGCTTTTATCAGTCTGCGTCTTAGGAGTGTTTCGTGAAGGATTGAGTACGTCGGACACCCAGGGAATCAGGTCACCAGGCAATTGTCCGTTCGTCAGTCCTCCCAAATCACTGGGTAGTCCGTTGTCCATCACCCAGGAAATCAGATCACAATAATCGGCAGTTGTCGCGTTAGGGAAGATATTGCCTAATGAAGTGAATACTCCATTCATGGCGTCTTCCAGATTACCATTGATTAGTCCTGAACCGATTCCCACCAATGCCGGATAGAGCGAGCTGTAATCACCGCCTGCAATATTCTGTATCGTTTGGGCATCTGTCCCCATATTGCCCAGAATATCCATGATGGATGCTCCCTGGGTAGGACGTACGATATTGTCGGCACTATAATAGAAACGTCCCTTGATCTTATGTGACGTACCGTTTTCCGGATTCACGTAGTTGACAAACGGGTCGATATGGAAATTATTATCTTCCCTGCCCATGTTGGTGAAAGGAGAGGGCTTGTACACCTCTGTCGGTGAACGCCAGATAAAAAAGTCACCATATTGATTAGACAGGAAATCGATATTAAAACCATAGTTCAACAGTTTCATTCCCATGTCCGGTTGGTGATAGGTTAGGTTACCTCCCATGCGGAAACGTTTGTTATATCCTTGCTGGCGGTATCCTTCATCGGTGAAAAGATTGAGGCTGCCACTGACGTCGAAATTACCGATACGACGGGCGTGGGAGAGATCGAATCCTTCGTAAATCGGATTACGCACACCACTAAGAAGATTTCCGCGTAGAATTGGTTTGACCGAATATTTATCTTCTTTCCAGAAACTCTTGTCACTCCATTGGTATTCGTCATTCTCCGCATCACCATAGATACCGAGATATGCGCTGAAACGTGTTTTCGGAGCTAACCCCGGACGTGCGGTGCGGATATTGATGATACCATTCAAAGCCGATGAACCATATAAAACGGAAGAGGCTCCTTTGATTACTTCAATCTGCTCGATATTCTCCAAAGGTACGGTGTTCCAGTTGATTTCACCTGTCTTGGGATTCAGGGTACTCATACCATCCACCAGAATCTGACTGCGTGCACCTACTCCGTATGTCCATCCGCTACCACCACGTATGGAAGGTTGTTTGTCTACAATATCCACTCCCGGAAGAGTGCGGAGGGTGGACGATATATCCGTTGGTGCCTGACGGGCAATGTCACCCGCTTTCACTACATCCATGGAAACAGTGACATTACTCAATTTCTGTTCAAAGCGTCCGGCGCTGACCACGACTTCCTCCAATAGTTTGGTGCTTTCTTTCATGTAGACGTTTTTGGTAATTACCTCACGTCTGTCGATTACGATCGGCATCAGTACATCTTCGTAGCCCACATAACTGAATACGAGATCGACACCCCCTTCGGGCAGTTTGATTTCATAAGCCCCATGAATGTCGGACACTACTCCCTGATTACCCTGTAACTTATACGTAACGGCTGCTCCCACCAATGGCTCATTGGTATTTGCATCATATATATGTCCTTTCAGCGTTTGGGCAAAACTACTCCCAAGACTGGTGAAGCATAGTAGCAAATTTAGAATATATATTTTCTTCATTGTTTTCTTTTTTGATATTCATAGTTGATGTTTATTCTTGTGGCAGAAGATCCAATCCTAGGTCAATAGTATTGGCTGCATTCCATAAAACCGGCAGACCGTTTTCGTCATTTCCCATGAGAAGTCCGAGCAGGTTTTTAAATACAGTATTGTTAGCCATGCTTTCCGGCAACATTCCTTCCACTATCGGTTGTAGCCCGGGCAATAATTGAATGAAAGCAGTTGTCGACTCTTTGGTTAAGTAAAGATGGGTATGTCCGTCTTCCTCTTCTATATGAAAGATAATTCCTTCAGTCAGTAAGTAGAATACCTGCTGGAAGCTCGCCGTATCCATACTGGTTATGATACCGAGTAGTGGATTGTCGATCATGGAGTTCACGATTCCGAGCAACAGTTTCAGTTGCACAGGATTGGATTGGGCAAGAGCTTCCATAATTCCGGAAACCAGTCCTGAATCGATAGGAGTTTCACCGTCCTTGGTTGCCAGACTGATAATTGCCGGTAAGTTCAGGTTTATTTTAAGTCTACCGCTCTCCTCTGTCCAGGTGATTAGATTAATTGGTGAAGCGGTCCACGTACGGTCTGTCAATGCATTATTGATATCTTTTTCCGTCAGTAAACCAATCATAAACTTGGTGACAAATGTTGCGATGGTACCGACGTCTTTATCCGGATCTATGTTATTGATCGGTACGCTGCCGATGTAAACAGGACTCGTCGTATAATTGGCTACAAGGTTACCGTCGGGTTGTAGGGTGATTGTCTGAAGAAGTTGCGGTATGAAATAGCAAAGTGCATTTTGAATCAGTTTCATCCTTAAAAACAGTGTACTGCCCGCTTTGGTCAGTTCCACGTCATCCAGATGGACATAGAATCCTCCGGTTAAGATTTCATTCGTTTCTTTCCATACATATTGCCCTCCGCTGTAAGTGACAGTCATTTTCTTTCCTTTAGTGAAATTGGATATGCCATAACTTTTCTTCCATTTACTTTGCGGCATTACTACATCCAAATCTAGTTTCATTGTTTTCGGAGTGATGGCACCGCTGTATGTCACGGTTGCTCCTCCCATCGTGATGTTCTTGCCGCTAAATGTATAAGAGTCTTCCTGTTCGCACAGACTGATTGGAAGAGGAGTTTGTTTCTCTCCCGGAATAATGTCATTCAGTGTCAAGGTTCCTTTTTCACTGTCTTCTGTTTTAAAGTCGACAGTTTTTCCAACGAGTTTTTCCCCGCTGTAGGTCAGGTTTAAGTTCGCCGGTTTGATGTATGAGCCATACTCCTGGCAGAGTTCACCCGGCCAGAATAGCTTGTCATTATAGGTTTCCTCGCAAGATGTAAGGAGGAAAGCCGTACAAGCTACATAAAAAAGTCTTTTTAAAGTTCTCATTCTCTTCTAGGTTTTATTTCAACATATTTATTAAAACAATGCAAAGTACGGCTAATAGGTGACTGCCGTCAAGCTCCATTCTTGGGATTCAATATTCTATATTTGCTATTTTCTTAAATACAATCCTAATAAAGAAGAAAACAATGTTCTATTTGTAAGATATAATATACCATTTTTGAACTTGTTGTCCGGAATCCGGATGGAATGGATATTTTTGGTAAACTAAAAAAGAACTGACGATGACAACGAACGAATCCTTTCCTAAATTTGACCTTCCGGTTGACTTTATAGCAGATGACAGTATCACCGGAGATATCTTAAACTACTATGGTAATTTCCCCTGTAAAATAAAAGCCGGTGTCTTTGTGCTTTGTACGGAAGGGATGGTCAGAGCTACCATTAATTTGCTGGAGATTGTCATTCGTAAGAATGATTTCATCGTTGTTCTTCCTAATTCATTCATTCAGATACACGAAGTTTCGTCTGATACCCGTATTTCTTTTGCCGGTTTCTCGTCCGATTTTATGCTTTCGGGCAATTATGTGGAAATCCTGCTGGACTCTATGCCTATGATATTGAACAGTCCGGTCATTTCTCTGCAAGACGATGTTGCCGGCTTATACCGGAATGTATATCTTTTATTGATTCGTGCTTATACACTCCCACATTCATTAGAAAATAAAGAGATCATCCGTTCCGTACTGGCTATTTTTTTGCAGGGGACGAAAGAACTGTATAAACGCTATGGCAAAAAGTTCGATGAACCTTTGCGAAGAGAGCAGGAGTTGTACAGGCAGTTCATACAGTTGCTGATGGCTCATTATACCAATGAACATGAAGTGGCGTTTTATGCGAAGAAGTGTGGAGTTACTGCGGCACATTTCTCAAGTGCCATTCGCAGGGCAACCGGATACAGTCCGTTGGCAATCATTACAGAGATAATTATAATGAATGCGAAGGCCCAATTGAAAACCACCCGGTTGCCGGTGAAAGAAATAGCCTTCTCGTTAGGCTTTAACAATCATTCTTTTTTCAATAAATACTTTCGTAAAAAGGTGAAGATGACTCCGCTGGAATATCGCGAGAAATAAATCTGCGTCTGCTTAAAATTGGACTATACATAAAAATGGGATGTTTTATACATTCTCCCTGCTGTCAATCAGAGCCGGTATGCAAGAGGTTGATAAAAAATCGCTTAAATATGTATCGGGGAAATGCGAAAAGACAGCGCTTTGCTGATGGAAGATCCTTTTGGTACTTATTTGCTTTCAGAGTCGGAGTAAATGATTGATTCTTTTCCTATTATATAGCTATTTGCTATATAAAGAATCAATGGATTCTGAAGTGAATTAACTTAGAAATGGCTCTTCTTTCAGCCCAAAAATCCTTTCTCACCGATGAACGCTGGCTTGGTCGGTGAGCAAGGATGCGTTTCTCACCGACCAAGCCTGCGTTTCATTAAAAGCAAGGGTGCATTTATACCATAAAGACCGTCTGTTTTTCCTTGTATTTATGCATAATAAGGGGCTGTATGTGTATAATCTTGCATTAATTTATGCATTTTATTCTCTGCTTGATTTGATTCATAGCCACTGTCAAACGGTAGAATCTTAAAAATAGAACAAAACTGTTTACCGTTGAAATCCGTTCTTTGGTCGATTCTATTTGGAGGAAGAAAACAGCAGTCTTACTTTTGTTTCGATAACATGGAGTAATCCCGGAAAATAACTGCTTAAAAAAGCCTCAGAAGCTATTTGTAGCTAATGAGGCTTTTTATTTATAAAGGACGGGTACTCGTTTATTTGATTCCCAGTTTTTTAGCAATCTCTTTAGGCAGTGCGTCTTTGTGTACAAGAATATTCATAGTCTTGTAAGCAACGAATGCTTTGGAAGCATACCAGATACCATTGTATTTGCCTGATTTACCCCAAGAATTCTTCACCATGAAGTATTCTTTTCCGTTTTGGTCTTTAGCGATACCGTAGATTACCATTCCGTGGTCGTCCGTAGTTTCCCAATTGTCGAAAGCAACTTGGCGCATTTCTTGAGTGACGTCGATTTCCGGGTATGGTTTGGTTGTCATCATTTGACGTTTGTTAGCAGCAGTCAGGCCGGTCCAGCGAGCCATATCCGAACCGGAAAGTTCAGATTCTTTGTTTACATCCGGCATAACGGCGATACCGTCACGTGTGAATCCCTGTTCGCTGACGTCGCTACCCCATGCAAAAGTATAACCTTTCTTTATAGCATTGTCCATTACAGCCATCAGCTCTTCGATAGGCAGGTTGTAGGATAAACCATTGCGCCAATTATCCTGAATCTCGATTGCGAATTGAGAATAGAATGGATGATGTGTATAAGAAGTCAGTGATACATAGTCGTCACAGTTCAATCCCAGTGATTCAGAAAAAGTCTTCGGAGTATATTCTTTGCCTTTGTATGTGAACTTCTCCGGGCATGCTCCCAGATAAGTATCATAAATAGCGCTTAGTCCGTTTTTCCATACCGGAGTCAGTTTGCTCAACTTACCTTTCGCAATAGCATTGATGTAACCGGAAGCAACAGCATCCAGTTCGTTATGCACCGGCAACGTGTCACCGTACATGATACCCGGCATCACCTCTTGAGGAACAATACCATAATTCTTGATGCAGTACATTACATCATAAAAACTTCCGCCCGGGGAGAAAGAACTGTCACCATGATAGCGTACATAGTTTACTCCGCGATCCTGCATCGTTTTGTGTACGACAAACATTTCAGACAGGTCATACTCGCCTTTACCTAAGCGAAGCAATTCTGATTCAATGAATCCGAGAGTTGAGAAACTCCAGCAAGTGCTCGAACGATTTTGATTCTTGATAGAAGTAATCGGGTTTTCTTTCACTGTCGTGAAAACAAAACCTTCTTCAGGTTTTGCATCTTGTGCCATGATGTTTAGGCTGAACAAGCCTAAAGCAGCAATAAGGATTGTCTTTTTCATTCCTATGAAATTAATATTAAATTGTTTTGGCTACAAATATAGGAAAGTTTCACCACAGATTACACAGATTTACACAGATTATTTCACCACAGAGGACGCAGAGGACACAGAGGAAGATAAAGGAAAATTGAGATTAGGACAGACTGCAGGAAGCAGTTACCGCTCTAACTACTGGATTTACGACCCTTTGACAGACCTGTGGGATGGGGAGGATTTGACCGATTTCGAAGGAAGCACACGCTCGAAAGCTGTATGTTTTTCTACCGGAAAACGGGGAATTATAGCTACAGGAGGATCTTCCACTTATTATTACGATGATACCTGGGAGTTGAAACCATACGAATATGAAGAGAAATAAAAAAGTAATAGGTGTTAGTTGCTTTGTCTTACTGCTTTTAGTGGGAATCATGTATGTGTATGTGCATCCGGTAAATAGATACCGTTTGGAAGTGACCCGGGTTGGAGGTAGTGGGTGCGGCTATAAAATTTATGAGAGAGAGCGTTTGATAATTGTTCAACCTTTTTTATTGGCACAATCATGCCACCTTACTGGCACGACTGTGTCAATATGGTGGCACTGGAGTGCCAATACGATGGCACAAGGTAAAGCATTAAGTACAGATTATTTGTTCTCTTCTTCTTTGGGTGCTACTACATAATCTTCTTTGATAAACTCATCATACACACGCTTGGGATGATCGAATGGAGCGGTTCCATTCTTCTGTTCATTGAAGTTTTCCCTGCGGAATTGTTTCAGTTTCAGGTTATCTTCTGCATACTCTCTCAATTTCTTATGCTCATTTCCGTAGAGCGAACTTTCAGTCACGTCAGAATTGAGCAGGTTTTCTTTAGGAGTAATAGTAGGTAGGAGCACTTGTTCCAACAGACCACGATAGGCACCGTTATATTCGCACCATACAATATCGTTGGTTACAAATATACGATAGGAGTACTTTGACCATGCGGTTTTGATTTCAATAGATGTAGCATAAATTTCAATGGTAGCTTCTGAACCATACGCTTGGTCACGGATCACAACGGTCGTCCGACCGCTCAGTTCTTCCTTCACGGAAGTTTGCCACTTATCAGAGTGTAAGATTTCTTCGATAATTTCCGGCAAATTTTCTTTAATCTCAAACTGTATTCTCATGGTGCTTGCCTGCGGGCAGGACTTTTTTGATTTTTTCCTCCTTAAACAATTAAGCTAGCCTAAAGTTACATAGATTGAAGCAAAAAAACAAGATTTTATTTGAGAATTTGTTATTTTCGCCAAACTATCTGCCTTTTTCGTTTGTTTTTACCATAAATATGCACAAATCGTAAAAATAAAGTTTATGCGGAACAGGGCCCGGAAGAATTATGTCATTTATGTACTGATGTTACTCCTGTTTGGAGGGTTGATTTATGTTGCTATTGAAGAGGGTGACCGGTTTTCGCACTATGCGGTAAATGCGCAGAACATGGTACAGGGGAATCCATTCACTATGTTTCTCCAGTTTATACAGGATAATCTTCATCATCCGCTCACTACCTTGTTGATTCAGATTATAGCCGTACTGCTGATGGTGCGTCTTTTTGGCTATTTGTTCAGTCTGATCGGGCAACCGGGAGTGATTGGAGAGATTGTTGCCGGTATTGTGTTAGGCTCTTCCGTACTCGGCTTTTTCTTTCCGGATGCTTTTCATTTCCTTTTTCCGGCACACTCGCTTACCAATCTTGAACTGTTGAGTCAGGTGGGACTGATCCTTTTTATGTTTGTCATCGGTATGGAGCTGGATTTCAGTGTACTGAAAAATAAAATCAATGAAACGCTGGTGATTAGCCATGCCGGAATTTTAGTACCCTTCTTCCTGGGTATCTTGTCTTCTTACTGGGTGTACGAAGAATATGCAGCTGCCCAAACTCCGTTTCTTCCATTTGCTTTGTTTATAGGTATTTCTATGAGTATCACCGCTTTTCCGGTATTGGCGCGCATCATTCAGGAGCGGAATATGACGAAGACTCCTTTAGGGACGCTGACCATTGCTTCCGCTGCCAATGATGATGTGACAGCCTGGTGTCTGTTGGCAGTGGTGATTGCTATCTCCAAAGCAGGAAGTTTTGCCAGCGCACTTTATTCAGTGGGGCTGGCAGTTGTCTATATTGCGGTCATGTTTTTGGTCGTTCGCCCATTTCTGAAGAAAGTGGGAGAAGTATATGCCAACCGGGAAGCAATCAATAAAACATTCGTGGCATTTATTCTGCTCATTCTTATTATTTCTTCTTGCCTGACCGAGATTATTGGTATTCATGCACTGTTCGGAGCCTTTATGGCAGGGGTAGTGATGCCGTCCAATCTGGGTTTCCGGAAGGTGATGATGGAAAAGGTGGAGGATATTTCATTAGTATTCTTTTTACCTCTGTTCTTTGCCTTCACCGGATTGCGCACGGAAATCGGTTTGATAAACAGTCCGGAGTTGTGGATGGTATGTTTACTGTTGGTGACGGTTGCTGTTGTCGGCAAACTGGGTGGATGTGCCATTGCCGCCCGTTTGGTGGGTGAGTCGTGGAAGGATAGTCTGACGATAGGGACATTGATGAATACACGGGGATTGATGGAGCTTGTCGCTTTGAATATCGGTTATGAAATGGGAGTTCTTCCTCCCTCTATATTCGTAATTTTGGTCATTATGGCGCTAGTTACGACCTTTATGACTACTCCTTTGCTTCATTTGGTGGAACATATTTTCGTACGTCGGGAAGAAAAATTATCTTTGAAGCACAAATTGATATTTTGTTTCGGGCGTCCGGAATCCGGGCGTGTGTTGCTTTCCATTTATGATTTGTTATTTGGGAAGCAGTTGAAGAAAAATCATTTGATTGCAGCACACTATACGGTGGGCACGGATCTGAATCCGTTGAATGCCGAACATTATGCCAGCGAGAGTTTTGCTTTGCTCAATCAACAGGCAGCGAAATTGAATATCCAGGTAGATAACCATTATCGGGTGACAGACAAACTTGTACAGGAAATCATCCACTTTGTCCGTAAAGAACATCCTGATATGCTGCTTTTGGGAGCTAGGAGTCATTATCGTTCGGATATGCCGGGAACTCCGGGAGCTATTTTATGGTTAACGCTCTTCCGGGATAAGATTGATGAGATTATGGAGCAGGTGAAATGTCCCGTGGCCGTATTTGTCAATCGTCAGTATCGGGAAGGCTCGACGACCAGTTTCGTACTCGGCGGAATGATTGATCTGTTTCTTTTTTCCTATTTGGATAAGATGTTGCAGAACGGACACTCGGTACGTCTTTTCCTTTTTGATACGGACGATGAAGAGTTCCGTGGACGCATTGACGATTTGCAGGTGCGTTATCCGGAACAAACGATGATAGTGTGGTTTGCGGGAGTAGAAGATTTAGTGACTGAAGAGAAAGACGGATTATTGATAATGAGCCATCTTTCTTATACGAAATTATCCGAGGATGAGGCTGTGATGCGTGAATTGTCATCTTTGCTGGTAATCCGCCGGAATAAGAATACGGGAGATAAAAATGAAGGACTTGAAAATTGATGAATCTACGGGATTAGTGTTGGAAGGCGGGGGAATGCGTGGAGTATTCACCTGCGGTGTGCTTGATTATTTTATGGATCACGATATCCGGTTTCCCTATGCGATAGGAGTGTCTGCGGGTGCGTGCAACGGGTTGTCGTATGCATCACGGCAGCGGGGACGTGCCAAGTACAGCAACATTGACTTGTTGGAGAAGTATAATTATATCGGTCTGAAACATTTGTTCAAAAAGCGTAATATATTGGACTTTGATCTATTATTCAATGAGTTCCCCGAACATATTCTTCCTTACGATTATGAAACATACTTTGCTTCACCGGAACGTTTTGTGATGGTGACTACGAATTGCATCACGGGAGAAGCCAACTATTTCGAAGAGAAAAAAGACAGTCGCAGGGTGATTGATATTGTCCGCGCATCCAGCAGTCTCCCTTTTGTATGTCCTATTACTTATGTTGACGGGGTTCCCATGCTCGACGGAGGAATTGTAGATTCCATTCCTTTGCAAAGAGCCATTACGGATGGCTGCACGAGAAATGTTGTGGTACTCACCCGTAACCGGGGGTATCGGAAAGATTCGAAAGACATTCGTATCCCTTCGTTTGTATATCGGAAATATCCGAAGTTGCGCGAAGCGTTAAGTCGGCGGTGTGCTGTTTATAATGAGCAGTTGGAAATGGTAGAGCGCATGGAGGATGAAGGACAGATTATCGTTATTCGCCCGTTAAAACCTGTAGCCGTAGACCGCATCGAGAAAGATGTGCAAAAGTTGACAGAGTTTTATCAGGAAGGGTACGAATGTGCGAGAGCCTTACTTGAAGAATAAACAAGTTCTCCATAGTTGAACAATAGACAGGATCTCACATGCTTTTTTGTTTTTCTTGAATGTCAGATAGGATAATTGGACGTGTTCCCTTTTCATTTTGAATGGGTATATTGTTCGGCAGCCTTTTTTAGTTTCCTACCCATCAATTCTACCAGAGTCTTCGGATAAAGAACTTGTATTCCCTCGGCATATCCGAAGAATACTCGTTCTAACTCATGGTTGATGACGACTTCAATTTCCAGTATGACACTTCCGTCAGCCAATCTTTCCACCACTTGCTGGCTGCGGTGTATAGGCTTGGTTATGATGTAAGGTGCTTCGGCAGCCGCTACCTTGAAACCGACTTTCTCCGCTACACTTCCGGAGTTTTTAGTGACTCCTACCAGATCATCGAAGAACGTGTTCGGATCGAAGAACGTATTTTTTATGTAATGTTGTTGTGGCAGAACTTCCAATGATTGTATTCTGTCCAAAGCTAAATTTTGCAAGATCCGTCCGTTTCCTCTGACACCATAAACGAACCACCGGTTACGATACTCTTTTAATAGATAAGGATAAAAAATAAAGCTGTTGGCCGAACGTGCCTTGAACGAACGATATTTGAGCTGTATCGGATGCTCGTTTACAATCGCGTGATAGATCGTATCCAGATAATCCAGTCCTTTCAATGATTCATTCTTTTCAAAGTCAATGACAGGAGTGGTTTTCATCCGGGCAGAAGCGACATGGTCTTCCAGGCGGTTGATTATATCGCTCATTTCCGTGAAATAGGAGAAACCCTTAAATTGCCGTAACACTTCCACGGCTTCCGACATCGTTTTCAGGTCTTGTTCGTTCAGCGGAGTTTGTGTAATGCTGTATTCCGGATCTTCGTATTTATAGTATTTATTTTCGTACACTACAATCGGAGCGTTATAACCCAGCTTCTCGCTGCGCATCATCTGTATATCCATCTGTACCGTACGTTTGCTTATGCCTTTATCGATGCCTTCGTATTCATAAAGAGCATCCGAGCAAGCATCTACCAAATCTTCCAACGTCCAGCGTCGATAAGGATTACGCAGACAGTTATCAATTGTTTTATAACGAATTAAGGCATTTCTATTTGCTGGCATAAGTAGAAGAATAAAGATTTGCTTCAAAAGTAGAAAAATAAATTCAGGAAAACAAAGAGGTTGCAGGTCTTTATTTTTGGATGATAAAAAGAAAATTCTTAGGATTTGTATCAAATTTGATACCCTTTGAAACAAAGTTTATAGACGAAGGCGAAGATACCCCCTATCTTTGCCTTCGTCTATTTTAGATTAAAAGCTTGTATAAACTAGGAATACTTTGTTGCCATGAAAACAAACCCTTGGATGAAACTATGTAAAGGTGCAATACTTGCGTTAGCAGTCTCTTACGGACTGACTTATTGCCACACAACAAAAAGCAAGTTGACCTTGGAACAGAAAAGCGATAGCCTGACTGTCATCCATATCACCAATCCGACTAATTATATATTGCTTCCTATAGAAGAGGAAGCTGCGGAAAGTCAGGTTCTGCTTGATACCGGAGAGGCTGCGGATACCGATATGGATATTCGTCTGGCACAGACTCAAGTGGATTATTTTGTTCCCTTTGCTTTGCCTGCCGGAGCGAAGGCTGCCACCGTCCGTGTTCGTAATAAATCAAAGGATGCACTTTGCTGGAAAGAAATCAAGCTATCTGATACTTTTGATACAGCCAATACGGAAAAGTTCCGCCCTGTTTACCATCATACTCCTCTCTATGGCTGGATGAATGATGCCAACGGATTGGTGTATAAAGATGGAGAATATCATTTGTATTTTCAATATAACCCTTACGGTTCTAAATGGGGAAATATGCATTGGGGACATTCTGTCAGTAAGGACCTTGTACATTGGGAACATTTGGCCCCAGCTATTGCCCGTGATACATTGGGACATATCTTTTCCGGCAGCTCTATTGTCGATCAGGAGAATGTAGCGGGGTATGGAGTAGGGAGCATCCTGGTTTTTTATACTTCTGCCAGTGACAAAAACGGGCAGATCCAATGTCTTGCTTTTAGCAAGGATAATGGACGGACATTTACTAAATACGAGAAGAACCCCATCTTGTGCCCTGCGGATGGTTTGAGAGATTTCCGTGACCCGAAAGTGTTCCGGTATGAACCGGAAGATAAATGGGTGATGATTGTCTCCGCCGATAAAGAAATGCGTTTCTATGACTCTAAGAATCTGAAGGACTGGAACTATATGAGCAGCTTCGGAGAAGGATACGGAGTGCAACCTTGTCAATTTGAATGTCCGGACATGGTGGAACTTCCGGTAGATGGAGCTCTGAACCGTAAGAAATGGGCATTGATAGTGAACGTCAATCCAGGATGTTATTTTGGAGGAAGTGCCACTCAATACTTTACAGGAGACTTTGATGGAAAGAAATTCAGTTGTGATAGTCAGTCGAATGTCACGAAATGGTTGGATTGGGGCAAAGATCACTATGCTACCGTTTGTTTCTCAAACACTGGAGAACGGACGATTGCTGTTCCTTGGATGAGTAACTGGCAATATTGTAATATTGTCCCGACAAAGCAATTTCGTAGTGCTAACGCTTTGCCGCGTGAGTTAAGCCTTTATACACAAGACGGTGAAATTTATCTTTCAGCAGCTCCGGTACTGGAGATAAAGACTCTGCGAAAAGAAAAGAAAGAGATTCCGGCATTTACGGTTGCCAATGATTATCATATTGATTCTTTATTGGCTGATAATGATGGTGCTTATGAACTGGCATTGGAAATTACCGCCGGAGAAGCGGAGATAATGGGATTCAGCCTCTTTAATGATAAAGGGGAAAAGGTGGATATCTACTTCAATCTTCCGGAAAAGAGATTGGTTATGGACCGGACGAAAAGTGGTATCGTGGATTTCGGAAAGAAGAGTGTACCTCATGAAATAGAGGTTCACGACCGCAGAAAGACGACTTCCATCAATTATATAGATGATTTCGCATTAGCTACCTGGGCACCGATAAAGAAAGAGAATAAATATACGTTGGATGTCTTTGTTGATAAATGTTCTGTAGAAATATTCCTGAATGGAGGAAAGGTAGCAATGACTAATCTTATCTTTCCATCGGAACCATACAACCGTATGTGTTTTTATAGCAAAGGAGGTTCATTTCAAGTAGATTCATTCAATGCGTATCGGTTGGGTTTATAATAGAAATAGAAGTTACACAATAGATGTTTGCATAGATTCAGTAAAAGCAACAAGTATTGATTGCTTTTTAAGGATTCATAGGTTAGATTTATAAGTTAGGTTTTGTAGATTAGAA
The DNA here is from genome assembly GCF_003603455.1 of Bacteroides sp. AM37-9. Lineage (NCBI taxonomy): Bacteria > Pseudomonadati > Bacteroidota > Bacteroidia > Bacteroidales > Bacteroidaceae > Bacteroides > Bacteroides sp. AM37-9. The sequence goes on along the minus strand of NZ_QTNF01000004.1, from coordinate 134,494 downwards.
TTAGGTATTTAGTAGCTGTCAGATGTGAAATCCGGCAGCTACTTTTTATTCATCAATTATTCATCAATTTCAATTGTATATCCTCCTTGGAATATCTCTTCCGGTTGTAAGTGCTGCATCCAGTCCTTATCTTTATATTCACCAGTATAATGTGCGCGGTCGCAACGTCCGTACCAAGGTTCGATGCAGACGAAAGGAGCATTCTTTGCAGGTGGAGACCAAAGACCGACTACCGGAGCGTTAAAATGTAAACTAAGATAAGCCTGTTTCTCTTTATTATATAAGGTAACTTTACGGACCTGTTCATTTTCCAGTATCAAAGCATCTTTATCAAAAGTATGCGTGTCCAGTGGTAATAATCCGTCTGTCAACTCTAAAGAATATTCTGTGGAAGGATCAGCGCATCCCTTTTCTGAAATGAGAATATATTTCAAACCGTTTTCCTTGTCAAATCCGAAGAACCCTCTTTCAGAATTGCTTGCATCGAACTCCGGCCAATAGAAAGCTGGATGTGCCCCAATCTGAAAATACATATCCTTTTCACCGCTATTCTTTACTTCCCACATAACCTCAATTTTCTTTCCCTGGATGCGATAGCCTATTTCCAGACAGAATGAAAAAGGGTATTTATGCAAAGTTTCTTCATTGCTGACAAGGCGGTAACGTACTTCATCCTCTTTTTCAGAAATAAGAGTAAATTCCATGTCACGGGCAAAACCATGTTGAGTAAGCGTATAAGGAATCCCTTCATTCCGATACTCATTTTCCCATACGCTCCCTACAATCGGGAATAGGACAGGAGAGTGACGTTTCCAAAAAGCAGGATTGGCTTGCCACAGATATTCTTTTCCATTGGCGACGATGCTGCAGAGTTCAGCTCCGTGAGGAGATACTTGAATCGTGAGTTGTTTGTTGGAGATTGTTTTCATATCGTTTATTTATTGGATTATTTTAAAGTTAATCTTTAAGTTCATCTTCCGATCCTTCTTTCGAGATGTCTTCAGGTTTGCCTTTCAGTAGGATACCACTTTTGGCATTAAGAGGAGAGATTACTCTTTTGCCTGTTTTTGCCTCCAGCTCCAGTCGGGCATTGCGGGCTACTTCTCCTCCTTGTTGAGCAATATCTATGTGGTCATTGAATGTTTCGGGATCGCTGGTTTCAGATATTTCTTTAGTAGAAAGTTCGGCAAGCATATTTAATACCAATTCTTTATTGGTCATATTATCCCGTAGGTTTTCTTTTTTCAATCCTTTAAATTGTTTGTACTCTTTAGATGTCATATCTGACCAAGTCTGATAAATAATATCTGTGAGTGTAGCGAATTGAACGCCTTCTTGCAATCCATGTTTCTTCCACTCATCAGTCAAGTCTTTACGGATTTCTATTGATTTCAGACGTTGGTTAATCCAGCTATCAGAGTATCCCATACGTTTATAATCCATTAAGGCCTGATCAATTGATAATTCGGGGTCTTGTATTTGGTTGAGCCGTTCGCTGGCAACCTTAGCCATCCATAGTTTGAAAGGTTCTGCCTTAAGAGAAGGAATAGATTGGATAAGGCGGAGAAGTTGTTCGGTATCGGCAACATCGGTAAGGCGCATTTTACCATCCGCTGCCTGCATTTTCAAACCGTTACAATTTGTAACGGTTTCGTTTCCTTCCGCTAGCAGTCTCTTTTTTAATACACGCCAATAAGTTTGAGGGTTACTGCTGTCTGTCAGAACAGCCACCACATCTACTATCGAAAAATACCACTTCTCTTGTTCATCATCCCATACTGTACGTACTCCTCTTTCTTCAAAGAGTTTTAAAGCTTGTTGCTTAGTCATGAATCTTATTTTTAGAGTTTATTATTTAATGAAGAGTCGTTCTTTCTTTGGGCTCATATCACTATACAAAGGTAGCGTTTTCTGCGATTATAAAAGAATATGAATCCAAGAATTCCCATAATGAAAGAAAACATGTATAAAACCCTATAAAATAGCGTTCTATGCAACAAATGTTATAGCCTTTGAAACATTTTTTTTAGTCGTTTGATATAAATCAACCGTAATTTGCATTATCGATATAGATAAAATTCGTACTTTTAATTTAATAACATCAAACTAATGCATCGTATTATGAAGAACAAAAAACTTCTTTGCAGCGTTTGTTTCCTGTTTACTTTCATGTCAGTCCTTTGGGGGCAAAGCATTACGGTGAAAGGAAACGTTACTTCTAAAACGGACGGACAGCCGGTCATCGGCGCCTCTGTTGTTGAAGCTACAGCTACTGCTAATGGAACAATTACTGATTTAGATGGTAATTTCACCCTTTCGGTTCCGGCTAACTCTACTTTAAAGATTACGTATATTGGTTATAAACCGGTGACCGTAAAATCGGCTGCTATCATTAATGTATTATTGGAAGAAGACACTCAAATGGTAGATGAAGTGGTTGTAACAGGTTATACCACTCAACGTAAAGCTGACCTGACCGGTGCTGTTTCCGTAGTGAAAGTAGACGAAATCCAGAAGCAAGGGGAGAACAACCCGGTGAAAGCACTTCAAGGCCGCGTGCCCGGTATGAACATTACAGCGGATGGAAATCCGAGCGGATCGGCTACCGTACGTATTCGCGGTATCGGTACGCTGAACAACAACGATCCTCTTTATATTATCGATGGAGTTCCTACCAAAGCCGGTATGCACGAATTGAACGGAAACGACATTGAATCCATTCAAGTACTGAAAGATGCTGCTTCAGCATCCATCTACGGTTCGCGTGCTGCAAATGGCGTTATCGTCATTACTACCAAACAAGGAAAGAAAGGCCAGATTAAAATCAATTTTGATGCTTCGGTTTCAGCTTCCATGTATCAAAGTAAGATGGACGTGTTGAATACGGAACAGTACGGACGTGCCATGTGGCAAGCCTATGTAAACGATGGTGAGAACCCGAACGGCAATGCTTTGGGATATAACTACAATTGGGGTTACGATGCCAACGGAAATCCGGTACTACACAGTATGAGTCTTTCCAAATACCTGGACTCAAAGAATACAATGCCTGTGGCAGATACCGACTGGTTTGATGAAATTACCCGTACAGGTGTTATCCAGCAATACAATCTCTCTGTCAGCAACGGTTCGGAGAAAGGTTCTTCCTTCTTTTCTCTGGGATATTACAAAAACCTGGGTGTAATTAAAGATACGGACTTCGACCGTTTCTCCGCCCGTATGAACAGCGATTATAAATTAATAGATGATATCTTGACTATCGGCCAGCATTTCACCTTAAACCGTACTTCGGAAGTACAAGCTCCCGGCGGAATTATTGAAACTGCTTTGGACATTCCTTCCGCTATCCCCGTTTATGCTTCGGATGGTTCATGGGGAGGACCGGTAGGCGGATGGCCGGACCGTCGTAATCCTCGCGCCGTACTCGAATACAACAAAGACAACCGATACACTTACTGGCGTATGTTCGGTGATGCTTATGTGAATCTAAGCCTCTTCAAAGGATTCAATGTTCGTTCTACTTTTGGCTTGGACTACGCAAACAAGCAAGCCCGTTACTTCACCTATCCTTATCAGGAAGGAACACAGACCAATAACGGCAAGAGTGCAGTGGAAGCCAAACAGGAACACTGGACCAAATGGATGTGGAATGCCGTTGCCACTTACCAGTTGGAAATAGGCAAGCATCGTGGAGACGTCATGGCAGGTATGGAGCTGAACCGGGAAGACGACAGCCATTTCTCCGGCTACAAAGAAGATTTCTCTATCCTTACTCCCGACTATATGTGGCCCGATGCAGGTAGCGGCACAGCACAGGCTTACGGTGCCGGCGAAGGTTACTCGCTTGTCTCTTTCTTCGGCAAAATGAACTATTCTTATGCTGACAAATATCTGCTTTCATTGACGCTCCGTCGTGACGGTTCTTCCCGCTTCGGTAAAAACCATCGTTATGCCACTTTCCCTTCCGTTTCTTTGGGATGGCGCATCACACAGGAGAGCTTTATGAAGGAACTGACTTGGTTGGACGATCTGAAACTGCGTGCTTCATGGGGACAGACCGGTAATCAGGAAATCTCCAACCTTGCCCGTTACACTATCTACGCTCCTAATTATGGAACAACAGATTCATTTGGAGGTCAAAGCTACGGTACGGCATACGATATTACAGGTTCTAACGGAGGTGGTACTCTGCCTTCCGGATTCAAACGTAACCAGATTGGTAATGACAATATCAAGTGGGAGACAACTACACAGACGAACGTCGGTATCGACTTCAGCCTGTTCAAACAATCCCTGTACGGCTCATTGGAATACTACTACAAGAAAACAACCGATATCCTGACTGAAATGGCAGGTGTGGGAGTATTGGGAGAAGGTGGCAACCGTTGGATTAATTCGGGCGCAATGAAAAACCAGGGTTTTGAATTCAACTTGGGCTACCGCAACAAGACTGCCTTCGGACTGACTTACGACTTGAACGGAAACATCTCCACTTACCGGAATGAAATTCTTGAACTGCCGGAGACAGTGGCTGCCAATGGAAAGTTTGGTGGTAATGGAGTAAAAAGTGTAGTCGGTCATACATACAACTCACAAGTGGGCTACATTGCCGACGGTATCTTCAAATCACAAGAAGAAGTGGACAATCACGCTACGCAGGAAGGTGCAGCCGTAGGCCGTATCCGCTACCGCGACATCGACCATAACGGTGTGATTGATGAAAAAGACCAGGAATGGATTTACGATCCGACTCCTGCTTTCAGCTACGGATTGAATATCTACCTGGAATATAAGAACTTCGACCTGACTATGTTCTGGCAAGGCGTTCAGGGAGTAGATATCATCAGTGACGTGAAGAAGAAAAGTGACTTCTGGAGTGCATCCAACGTCGGCTTCCTGAACAAAGGACCCCGTCTGCTCAATGCCTGGTCGCCTACTAATCCGAACTCTACGATTCCGGCATTGACCCGCAGCGATACAAACAATGAACAGCGTGTTTCCACTTACTTTGTTGAAAACGGTTCTTTCCTGAAACTGCGTAATATCCAATTAGGCTATACAGTTCCGGCAGTAATCTCCAAGAAGTTGAGAATGGAACGTTTACGTTTCTATTGCAGCGCACAAAATCTGCTGACGATCAAGAGTAAAGACTTTACGGGAGAAGACCCCGAAAACCCGAACTTCTCTTATCCGATCCCTGTGAATATCACCTTCGGACTTAACATCGGATTTTAATTCACTTCATTTATAAAACGAACTATCATGAAAAAGATACTATACATAGCAACCATCGGATTTACCTTGCTGACAAGCAGTTGCAACGATTTTCTGGATCGTCAGGTTCCGCAGGGTATTGTGACCGGCGATCAGATCGCTTCTCCCGAATACGTGGACAACCTCGTGATTTCAGCCTACGCCATTTGGGCAACAGGTGACGACATCAACTCTTCCTTCTCGCTTTGGAATTATGACGTACGTTCCGACGATTGTTATAAAGGCGGTTCCGGTACGGAAGATGGCGGTGTGTTCAACGCACTGGAAATTTCTAAAGGTATCAACACTACCGACTGGAACATCAACGATATATGGAAAAGACTGTATCAATGCATCACCCGTGCCAATACAGCCTTGCAGTCACTTGACCTGATGGATGAAAAGACTTATCCGTTGAAGGACCAGCGCATTGCTGAAATGAGATTCCTGCGCGGACACGCCCACTTCATGCTGAAGGAACTGTTTAAGAGGATCGTCATAGTAGACGATGAAAACATGGACCCGGATGCTTACAACGAGCTTTCGAATACTACCTATACCAATAACGAACAATGGCAAAAGATAGCAGACGACTTCCAGTTTGCCTACGACAATCTGCCGGAAGTGCAGATAGAAAAAGGACGTCCCACACAAGCTGCCGCTGCCGCTTACCTGGCAAAGACTTACCTGTTTAAAGCCTACCGTCAGGATGGAGTGAACAACAACCTTACCGGTATCGACGAAGAAGACCTGAAGCAGGTAGTGAAATATACCGACCCTCTCATCATGGCCAAAGCCGGTTACGGATTGGAAAATGATTATAGCATGAACTTCCTGCCTCAATATGAAAATGGCGCAGAGTCTGTATGGGCGATTCAATATTCTATCAACGACGGAACATACAACGGTAACCTGAACTGGGGAATGGGACTGACAACTCCGCAGATACTAGGCTGCTGTGACTTCCACAAACCGAGCCAAAATCTGGTGAACGCTTTCAAAACCGACTCGCAGGGAAAACCGTTGTTCAATACCTACGATAATGAGAACTACGAGGTTACGACGGACAATGTAGACCCCCGTTTATTCCACACGGTAGGTATGCCGGGCTTCCCTTATAAATACAACGAAGGCTACCTGATTCAGAAGAATGATGACTGGAGCCGTAGCAAGGGACTTTACGGATATTATGTTTCGCTCAAAGAGAATGTAGACCCGGACTGTGACTGCCTGAAGAAAGGTTCTTATTGGGCAAGTTCCCTGAATCATATCGTCATCCGTTATGCAGACGTATTGCTGATGCGTGCCGAAGCCCTGATACAGTTGAACGACGGACGCATTGCCGATGCCATCTCACTTATCAACGATGTACGCAGCCGTGCAGCCGGAAGTACAATGCTGATCTTCAATTACAAAGAAGAGTACGGAGTAAACTTTAAAGTAACTCCTTATGAACTGAAAGCATATACACAGGACGAAGCCATGAAAATGCTGAAATGGGAACGCCGTATAGAGTTCGGTATGGAAAGCTCACGTTTCTTTGACCTCGTAAGATGGGGAGAAGCCAAAGACGTTATCAATGCTTATTATGTGACCGAAGCAGCCCGTTGTTCTATTTACAAGAATGCAGGTTTCACGGAAAATAAGAACGAATACCTCCCAATCCCATTCGAACAGATCAGTGCCAGTAACGGAAATTATACACAGAATTTCGGTTGGTAATCATCAATCTTAAAACAAAGAATAAAATGAAATCAATCATAAAACAACTCTATACCATCCTGTTGGTGACTGTAGCATGCCTGACAGTTGCGGGATGTAGTGATGACTTCAAATCCAATCTTCGTCTGGACGGAGATGTATGGGTGAACTCTATCAAACTGGATGAATACGCAGGAACGATCGATTATCAAAACAAGACAATCGTAGTGGGAGTACCTTACGATTATGACGTTACCCGGATGGCCGTCAGTGAAATCAATCTTTCCGAAGGTGCTATGGCGAGCATCGCTGTTGGTGAAACAATCGACTTTTCTCTTCCCGTATCTTTGACCGTGAAAAATGGCGACGTACAGATGAGCTATACGATTACTGTGAAGAGAGACGAAGCAAAGATACTGACCTTTAAGTTGAATGATACTTATGTAGGAAAAGTAGACCAGCTATCAAAAACAATCTCTGTAGTTGTTCCACTGACAGTGGATATCACCCAGTTGAAAGGTACATTCACCGGATCGGATGGAGTCACTGTAACTCCGGCATCCGGCAGCATCCAGGACTTTACCAACCCTGTCACTTATACGGCAACTTACCGTTCGGCAGTGACTCCTTATGTAGTAACAGTTACTCAAGGAAATGTAATTCCGACTGCCTTTATCGGCACAGCTTCTTCTGTGAGCCAACTGACAAGTCCTGAAGAAAAAGCCGCTGCCCAGTGGATGATGGATAATATATCCATGTCCGAATACATCTCATTCAAAGATGTAGTAGACGGAAAAGTCGATTTAGGTAAATATACTGCAATCTGGTGGCATTTCCATGCGGACAATGGCGATAATCCTCCTTTGCCGGATGATGCGAAAGCTGCCGTAGAGAAATTTAAAGTCTACTATCAAAACGGTGGTAACCTATTGCTGACCCGCTATGCAACTTTCTATATTAAGGACCTTAGCATTGCAAAAGACGAGCGTGTACCCAATAACAGTTGGGGAGGAAACGAAGACTCACCCGAAATTACGTCTTCTCCGTGGAGCTTCCCGATTACCGGTAGCGAATCGCATCCGTTGTTCCAGGATTTAAGATGGAAAGATGGCGACAAATCGACAGTATATACTTGTGATGCCGGCTATGCGATAACCAATAGTACAGCACAATGGCATATCGGAACAGACTGGGGAGGTTATGCTGACTTGAACGAATGGCGTAACCTGACAGGAGGAATTGACCTGGCACGTGGAGGTGACGGTGCGGTAGTCATTGCCGAATTCGAGCCGCGCGCCAACAGCGGACGCACGATCTGTATCGGCTCCGGTTGTTACGACTGGTACGGTAAAGGCGTAGACGCTTCTGCCGACTACTACCACTACAACGTAGAGCAAATGACTCTGAATGCAATCAATTACTTATGTAAATAAAAGAATAAGCAATAATTATGAAAAATATGATCTTACATATAGCAATCACCACGCTGTTGGCCTCAATGAGCGCTTGCAGTGATGAGATGGATCCCGTATTGACTCAAAGAGACTGGGACGGTACAGCCACTTACTTCCAATCGGCCGACGAGCATGGCTTCTCGATGTACTATAAACCGCAGGTAGGCTTTATCGGCGACCCGATGCCATTCTATGATCCGGTTGCCAAAGACTTTAAAGTGATGTACCTGCAAGACTACCGTCCGAACCCCGAAGCTACTTACCACCCCATTTTCGGGGTGGCCACCAAAGACGGTGCTACTTATGAATCTCTCGGCGAACTGATTCCGTGTGGAGGTCGTGACGAACAGGATGCTGCCATCGGTACAGGAGGTACGATCTACAATCCGACGGATAAACTCTATTATACCTTCTACACCGGCAATAAATTCAAACCTTCTTCCGACCAGAATGCGCAGGTAGTTATGGTAGCCACCTCTCCCGACTTTAAAACGTGGACCAAGAACCGCACTTTCTATCTGAAAGGAGATACGTACGGCTATGACAAGAATGACTTCCGCGATCCGTTCCTGTTCCAGACCGAAGACGGCGTTTATCACATGCTGATTGCCACCCGTAAAAACGGAAAAGGACACATTGCCGAATTCACCTCTACTGACCTGAAAGAGTGGGCGTCTGCCGGCACATTTATGACCATGATGTGGGACCGTTTCTATGAATGTCCGGACGTATTCAGGATGGGAGACTGGTGGTATCTGGTCTATTCGGAACAAGCTTCCTTCATGCGCAAGGTACAATACTTCAAAGGCAGAACACTTGAAGAACTGAAAGCAACCACCGCCAATGATGCCGGAATATGGCCGGACAATCGGGAAGGTATGCTGGACAGCCGTGCATTCTATGCAGGCAAGACTGCTTCCGATGGAACCAACCGTTACATCTGGGGCTGGTGTCCTACCCGTGCCGGCAATGATAATGGAAACGTAGGGGATGTAGAACCCGAATGGGCTGGCAACTTGGTGGCACAACGCCTCATTCAGCACGAAGACGGTACATTGACTCTCGGAGTTCCCGATGCAATCGACCGTAAATACACTTCTGCACAAGAAGTAAAAGTGATGGCTAAAGACGGAAACGTAACAGAAAGCGGTAAAACCTATACGTTGGCCGAAGGAGCTTCCGTCATCTTCAACCGGTTGAAAGTGCACAACAAGATTTCCTTTACCGTAAAAGCATCCTCGAATGCAGATCGTTTTGGAATCTCTTTCGTTCGTGGAACGGACTCCAAATCATGGTATAGCATCCACGTCAACGCTGACGAGGGTAAAGCCAATTTCGAGAAAGACGGTGACAATGCCAAATACTTGTTTGATAACAAATTCAATATCCCGTCCGATAATGAATACCGGGTGACGATTTACAGTGACCAGTCGGTTTGTGTGACTTACATCAACGACCAGTTATCTTTCACGAACCGCATCTATCAAATGCAGAAGAATCCGTGGTCACTCTGCTGTTATAAAGGCGAAATCACTGTATCAGATATTCAAGTGAGCACCTATTAATAGAAAAGTAACATCTTTTACAGTGTTTGAAACAAAAGTGATAGGCGTTTCATCCCGGAGCGCCTATCTTTGCACTGTAACAACCTTAATACCATAAAGCATGAATTTAAGACTCTCTTCCAAACAAATTCAAACCTTCGCGGTTTTATTTTGTATGATTGTGATGAATATCTCTCTATCCGCCCGTGCGGACAACTCTCCTCTATTAATTAAAGATTTAGGAGAAGGACATTGCCTTGTACGTGTCAACACTAACCAGAAGTATCTGTTGTTGCCCGTAGAAGATGCATCGCCCGATGTGCGTATCAGCATGATTGTCAATAATAAAGAGGTAAAGAACTTCGATGTCCGTCTGGCCATCCATAAAGTCGATTACTTTGTTCCGGTAGACCTTTCCGACTATTCCGGCAAACTAATCTCTTTCAAATTTAAAATGAACTCCAACGACCCGGTGCGTGTCAACCTTTCGCCGGACAATACCGCTTGCTGCAAGGAAATGAAATTGTCCGATACGTTCGATACAAGCAACCGTGAAAAGTTCCGTCCCACCTATCATTTCTCTCCCCTTTACGGATGGATGAACGACCCAAACGGAATGGTATACAAAGACGGCGAATACCACCTTTTCTACCAATACAACCCTTATGGTTCCAAATGGGGAAATATGAACTGGGGACATGCCATCAGCAAAGACCTCGTAAACTGGGAACATCGCCCCGTAGCAATCGCCCCGGATGCATTTGGCACTATCTTCAGTGGCTCCGCCGTGATAGACCATCATAATACCGCCGGCTTCGGTGCAGGCGCCATCGTCGCCATCTATACACAAAACAGCGACCGTCAGGTACAAAGCATTGCTTACAGCACCGACAACGGACGTACCTTTACCAAATACGAAAACAATCCTGTATTAGTATCCGAAGCACGTGACTTCCGCGACCCGAAAGTATTCTGGTACGAAGGCACCAAACGCTGGATCATGGTATTGGCAGTAGGGCAGGAAATGCAATTCTTCTCTTCCCCCAACCTGAAAGACTGGACATTTGAAAGCAGCTTCGGCAAAGGACACGGCGCACACGGAAACGTTTGGGAATGTCCCGACTTATTCGAACTCCCGGTAGAAGGAACAAATGAAAAGAAATGGGTACTGCTTTGCAGCCTCGGCGACGGTCCTTTCGGTGACTCGGCTACTCAATATTTTGTAGGCTCCTTCAACGGAAAAGAGTTTGTAAACGAATCACCCTCCAAAACCAAATGGATGGACTGGGGAAAAGACCATTATGCCACCGTGACTTGGAGTGATGCTCCCGACAACCGCCGCATCGCTATCGCATGGATGAGCAACTGGCAATACGCAAACGATGTTCCTACCTCCCAATACCGTAGTCCGAACTCCGTTCCCCGCGACTTGAGCCTGTTTACCGTAGATGGTGAGACTTACCTCCAATCAGCTCCCTCTCCCGAACTGCTGGCTTTGCGCGATGCTTCCAAGAAACGCTCGTTCAAAGTGAACGGAACACGCACAATCAAAGAAATGATTCCCGGCAATGACGGTGCATACGAAATAGAACTGACGATTGAAAATCAACATGCAGACGTAATCGGCTTCCGTCTCTACAATGACAAAGGCGAAGAAGTGGATATGCAGTATGACATGAAAGAAAAGAAATTCTCGATGGATCGTCGCAAGAGCGGAGAGGTCAGCTTCAATGAGAATTTCCCGATGTTGACCTGGACAGCTATTGAAAGCGGAAAAGATGCATTAAAACTTCGCCTGTTTGTTGATAAATCCAGCGTTGAGGCCTTTGGAGACGGTGGACGCTTTGCGATGACCAATCAGGTATTCCCTTCGGAGCCTTACAATCATATCGACTTTTACAGTAAAGGAGGAGCTTATAAGGTAGACTCATTTGTAGTTTACAAGTTGAAACCATAAGCCCGTTCTATTCCGCTCCATGCGTTCTTTCCCTGTTTCCTTAGGGCAGAGTTTCTCTTTCCCAATGAGAGAGTACCCATAAAGCGGGGATATAGTTGCTCTAAACTTAAGCTATTGGTAATTCTTCACGGCCGTGACGAGATCCTACCACGGCCGTGGGAAGGTAACAATAACGTAGCTTTAGCACAACAAGGAACGGGATATACACCAACTATATAAAGGGCTGACGTGTACATTGAACTGATTTTACGATGAGGCGATTGACAATGTACGATTGATATTACTATTGAAATCATAAACGCCTATGTATACACGGCTAATTCGTAATACTGACTTCAATTGTACATCGTAAATCATCTGATCATAAATGAAACACTCTAATCGTACGTCTGATGATTTTTAGAATTACTACTTAATATAAAAGATAAATCAATGGAAAATAGTAAAAACTCTTCCCTTTCCAAACTAATCCCGGTGATGCTTTGCTTCTTCGCCATGGGATTCGTTGACCTGGTAGGCATTGCCTCCAATTATGTGAAGGCAGACCTCGGTCTGTCGGACTCGCAGGCGAATATCTTCCCTTCACTGGTATTCTTCTGGTTCCTGATTTTCTCCGTACCCACAGGCATGCTGATGAGCCGCATCGGTCAGAAGAAAACCGTGTTGCTTAGTTTGATTGTCACTTTTGCTTCTTTGTTATTGCCGGTTTTCGGAGACAGCTATATGCTGATGCTGATTTCTTTCTCCCTTTTGGGTATCGGAAATGCATTGATGCAGACTTCCCTGAATCCGTTGCTTTCTAACATCGTACGTGGCGACCGTTTGGCAAGTAGCCTGACTTTCGGCCAGTTTGTGAAAGCCATTGCCTCTTTCCTTGCTCCTTATATTGCCATGTGGGGAGCAACACAAGCCATCCCGACTTTCGATTTAGGCTGGCGCATCCTGTTCCCGATTTATATGATTGTAGCCGTCATTGCTATCCTGTTGCTCAATGTCACACAGATTAAAGAGGAAAAAGAAGAAGGTAAACCGTCTACTTTCGGACAATGTCTCGCTTTGCTTGGCAAACCGTTTATCCTGCTTTCTTTCATCGGTATCATGTGTCACGTTGGAATTGATGTGGGAACAAATACCACTGCCCCCAAGATTTTGATGGAACGTCTCGGCATGGGCCTTGATGATGCGGCTTTTGCAACAAGCCTTTATTTCATCTTCCGTACGGCAGGCTGCTTCCTCGGTTCTTTCATTTTACGTAAGATGTCACCGAAGTCTTTCTTCGGGATTAGCGTTGTGATGATGCTGATAGCGATGGCAGGTTTGTTTATATTCCATGACAAGACAATGATTTATGTATGCATCGGTCTGATTGGTTTCGGTAACTCCAATGTGTTCTCCGTAGTCTTCTCGCAGGCATTGCTTTACCTGCCGGGTAAGAAAAATGAAGTTTCCGGTCTGATGATTATGGGACTGTTCGGCGGCACGGTATTTCCGTTGGCTATGGGAGTAGCATCCGATGCCATGGGACAGAGTGGGGCAGTAGCCGTAATGACAGTGGGCGTGCTTTATCTCTTGTTCTATACGTTCCGTATTAAAAAATAATTTTATAACTTTGGAAACAATAAAATCCGTAGATCATGAATAATATAATCGTAGGAATGGGCGAGGCACTTTGGGATGTGTTGCCCGAAGGAAAGAAAATAGGTGGTGCTCCGGCAAACTTTGCCTATCATGTATCACAGTTTGGTTTTGACAGTCGCGTGGTGAGTGCCGTGGGCAAGGATGAGTTGGGAGATGAGATTCTGAACGTATTCAACGAGAAGAAACTGAAAACGCAGATTGAACAAGTGGATTATCCTACCGGTACGGTACAGGTGACACTGGATAACGAGGGTGTACCTTGTTACGAAATCAAAGAAGGCGTGGCATGGGATAACATACCTTTTACGGATGAACTGAAACGTTTGGCATTGAGTACGCGTGCCGTTTGCTTCGGTTCCCTGGCTCAACGTAATGAAGTGAGCCGTGCCACTATCAACCGTTTTCTGGATACGATGCCCGATATAGACGGACAACTGAAAATCTTTGATATTAATCTCCGCCAGGACTTCTACACCAAAGAGGTATTGCGCGAATCTTTCCGCCGTTGCAACATTCTGAAGATAAACGACGAAGAACTGGTGACCATCAGCCGTATGTTTGGCTATCCCGGCATCGACTTACAGGATAAATGTTGGATTCTGTTGGCAAAATACAACCTGAAGATGCTGATTCTGACTTGCGGAATTAATGGCAGTTATGTGTTTACCCCGGGTGTTGTCTCTTTCCAGGAGACACCGAGAGTTCCGGTTGCCGATACGGTGGGGGCAGGTGATTCCTTTACGGCTGCTTTCTGTGCTTCCATTTTGAATGGAAAACCGGTTCCCGAAGCTCACAAACTTGCTGTTGAAGTTTCTGCTTATGTCTGCACGCAAAGCGGTGCAATGCCCGAACTTCCGCAGGTTTTGAAAGACAGACTAATGTAATTGTTTGATGGAAAGTAAGTATAGAGGTATATCTCATTCCGTGGGAATATACCTCTTGTTCTTTTTGCATGATTCGTATGATATGAGAGGTAGGGGTATAAAAAAAGGAGCAACGCCTTGCTCCAACCTTTGTTAACCTTAAATCTAATACTATGAAAAACACATTGCAAAGATACGGACTTCTGCTAAATCTGCAAATAATCCAAATAAAAAGAGATGTTTTATAACATTTATTGAGTGTTTGTCTTACGCTTTATACTTTTGTTAATAGTTTCCGGTTGAATATTGGGAACTGTTTTGCATTTCTTTGGAGGGTAATGATGAGAATAATTGGGTGATAGATAGCATACTCACAGTTTTATTTCTTATTTTTGTTCTCAATCGTCCATTTGGGTCATAGAAAGAAATACGAAAAAAATGAGAATGATTAGAATGATGGGATATACAAAGTGGATAGCAGTCTTGCTCTGTCTTCTTGGCATGACGGCTTGTCGGCAGGATGCACCGCGTTTCCGTATCGGGGTGGCGCAATGTAGTGATGACTCCTGGCGGCATAAGATGAATGATGAAATTCTTCGCGAAGCAATGTTCTACGATGGGGTATCGGTTGAAATCCGGTCGGCTGCGGATGATAATCGCAAACAGGCGGAAGACGTTCATTATTTTATAGATGAAGGGGTTGACTTATTGATTATTTCTGCCAACGAAGCGGCCCCCATGACTCCGATTGTAGAGGAAGCCTATCAAAAGGGAATACCTGTCATCCTGGTAGACCGGAAGATTCTTTCTGATAAATATACTGCCTATATCGGTGCCGACAATTATGAAATAGGACGTGCGGTAGGTAATTATATTGCGTCAAGCCTGAAAGGAAAAGGGAATGTGGTGGAACTTACCGGACTGGGTGGCTCAACTCCTGCCATGGAACGCCATCAAGGATTTATGGCTGCTATCAGTAACTTTCCGGATATCAAACTGATTGATAAAGCGGATGCTGCGTGGGAGCGTGAACCGGCGGAAGTGGAAATGGATAGTATGCTCCGTCGGCATCCGAAGATAGACGCCGTGTATGCGCATAATGACCGTATCGCTCCGGGAGCTTATCAGGCTGCAAAGAAAGTGGGACGGGAGAAGGAAATGATTTTTGTCGGTATCGATGCTCTCCCCGGCAAAGGCAACGGATTGGAAATGGTACTCGACAGTGTGTTGAATGCTACTTTTATTTATCCGACCAATGGCGACAAAGTGATGCAACTGGCAATGAATATCCTTGAGAAAAAGCCTTATCCCCGGGAAACGGTCATGAACACTGCGGTGGTCGACTGTACGAATGCGCATGTCATGCAACTTCAGACAACTCACATCTCGGAACTGGATCAGAAGATTGAAACATTGAACGGACGTATCGGCGGATATCTGTCTCGTGTTGCTACACAGCAGGTGGTGATGTATGGCGGTTTGGTCATTCTTCTATTGGTGGCAGGCTTATTATTGGTAGTCTATAAATCTCTCCGTGCTAAAAATCGTCTGAATAAGGAACTTTCCGAGCAGAAGAAACAGTTGGAAGAGCAGCGGGACAAGTTAGAGGAACAACGCGACCAATTAGAAGAACAGCGGGACAAACTGGAAGAGCAACGGGATCAGCTCATCCAGCTTTCTCATCAACTGGAAGAGGCAACGCATGCCAAACTGGTTTTTTTCACAAATATATCTCACGATTTCCGTACTCCGCTGACATTGGTTGCCGATCCGGTAGAACATTTATTGGCCGATCATACACTAAGTGGAGATCAGCATCGAATGTTGATGCTGATTCAACGAAACGTGAATATCCTTTTGCGTCTTGTTAATCAGATTCTGGATTTCCGTAAATACGAGAACGGTAAGATGGAATATACACCTGTTCAGGTAGATGTTCTTTCCTCTTTTGAGGGCTGGAACGAATCATTCCTTGCAGCGGCCCGGAAGAAACACATTCATTTCTCTTTTGATAATATGCCGGATACGGATTACCATACATTGGCGGATATGGAAAAGTTGGAACGTATTTATTTTAATCTGCTTTCCAACGCGTTCAAGTTCACACCGGAAAATGGAAAGATAACGGTTCGTTTATCTTCCTTAACGAAAGAGGATACTCGCTGGATTCGTTTTACTATAGCCAATACCGGTTCAATGATTTCCGCCGAACATATCCGGAGCATTTTCGATCGTTTTTATAAAATAGACATGCACCATGCCGGTTCGGGAATCGGACTTGCATTGGTCAAAGCTTTCGTTGAATTGCATAAAGGTACAATTTCTGTGGAAAGTGATGAAAAGCAGGGCACTGTTTTTACCGTTGATTTACCGGTACAGACTTGTGAGACTATTCTGGCCGAAGATTCTCTAAAGTCATCAATCTCTGCAGTTCCTTTAAATCTTGCTTCTCCCGGTTCTCCCGCCTCTTCCGACCTGAATGGAACTTTTGCTGTCGAAGAAGAGGAACTGGAAAAAGGCTATGATTCTTCCAAGCCTTCCGTTTTGGTAATTGATGATAATGCAGATATCCGTTCGTATGTACGCGGATTACTCCATACCGATTATACTGTAATTGAAGCAGCAGACGGTTCGGAGGGCATCCGTAAAGCAATGAAATATGTCCCGGACTTGATAATCTCTGATGTGATGATGCCTGGTATTGATGGAATAGAGTGTTGTCGTCGGCTGAAAAGCGAACTGCAAACCTGCCATATCCCTGTCATCTTATTGACAGCCTGTTCTTTGGATGAACAACGGATTCAGGGATATGACGGAGGTGCGGATTCTTATATCTCCAAGCCCTTCAGTTCGCAATTGCTGTTGGCACGCGTTCGTAATCTGATAGATTCACATCGCCGCCTGAAACAGTTCTTTGGTGACGGACAAACGTTGGCGAAAGAGGATGTTTGCGATATGGATAAAGACTTTGTGGAAAAATTCAAGGCTTTGATTGAAGCAAAGATGGGAGACTCAAATTTGAATGTAGAAGATTTGGGTAAGGATATGGGATTAAGTCGTGTGCAGCTCTATCGCAAAATAAAATCCCTGACTAATTATTCTCCGAATGAATTGCTTCGCATCGCTCGTTTAAAGAAAGCTGCTTCCTTGCTTGCTTCGTCGGATATGACAGTGGCGGAGATTGGTTATGAAGTCGGTTTTAGTTCTCCTTCTTATTTTACCAAATGCTATAAAGAGCAGTTTGGCGAAAGTCCGACAGATTTGCTGAAAAGGAAAGGATAGAATCAAAACTATTCACGTCAGAATACAATAAATCCCGGTAACTTGAATTTTCAATGTTTACCGGGATTTATTGATATGTGTTAGTTATGAATCAATAAACTTTTATCTGCGTTTCCTTGGTTATACCAGTTTTGTTCGTTTTTGCCACTACTTTGCGCCCATTTTGCGAATCCTTTATAGGCTTCCAAGAAATTAGCTTTTTCAATAGCATGCGCTGCGTTGCCTGGTACTCTTAATCCCCAAATCAGGCGTCCTGCACTAAAATAATAATTATCATCTTCTTCGTCCCCGTTTGTATATACCGGTAGCAGATTTTTATCATTGAATGGATATTGGTAAGTGATCGGTTCAATACCATTCATATGGATTTCTGTTCCGCTATCATTACGTTTTAAATACAAGTCGAATTCATCGCCTTCTAATATTTCCTTTACTTCTTTTCTCTTCTTTAGGGTGATCAGAATATTGATCTCCGGTAAATCACTTGTTGCTACCAAAGCATTCTTTTCTGTATTATAATATTGGCTGCCTGCAGGTTTAGCCAGATTCTTAATTAAAGGGCTGTAATCAATGATAAGATGTTTATTGGGGACAAGATCTACTCCGTCGATCGCAGGAATCACATTTTTAGTTTCATAAACTTCTATACTTTCCACTTCGTCAGAATCTATTTCTTTCAGTCTTAAATAAGGAGAATAAGGGAATATTCCTCCGATAGCTTTTAGACGTAATCCTATTTGTATATACTGCGCAGTGTATTTTTTGTCAACCTTTTTAATACCTTGGAACTGCACCTTATAATTGACTACAAAATCATTAAAGTCATAATCTCCTAATGATGGGAATTGGTCTTCAAACATGATTGTTCCCCAACCATCTTTGGGATGAGAGATGACTCCTTTTGACAATTGGATGTCATCTTCTATATCATGCCCACGAGTGATTGACCGGGTGGTGTTAGATTTGGATTTGGCATCATTAGCAATGTTCAGTGAGAAACTTCTATCTGCATTTACAGGTATGGCTACTTTTTTGATTTCATTGGTGCTGGTTTTGTACTGGGCATACAATGTATTTACGTAGGTTGGGATGCTCAAAGGGAGACTTGAAATTTCTGTATCTACAGGAATGTCGGCTATTTTCTCTTCTTTACTACATGCTTCATCTAAAAAGAAGGAAACCATAGTGGGGGTAGTAGCAGCTACTGTTCCTGCGGCTACTTGAGTTAATTTCCATTGAAAGCCTGCGGGTATATTCAGGTCTTTTACTTGAATTTCTTTTTCGGGTTGTTTACTTTCATCATAAAGGTTCTTCTCACAGGAGCTGAAAGCGAATACTCCAAATAAACAAGAAGCGAATAGAATTGTCTTCTTTTTCATAACAGCAGTGCTTGTTTTGTTAATAATAGGGTTGCTTTTAATGGGTACAAAGGTCGGGATTATTTGTAAATAAAGCAAATAAAGTTGCATATTTTATTTGAAATACTTTTATTATTTGCAAATTCTTTCCTTTTTATCTAGTTTTGGAACTGAAATAAAGTAATGTTTGAGTGATGAAAGATTATAAAGTAGACAAAGCGAGTCTCTCCGCATCCTTTTGTCAAGAGGTGTATCAGGTTGTTCGGGAAATTCCGGTAGGTAAAGTTTCTACCTATGGGGGAATTGCCGCATTATTGGGAATGCCTCAATGTTCCCGTATGGTGGGGCGTGCCTTGAAACAGGTTCCGGATGATTTATCTACGCCTTGTCACCGGGTTGTCAATGCATCGGGACGCCTTGTTCCGGGTTGGACAGAGCAGAAACAACTCTTGTTGGAAGAAGGGATCTCTTTCAAGCAAAATGGATGCGTAGACTTGAAAAAGCATCTTTGGAATTACTCCGTATCTGAATGAAATTTGCATATTTAATCTATTTTCCTTACCTTTGTGCCAACAATATGCAAGAACAGACTGTTATTTATTTATGAAAATACTGTTTTCTACTGTTCATTGAGAGGATAATCTTATCAAATTCTATTCCTTTTAAACTACTCAGTCTGTCTTTTAAAACCATTTTAAAAAACGTCGGATCGTCATGTTGTCATGTGACATGACTGAACCATGCGAACATTCAACTTGTTTATCGTAAGTGAGAATGAGGAACGCAGCAGTTGAAAACAAAACAACTATTATAATCTAAACCAATATATTATATGAGTAAAATAGAAATAAAGGATTTGTACCTTATCTTTGGTAACGAGAAGCAGAAAGCCCTCAAGATGTTGAAAAAAGATAAGAGTAAAGAGGAAATTCTGAAAGATACCGGTTGTACGGTAGGAGTGAAAGATGCCAATCTTTCAATTAATGAAGGAGAGTTTTTCGTGATAATGGGACTCTCGGGAAGTGGAAAATCGACATTACTGCGTTGTATCAATCGTCTGATACGTCCTACTGCCGGGCAAGTGCTTGTAAACGGAGTAGATATATCTAAAATTTCCGAAAAAGAATTATTGCAGGTTCGTCGGAAAGAGCTGGCGATGGTTTTCCAGAATTTCGGTCTGTTACCTCACCGTTCCGTATTGAGCAATATCGCGTTCGGCCTCGAACTTCAGGGAGTGAAGAAAGAGGAACGTGAGAAGAAAGCGATGGAAAGCATGAAGCTTGTCGGATTGAAAGGATATGAAAATCAGATGGTGGGCGAGCTTTCCGGTGGAATGCAACAGCGTGTCGGACTGGCCCGCGCTCTGGCTAATAATCCCGAAGTACTTCTAATGGATGAGGCTTTCTCTGCGCTCGATCCTCTGATTCGTGTGCAAATGCAGGATGAACTGCTGGCTTTGCAGTCGAAGATGAAAAAAACAATTGTCTTTATTACCCATGACTTGAGTGAAGCGATTAAACTGGGCGACCGTATTGCTATTATGAAAGACGGAGAGGTGGTGCAGGTAGGTACTTCAGAAGAAATACTGACCGAACCGGCTAACGATTATGTAGCCCGTTTTGTTGAAAACGTGGACAGGAGTAAAATTATTACCGCTTCTTCTTTAATGATTGACAAACCACTGGTGGCCCGTCTGAAGAAAGAGGGACCTGAAGTATTGATTCGTAAGATGCGTGCGAAGAATATCACCGTATTACCTGTCATAGACGCCGATGATAAACTGGTCGGAGAAGTACGTCTGAACGACCTGCTTAAGTTACGTAGCAGACAGGAAAAATCCATTGAAACGATTGTGCGTACCGAAGTACATTCTGTATTGGAGGATACAGTGTTGGAGGATATACTTCCTTTAATGACAAAGAGCAATTCGCCGGTATGGGTGATTGATGAGACGCATGAGTTTTTAGGAACAATCCCGCTTTCCTCCTTAATCATCGAAGTGACGGGGAAAGATAAAGAAGAAATAAACGAAATAATTCAAAACGCAATAGATTTATGATAAATATAGGACAATATATAGAGACGGTCATCAATTGGATGATGGTACATTTTTCCACTTTCTTTGATGCCATAAATGCAGGCATCGGTAGTTTTATTATAGGATTCCAACACGTACTTTTTGGAATACCTTTTTATATAACCATTCTAGTGCTTGCTGCACTCGCATGGATGAAGGCAGGACGTGGTACGGCAATTTTCACCGCATTGGGATTATTACTGATTTATGGAATGGGATTTTGGGAGGCTACTATGCAAACCCTGGCTCTTGTTTTTTCATCTACCTGTCTGGCCCTGATTGTTGGTGTACCTTTAGGAGTGTGGACGGCAAACAGTCCGCGTGCAGAGAAAATACTTCGTCCTGTTCTCGACTTGATGCAGACGATGCCTGCTTTTGTTTATCTGATTCCTGCCGTTTTATTTTTCGGATTGGGAGCAGTGCCGGGAGTGTTTGCCACCATTATCTTTGCTATGCCTCCTGTGGTCCGCCTTACCGGATTGGGAATACGGCAAGTTCCTAAAAATGTAGTGGAAGCTTCCCGTTCGTTCGGAGCTACCCGTTGGCAGTTATTGTATAAAGTGCAGCTTCCTTTGGCGTTGCCCACTATCCTGACTGGTGTCAACCAGACAATAATGATGTCGCTTTCTATGGTTGTCATTGCTGCCATGATTGCTGCCGGTGGTCTGGGAGAAATTGTATTGAAAGGTATTACCCAAATGAAAATCGGACTTGGGTTTGAAGGTGGTATAGCAGTTGTTATTTTAGCTATTATCTTAGACCGTATCACACAAGGAATGGCAGGACGAAAAAATAAGAACTAAACGGAAAGGATAAAATACGTATGAGAATATATAAAATAGTAGGAATAGTATTGTCAGCTATGCTTTTGCTAGCTTCCTGTACTAATTCAGGCTTAGAGAAAAAGAAAGTAAAAATAGCCTATGCCAATTGGCTGGAAGGTATTGCCATGAGTCATTTGGCCAAGGTGGTATTGGAAGAGCATGGATATGAGGTTGAATTGCAAAATGCTGATCTTGCCCCTATTTTTGTATCTATGTCAGGAAAGAAATCTGATGTCTTTCTGGATGCATGGTTACCAATAACGATGAAAGATTATATGAATCAGTATGGAGACAGCATCGAATTTTTGGGGGAGGTATATGGAGAAGCCCGTGTAGGACTGGTTGTTCCTCAATATGTTACGATCCAGTCTATTAGTGAGCTGGAAGCTAATAAAGACCGTTTCTCTTCTGAAATAGTAGGAATTGATGCGGGAGCAGGGATAATGAAGACGACCGATAAGGCCATTGCTGCTTACGGACTTGATGGGTATACCCTCATGACTTCAAGTAGTTCCACCATGCTGGCTTCTTTGAAAAAAGCGATGGACAAAGGAGAATGGATTGTCATTACGGGGTGGACACCGCATTGGATGTTCGACCAGTTTGACTTGAAATTCTTGGATGATCCGAAGAAAGTATATGGAGACTTGGAAGAAATACATGCTATTGCATGGAAAGGATTCAGTGAGAAAGATCCGTTTGCTGCCGAATTCTTTGGCAACATTAAACTAACGACAGAAGAACTTAGCTCTTTTATGACAGCTATGAAGGATGCCCGGATGGATGAAGAAGAAATAGCCCGCAAATGGAGGGATGAACATCGGCAGTTGGTGGATAGTTGGATTCCGAAGTCAGAGAATAAATAGATTGGAGCATTGTGATTCTTAATTTTAAATATAAAATAGACATGAACTCTAGTGGGAAAAAGGGAGTACTGTTTATGTTAGACAGAGTTCATACAATAAAAAAACGGTAATCTTCTACAAGATTACCGTTTTATATTTATAGGGTATTACTATTATTCAGCACCCCAGTTTTCTCTAGCCAAACGTTTGTAGCTGTTGTAACGCCATTTAGCGTTTTCTTCAGCAGCTTTGAACAGTTCTTCAGCTTCAGTAGGATATTGTTTCATTACAGAAGCGTAACGAACTTCACCCTTCAAGAAACCTTGGAAATCTTCCCAGTTCGGTTCTTTGCTATCCAATTGGAATGGGTTCTTGCCTTCTTCTTCCAAAGCCGGGTTGTAACGCCACAAGTGCCAGTAACCGCACTTAACAGCTTTTTCTTCTTCTTCCTGGCTCTTACCCATACCTGCTTTCAGACCGTGGTTGATACATGGAGCATAAGCGATAATCAAAGATGGTCCTGGATATGCTTCAGCTTCACGGATAGCTTTCAGAGTTTGAGCTTGGTCAGCACCCATAGCGATCTGTGCAACATATACATAACCGTAAGTAGTAGCCATCAGACCGAGGTCTTTCTTACGTACGCGCTTACCAGCAGCAGCGAACTTAGCGATAGCACCTACCGGAGTAGCTTTAGAAGACTGACCACCTGTGTTAGAGTAAACTTCAGTATCCAGAACGAGGATGTTAACGTCCTTACCGGAAGCGATTACATGGTCAAGACCACCATAACCGATATCGTAAGAAGCACCGTCACCACCAATGATCCACTGGCTGCGTTTTACAAGATATTGTTGCAGTTCAGCGATTTGTTTGCAGTGGTTACATTTATCCTTGTTAGCTTCAACAACCGGAATGATCTTAGCAGCCAATTCCTTAGTCTTGTCCGCATCCAGCATATTGTTGATCCATTCAGCGAACAGTTCTTTCACTTCAGCAGGAGTGCAATCAGCAGCAATAGCCTCGTTCATCACTTTCACGAGACGAGCACGCATCTTTTCGTTAGCCAATTCCATACCCAAACCGAATTCACAGAAGTCTTCGAACAGTGAGTTAGCCCAAGCAGGACCGTGTCCGTTTTCGTTTGTAGTATACGGAGTAGAAGGAACAGAACCAGAGTAGATAGAAGAACATCCAGTAGCGTTAGCAACCATTTCACGGTCACCGAACAATTGAGAAATCAATTTCACGTATGGAGTTTCACCACAACCAGAGCAAGCGCCGGAGAACTCAAACAACGGAGTAGCGAACTGTGAGTTCTTCACGTTAGCCTTGATATCAACAAGATGTTGTTTAGTCTTCACGTTTTCAGCACAGTAAGTCCAGTTTTCAGCTTGAGCCAATTGGCTTTCGAGGTGTTTCATTGTCAATGCTTTGCCACCCTTCTTCGGATTACCCGGACAGATGTCAGCACAGTTACCGCAACCCAGACAGTCGAGAACGTCCACCTGGATACGGAATGTCATACCGTCGAATGCTTTACCTACAGCTTTCAGTTGTTCGAACTTAGCACCCTTCTGCTCTTCAGCGTCGAGTACGAACGGACGGATAGAAGCGTGAGGACAAACGTATGCACACTTGTTACACTGGATACAGTTTTCAGCATTCCATTCAGGAACGAATGCAGCTACACCACGTTTTTCGTATTTAGCAGTTCCTTGATACCAAGTACCGTCTTCGATACCCTTGAATGCAGATACCGGCAACAAGTCACCGTCTTGTGCATTGATCGGACGAACTACTTCGTTGATGAATGCAGGATCGTTGTTTTCAGCTTTTGCGTCATCCGGAAGGTTAGCCCAAGCAGGATCAACAGCCAAAGTCTTGTATTCACCACCACGGTCAACGGCAGCATAGTTCTTGTTAACAACGTCTTCACCCTTCTTGCCGTAAGACTTAACGATGAATTTCTTCATCTGCTCAACAGCTTGTTCTACAGGAATAACGCCTGTGATACGGAAGAATGCAGATTGAAGGATTGTGTTGGTACGGTTACCCAAACCAATTTCCAGTGCAATTTGTGTTGCGTTGATATAGTATACAGAAATGTTGTTCTGTGCGAAATATTTCTTAACCTTGTTAGGCAGGTTCTTAGCCAGTTCTTCACCTTCCCAGATTGTGTTCAGCAGGAAAGAACCGTTCTTACGCAAACCACGAGTTACATCGTACATGTGCAGGTAAGCCTGAACGTGACAAGCAACGAAGTTCGGAGTGTTTACCAAATAAGTAGAACGGATCGGATTATCACCGAAACGCAAGTGAGAACAAGTGAAACCACCCGACTTCTTAGAGTCATAAGAGAAGTAAGCCTGGCAGTGTTTGTCAGTGTTGTCACCGATAATCTTTACAGAGTTCTTGTTAGCACCTACTGTACCGTCAGCACCCAAACCGTAGAATTTAGCTTCGAACATACCTTCGCCGCCTAAAGCGATTTCTTCTTTTTGAGGAAGAGAAGTGAAAGTAACGTCGTCTACGATACCGATAGTGAAGTGGTTCTTCGGCATTGGCATAGCCAAGTTTTCGAATACTGAAAGAATTTGAGCAGGAGTAGTATCTTTTGAACCCAAACCGTAGCGACCGCCAACGATAACCGGAGCATTTTCTGCACCGTAGAAGCAGTCTTTAACGTCAAGGTAAAGAGGTTCACCGTTAGCACCCGGTTCTTTAGTACGGTCAAGAACTGCGATAGTCTTAGCAGTCTTAGGTACAGCAGCCAAGAAGTGTTTAGCAGAGAACGGACGATACAGGTGTACGGCAACCATACCCACTTTTTCGCCGTTTGCTACCAGGTAGTCGATAGCTTCGCGGGCAGCTTCTGTTACAGAACCCATAGCGATAATTACGCGTTCTGCATCTTCTGCACCATAGTAATCGAACAAACCGTATTTACGACCTGTGATCTTAGAAATTTCATTCATGTATTCTTCTACGATAGCAGGAACTGCTTCATAGTAGTTGTTGCATGATTCACGATGTTGGAAGAAATGGTCAGGATTTTCAGCCATACCACGAGCTACCGGTTTCATCGGGTTCAGTGCGCGGGCACGGAATTCAGCCAAAGCTTCCTGGTCGATCAGCGGAGCAAGATCATCATTTTCCAACATTTCAATCTTTTGGATTTCGTGAGATGTACGGAAACCATCGAAGAAGTTCATGAACGGAACGCGAGATTTGATGGTAGCCAAGTGAGCAACACCAGCCAAATCCATAACTTCCTGTACAGAGCCTTCAGCCAACATAGCAAAGCCAGTCTGACGAGCTGACATTACGTCTTGGTGGTCACCGAAGATACACAATGCGTGAGAAGCCAATGTACGAGCAGACACATGGAATACGCAAGGCAAGAACTCACCGGCAATTTTGTACATGTTAGGGATCATCAGGAGAAGACCCTGGGAAGCAGTGTAAGTAGTAGTCAACGCACCAGCCTGAAGAGAACCGTGAACTGCACCGGCAGCACCACCTTCAGATTGCATTTCCTGTACTAATACTGTTTCGCCGAAGATGTTCTTACGTCCTGCGGCAGCCCATTCGTCTACGTACTCAGCCATAGTCGAAGAAGGAGTGATGGGGTAGATAGCTGCTACTTCAGAGAACATATACGAGATATGCGCTGCAGCTTGGTTACCATCACAAGTGATGAATTTCTTCTGTTTAGTCATAACTAAATTAAATATTTAAGTAAATAAATCTTTTAATATAAAAAGCCGAACATCCAGAGAGGTATCTGGTTGCCCCGACCTATTTCAGCCTTATGCAACGCGTACGTTACATTCGGATTGTTCTTGATCTTTGCGCCTTCCTGGCAAATTTTGAACGGCATTACTTCGTCTACCATAAAAGAGACGTTTTTATCTCCTTTATGTACCTTATGGTCTTTCCATAAAGAATTTGCAAAGAATGTGTCGAGCACATCCTGCTCTTCCACTTTCACCGGATAGATGGAATACATCAGGTTGGAGTTGTGCATCATTATCTTTGAAGGTTTTTTAGGGAATTCTTCCCCTTTCGGATAAACCAGATTAATGAGTCGCGCATCTGCCAGATACTTGATATAGTTCATCACCGTGGCGCGAGATGTCTGTATGTCGCTTGCCAGTTGGCTCACATTTGGAGCTTTCGGCCCGTCGACAGCGAGCAAATATAGCAATTTTTTTATCTTTGAAAGATATTTCAGTTCAATTTGTTTGATGAGAAGTATATCTACTTCCACCATCATGTTCATCGTTTTCAGCAGATTCTCCGAAAAGTTACGTTTTTCAAGGAAGAACGGATAGAATCCGTGGTGCAGATAATCCTGAAAATAATCCAACGGACGGACTTTGGAGAGTACTCCTTTGGCAATCTGTTCGTGAGTGCTAAGAATTTCTTCGAGGCTATATGCCCTGAATTTCATGCCTGTTTGCAAGTTTAGGAATTCACGGAAAGAGAATCCACGCAGGTTATAGCTCTTGGCGATATCACGTAATTCAAGATTTTCTTCTTTCAGTCGCATCACGGACGAGCCGGTGAAGACAATTTTCAGGTTAGGAAAACGGTCGTAACACATGCGTAACTCTTTGCTCCATTCCGGATGTTTGAACACCTGGTCGATCAACAATACTTTTCCGCCACGTTTCTGAAATTCGTTGGCGAAGTCTACAATGCTGTGGCCCGAGAAATAGAAGTTGTTCATGTTGATGAACAGACAGGAACGGTCGTTCCCGAATTTCTCTTTGGCGTATTGGAGAAGGAAAGTGGTTTTTCCTACGCCACGTGTCCCTTTGATACCAATCAGGCGGTCGCTCCAGTCGATCTCGTCCATAAGATCGCGGCGAACGGGGGCATTGGTGTGCTCAACGAGGTAGGCGTGTGTGCGGTAGAATGATTCCATTTCAGTTCTTTGTTTTTCGGGTGGCAAATATACTGCTTTTTTTAGGATTTGCAAAGTAGAGATGGCAAAATTGTGTGTTTAATTCCAACTTTCTGTTTATTGTAGTCATTCCTGACTATTTCCTGTATATATTTGCAGAATAAAGTTTTGAATTCATTTGAAATGACAAAAAAGGCTCTTTATATATTCAATCCGGAACATGACTTGGCGTTGGCTAGCGGTGAAACAAATTATATGGCTCCGGCTTCTGCCAGACGTATGGCTTCCGAGTTGGCTTTGCTTCCGATGTGGTATGCAGAGGAGGGGAGTGCTGTATTAGCTCCTTCCGCTTATAATCTCGGCTATGTGAAGAAGATACAGGAATTATTAGGACTTTCGGTTGATTTGATGACAGAGCCGGAACTTGCTATTGAACCGAATTTGGATATTCGTCCTTGGGGATGGGATGTAGCTTTGCGGAAACGGCTTTCAGGGCTGGGCATGGATGAAGCCCTGCTTCCTTCTATGGAGCAATTAGACGGTTTGCGGGAATACTCCCATCGTTCTAAAGCCGTCTCATTGCTTCCGGAATTACAACTGAATGAATATTTCTGCGGAGAATCTTATTATTTGAAGACACAAGAAGAATGGAAAACCTTTGTGGAAGAGCGGGAATGCTGCCTGTTGAAAGCTCCGCTTTCGGGAAGCGGTAAAGGCTTGAACTGGTGTAAAGGCATATTTACTCCTTTTATTTCCGGTTGGTGTACGCGTGTGGCTGCTTCGCAGGGTGGAATCATTGCGGAACCTATATATAATAAGGTAGAAGACTTTGCCATGGAGTTTTATTCCGATGGTACAGGTGAAGTGACATTTATGGGATATTCTCTCTTCCATACCGGAAAGAGTGGAATGTATGAAGGGAATCGTTTGCTTTCTAATGAGGCAATCTGGAAACAACTTTCGCAATATGTCCCTTCAAAGGTTCTGACGGATTTGGAGAACTGTTTGAAATACAGACTTTCTGCGTTGGTAGGAACCGTTTATAAAGGTTATCTTGGAGTTGATATGATGATTTGTCGGTTTCCGGAAAATGAAAAGCCGGTTTTTCGGATTCATCCCTGTGTGGAAATTAATCTGCGCATGAATATGGGAGTTGTTGCGCGTTTTTTATATGACCGTTATGTACGTTCTGGTTCAACAGGGCGTTTTGTGATTGATTATCATCCTTCGGAAGGTGAAGCCTTGCAGGAACATGAACGAATGTCTGCAACTTATCCGTTGGAAATCAGGGAAGGTAGAGTGTACTCCGGTTATTTACCTTTGGTTCCTGTTCATAGGAGAAGTTGTTATCGGGCGTGGATATGGGTAACTCCTGATAATATTTAACTTACGGTATCAGATAGCCTTTATCGTCGATCTGCTTCAATGTCGCTTCTGCCGTGTAATCCGCGTCTAAATATATTCCTTTTTGCACCGGATTTGAATAGATATTAGATGCATCGGAATTTTATTTACTCTAGTAACAAAGAAAAAACGCTTAGTAGTAGAGTTCTATCTGACACCCGGGTCTCAATGGTACTGACACCCGGGTGTTGGCATACCTGAGACCCGGGTGTCATAGATGCTGAGACCCGGGTCTCAGATAGATTGTTTATACAGTGGAGAAAAATCTAAACTATATTATTTAATTTCTTTCCGTGCGGATCAGTTCATTTCTGCACCGTTTCACTCATTTCTATACCGTTTTGAAACAATAAGTCGATTCTAAATACCAGGTTTACTGCTGATCCGTTTGTTCCTGTGTCTCTGTACTTTCATTTCCATAGCGGTCAATAGCGGTCACTGCGAAATGCTTTTTTGTATTCCACGGCAGGATAGGGGCATACACGTAACTAGTTTCTCGGATATTTTGCGCAATGATATTTTCCGGTCGGTTGATATCTACCGGATAATCGTTAGAAGCATAAATAACATACATGGGCTTGTTGCGCTGATCGTTATCAGTAGCAGCTTGCCAGGTTAATTCCGTATATCCATTATCAATATGAGTAATTTTCAGTGCAGAAGGAGCAGTTGGCGCAACATTATCTAACCAAGGCATCGGAGGCTGTAAAGCAGGGTATGCATAAAAATTCTCGGATAATTCATCATAAATACCCTGTGTATTCTCCATCAGGTATTTCACCCGGTAATGCCCTTCACCCGCCATTTTCTGCTTGCGGATAAAGTTCATCTGACGATCTATTTCGTCGCGTGTCCATTTACCTTCATCGGGATGGAGAAAATAAATGCCGAGTCCCGGAATCACCTGCCGTCCGTTGCTCTGTTCCTGCCAGTCGAGGGCAAAAGGGTAGAAATTGTTTCCCTGAAAATACATCATCGGATAAATTTGATCCATAATACCTTCTCCCATCCAACCTTGCGGGTCCTGATAAACGGTAAAGAAAGCATTCCATCCCCGGGAGGGGTAACGAGAAGTATCACGGTATTTACCTACCGGGCAGGTACTTACTTTCACCCAAGGCTTCATAGCTTTTACACCTTTATATATATAACGTACAATTTCGGAGATATTATCCCGGCGCCACTGATCTAGGGTGCGTCCTTTATTATATCGGCGGAAATCATATTTATCAGGAAAAAGAGGAGCATTCTCCGGATAACGCAGATAGTCGAAATGCACTCCGTCCACATCATAACCGCTAACGACTTCCCGCACCAGTTTCATCAAGTACTCCTTCGTTGCCGGATGTCCCGGATTGAGGAAATATTCGCGCTTGTAAGGAACGCATATTTCTTTCATCCGCTTGGTGACAGACTGACTGCCGAGCGAAGCAACATGCTTCTTATTTCCTAGTGGGATAGTTACCATCCAGGCATGACATTCCATCCCTCGCTTATGACATTCTTCAACGGCAAAAGCCAGTGGATCATATCCTGGATTTCCTCCTGTCTTTCCGGTCAGGATCGAATTGAAAGGTTCGATTGCCGAAGGATATAATACATCTCCACGAGTACGGGTTTGAAATAGGATAGTGTTGAAGTTGGCAGCCTTCAACTTATCAAGAATATCTATTAACTCTTCTTTCTGCTTGCGGATTGTTTGAGGGGTTGTTGCACGTGTGCGAGGCCAATCCAGTCCGTACACCGCTGTCACCCATGCGGCACGAACTTCGTGCTTGGGTTGCGCAACAATTGAGAGGAAAGGAAACAAAAGTGAAAGAATGAAAATAGTATAGCGCATATCCTTTATTTTTTGTTTTAAATCCCTGCAAAGTTAGTAAAAGTGTCGGTATTGTTGGGCTGTTTCGTGAGATTATGTTACATTTGCCAAGTTAAAAAACGACACGCTATGATTACATTTACTCTATGCCTGCTGGCGTTGATAGTAGGCTATTTTACGTATGGACGCCTCATGGAACGCGTCTTTGGTCCTGACGACCGTAAAACACCGGCTCTTACCAAGGCGGATGGAGTGGACTATATTCCATTGCCTACCTGGAAGATTTTCATGATTCAATTTCTTAATATTGCCGGATTAGGTCCTATTTTCGGGGCAATCATGGGAGCGAAATTTGGTAGCTCTTCATACTTGTGGATTGTGCTGGGAAGTATTTTTGCGGGGGCAGTGCATGATTATTTTGCCGGAATGCTTTCTTTGCGTAATGGAGGTGAAAGCCTGCCGGAAATAATAGGCCGCTATTTGGGACTGACTACCAAGCAGGTGATGAGAGGATTCACTGTCATTTTAATGATTCTGGTGGGTTCGGTTTTTGTTGCAGGTCCTGCCGGATTGTTGGCTAAACTGACACCGGAAAGTTTGGATGCTACGTTTTGGATTATCGTTGTATTTGCATATTATATTCTGGCTACTTTGCTGCCTGTTGATAAAATAATAGGTAAAATCTACCCATTGTTTGCGGTTGCCTTGTTGTTTATGGCAGTAGGCATTTTGGTGATGCTCTATGTTAACCATCCGGCTTTGCCGGAGTTATGGGACGGATTGCAAAATACTAACCCGGAAGCGAGCGAACTTCCTATCTTCCCGATTATGTTTGTGAGTATTGCTTGTGGTGCCATTTCAGGTTTCCATGCTACGCAAAGCCCATTGATGGCCCGTTGTATGACTTCGGAACGGCATGGACGTCCGGTATTTTACGGTGCAATGATTACCGAGGGCATTGTTGCTCTTATTTGGGCTGCTGCCGCTACTTATTTTTTCCATGAAAACGGAATGGAAGAAAGCAATGCTTCTGTTATCGTTGATGCTATTACAAAAGAATGGTTGGGAGCAATCGGCGGAGTACTTGCCATTTTGGGAGTGATTGCAGCTCCGATAACTTCGGGAGATACGGCCTTCCGTTCTGCCCGTCTGATTGTGGCAGATTTCTTGGGGATGGAGCAAAAAAGTATGCGCCGTCGTTTGTACATTTGTATTCCGATGTTTGTAGTAGCTATTGGTTTGCTTTTGTATAGTTTGCGTGATGCAAACGGATTTAATATGATATGGCGTTATTTTGCCTGGGCAAATCAGACATTGGCTGTGTTTACCTTGTGGGCTATAACAGTTTTTCTGGCGGTATCCAAGAAACCTTATATCATTACTTTGGTACCGGCACTGTTTATGACATGTGTATGTTCTACTTATATATGTATTGCTCCTGAAGGATTAGGACTCTCGCATACAGTCTCCTATGGCGTTGGTATAGCGTGTGTAATGGTTGCGACTGTTTGGTTCTATATCAGGATAAATAAGCAAAAAACAAGAAAATTATCAGAATGAAGAAAATAAGAAAATCAACAGGAGTGGCGCTTGCATTCCTTATTTATGTATCCGTAACAGCGGCTTATTTGTTGCCTCGTAATACGGAAGTCAGCCTGACAGAGAAAATAATTACGGTGGCAGTTTCTTATGTCATCGTCCTCCTTCTTTGGCTGGTGCTTCGGAAAAAGGAACAAATGCGCGAACGCCGCAAAAAAGACGAACAATCTATTCACTTAAAAAAGTAAGTTTATGAAGAAATTAGCTTTGGCTCTTTGCTTATTGGCAGTCTCTTTTACTGCACAAGCGCAATTTGAGAAAGGAACTACGATTATTAATCCTTCATTGTCGGGGTTGGACTTTTCGTATAGTAAAAACGATAAAGCAAAGTTTGGAGTTGGTGCACAGGTCGGTACATTCTTTGCCGAGGGTATTGCCTTGATGGTAAATGCCGGAGCCGACTGGTCGAAACCGGTAGATGAGTATACACTGGGCACAGGAGTACGCTTCTACTTCAATAAAACCGGTATCTATCTGGGTGGTGGACTCGACTGGAACCGCTTCCGTTGGAGTGGTGGAAAACATCAGACAGACTGGGGACTGGGTATCGAAGCCGGATACGCTTACTTTCTTTCGCGTACGGTAACCATTGAACCTGCCGTTTATTATAAATGGCGTTTCAATGATGGAGATATGTCACGTTTCGGTGTGAAGATTGGATTCGGTTTCTACTTGTAAGAGAGATTGATTTTTTTCATATATTAAGCCCTTGCAGATATAGAACTTCTGCAAGGGCTTAATTACATAAATGTATTATTATAGTTTTGACGATTGCTTATCCTAGTTTTTCTTTCAGAAACTGCCCTGTATAGCTTGCTCCGCAGGCAGCAACTTCTTCCGGGGTACCCACTGCTACGATATTTCCGCCTTTATCTCCACCTTCCGGTCCGAGATCGATTACATAATCGGCACATTTGATGACGTCCATGTTATGCTCGATGATAACGATGCTGTGTCCCCGGCGAATCAATGCGTCGAAAGCATCCAGCAGTTTGCGGATATCATGAAAGTGTAATCCTGTAGTCGGTTCGTCAAAGATAAACATCGTTGGGTCAGCTTTCTCCTGACTTAAATAAAATGCGAGTTTGACACGTTGGTTTTCACCACCGGAAAGGGTAGAAGAAGCCTGTCCTAATTTGATATATCCCAGTCCTACATCCTGCAAAGGAAGCAACTTCTTCACAATTTTCTTCTGTCCATGTTCGTTGAAGAACTCAATCGCTTGGTTGACGGTCATCTCCAATACATCGTAGATACTTTTATCGTTGAATTTCACTTCCAGCGTGTCGGATTTGAAGCGTTTTCCATGACAAGATTCACACTCCAATACCAAGTCTGCCATAAATTGCATTTCTACAGTAATGGTTCCTTCTCCTTTACACTCTTCGCAACGTCCGCCTTCGCTATTGAAACTGAAGAATCCGGGGGTATATCCCATTTGCTTCGCCAAAGGTTGTTCGGACCATAGTTTACGGATTTCGTCGTAAGCCTTGATGTAAGTCACCGGATTTGAGCGCGATGATTTGCCAATCGGGTTCTGGTCTACAAATTCTACATTCCGCAGGTCACGCAAACTTCCTCCGATTGAAGAGAATTCTCCCGGTCGGTCGCTACATTCGTCTAATTCACGTTTCAATGCCCGGAAGAAAATATCTCTCACCAATGTACTCTTCCCGGAACCGGAAACACCCGTAACAACTGTCATTACATTGAGAGGGATACGTACGTTTACTCCTTTCAGATTATTCTCACGTGCGCCTTTCAATTCTATATAATTATTCCACGGGCGGCGATGCTCCGGAACAGGTATTTCATCTTCTCCTAAAAGATAACGTACCGTATAGCTGTTGCTTCCCTTCTTTAAATCCTTCATATCTCCCTGGTAAACAACTTCTCCACCTAGGCGTCCGGCATTGGGACCTATGTCGATAATGTAATCGGCTGCACGGATAATTTCTTCATCGTGCTCTACCACCACTACCGTATTTCCTAATTGTTGCAGTTGACGCAACACATGGAGCAGACGGTCTGTGTCACGGCTATGCAGTCCGATACTTGGTTCATCGAGAATATAAAGACTACCTACAAGGCTACTTCCCAGCGAGGTTGCCAGATTGATACGCTGGCTCTCTCCACCCGATAAGGAATTACTAAGCCGGTTCAAAGTCAGATAGCCCAAACCTACATCAATTAGAAAACGAATCCGGCTATTTATTTCAACCAGGATACGTCGGGATACGTTGTTGTCGTGTTCGTCCAGTTCCAAATGATCGAAGAATTCCTTCAGCTCTGTGATAGGCAAATCTACCAGTTCGGAAATGTTTTTTCCACCCACTCGTACATATCCGGCTTCCGGTTTCAGGCGGGTGCCGTGGCATTTCGGGCAAAGCGTCTTTCCCCGGTAACGCGCCAGCATCACCCGGTATTGTATCTTATATTGATTCTCTTCCAGCATCTTGAAAAAATCATTGATGCCGTGGAAATATTGGTTGCCCTCCCAAAGTAACCTGCGTTGCGCGTCTGTCAACTCATAATAAGGAGTGAAAATGGGGAAGTCGAATTTCTCCGCATTATGAATTAATTCTTCTTTCCATTCACCCATCTTTTCGCCACGCCAGCATACGATAGCTCCTTCATACACCGATAATGAACGATCCGGAACGACTAAGTGCTCGTCGATGCCGATTACTTTGCCGAATCCTTCGCACGCCGGACAAGCGCCGATAGGCGAGTTGAATGAAAACATCTGGTCGTTCGGTTCTTCAAAGATGATGCCGTCCGCTTCGAATTTAGTGCTGAAAGTATGAAGTTTCGTAGTTCCATCCGATAGAAAAAAACGCAGCATACAGGTTCCGTCGCCTTCATACATGGCTGTTTCGGCAGAATCTGTCAGTCGGCTGATGGCGTCCTTGCTGGTGGCAACCGCCATACGGTCGACCAGCAGATAGACTTCATCACCTGCCACAGGCGTATATTCATCGATTCGTTTCATTTCACCGTTCACTTCGATACGGTTGAATCCTTGTTTCAGGTCTATCTCCAATTGCTGTTGTAATGTGCGGTCTTCACGCAGGCGGATAGGCGTCAGTACCGTATATCTTGTGCCTTCCGGATAAGAAAGCATACAGTTGACGATGTCCTCTGTGGAGTGCTTCTTCACTTCCTGCCCGCTGATGGGACTATACGTTTTTCCCACCCGTGAATATAACAGGCGTAGATATTCGTAAATTTCAGTCGAGGTGCCCACGGTGGAACGGGGATTACGGCTGTTTACTTTTTGTTCGATGGCAATGGCGGGAGGAATCCCTTTGATAAAGTCACACTCCGGTTTGCTCATTCTCCCCAGGAACTGACGCGCGTAGCTGCTTAAGCTTTCTACGTAGCGGCGTTGTCCCTCTGCATAAAGGGTATCAAAAGCAAGTGATGATTTTCCCGAACCCGACAATCCGGTGATAACAACAAGTTTGTTGCGGGGAATATCTACATCGATGTTTTTGAGGTTGTTGACTCGTGCGCTTTTGATCGAAATATAGTTGTTTTCTGACATAAAATACTCCTTTTTTATGGTAGTCGGCAAAGTTAGCGAATTTATCGGGAGTTTGTATTATCTTTGCGTCACATTATTACGATTTAAGAATATTATGAAGCTGAAAAACTATCTTTTACTTTTAGCTCTTCTTCTGGTGGTAGGAGTGAGGGCACAGGTGCCATCAGGCAATAAATATCCTAAACGTGAATTCCGTGGAGCATGGATACAGGCTGTCAATGGCCAGTTTCGTGGCATTCCCACAGAGCGACTGAAGCAAATATTGATTAGCCAGTTGAATTCTCTTCAGGAAGCCGGAATTAATGCGATCATTTTTCAGGTGCGCCCTGAAGCGGATGCATTATACGCTTCCCAATATGAACCATGGAGCCGCTTCCTGACAGGAACGCAAGGGCAGACGCCTTCTCCTATGTGGGACCCGATGCAGTTTATGATTGAAGAATGTCAGAAACGGAATATGGAGTTTCATGCCTGGATCAATCCTTACCGTGTGAAGACTTCATTAAAGAATAAGTTGGCGCCGGAACATATTTATCACCAGCATCCGGAATGGTTTGTTACTTATGGCGATCAGCTATATTTCGACCCGGCACTTCCTGAAAGTCGGGAATATATCTGCAAAATTGTGACTGATATCGTGTCCCGCTATGATGTGGACGCTATCCACATGGATGATTATTTCTATCCTTATCCGGTTAATGGATTAGATTTCCCGGATAATGCGAGCTTTGCCCGTTATGGTGGAGGTTTCACAAACAAGGCAGATTGGCGTCGTAGTAATGTGAATGTGTTGATAAAGAAACTTCACGAAACGATTCGTGGCATCAAGCCTTGGGTGAAGTTTGGTGTCAGTCCGTTTGGTATCTATCGTAACCAGAAGAGTGACCCGTTGGGAAGTAATACCAATGGCTTGCAAAACTATGATGATCTTTATGCCGATGTACTGCTTTGGGCACGTGAAGGATGGATTGATTATAATATTCCGCAGATTTACTGGGAAATCGGCCATAAAGCGGCTGACTATGAGACATTGGTGAAATGGTGGGCTACTCATTCGGAAAACCGGCCGTTGTTCATTGGCCAGTCGGTGCCAAAGACTGTTCAGTTTGCCGATCCGCAGAATCCTTCTATCAATCAGCTTCCCCGTAAGATGGCTTTGCAACGTGCTTACCAAACAATTGGAGGCAGTTGTCAATGGTATGCGGCAGCTGTTGTTGAGAACCAGGGTAGATATCGCGATGCTTTAATCAGTGAATATCATAAATATCCTGCTTTGATTCCAGTCTTTGATTTTATGGATGATAAAGCTCCGGGCAAGGTACGTAAAATGAAAAAGGTATGGACGGAAGATGGCTATATCCTTTTTTGGACAGCTCCGAAAGCTGATACAGAGATGGATAAGGCAGTTCAATATGTAGTCTATCGTTTTGACAGTAAAGAAAAGGTGAATTTGGACGATCCTTCTCATATTGTAGCTATCACGCGCAATCCATTCTATAGACTTCCTTATGAAACAGGAAAAACAAAATGCCGTTATGTAGTGACAGCTTTAGATCGTTTACATAATGAATCGAAATCCGTAAGTAAGAAGTTAAAACTGTAAAGGTATAGAATAAACAACGATAAAACGGTGAACACTCTGCTGAATGATAACGCAGTTTATTCACCGTTTTTTTGTTTACTGTTTTTTTGTTTACTGTTCAGCCGCTCGTTATTAATAGAGCAGCAAACCTGCAATACCACAGGCGATAATCATTAATATCGGATTGGCTTTATATTTTCTTGTTCCGATGAATGCAATCAGAAAGATAATGATACTGATAACGAATGAATAAGTATCTTCCGTAGGCGAACCGAAGTTTTCTGCGTTCATTAATACCAACGCGGCGGAGGCGAGTAATCCGACTACTGCCGGGCGTAATCCATTAAAAATAGATTCTACTATCGGATGTTTCTGGTATTTTAGGAAGAATTTACTGATGGTCAACATCAAGATGAAAGAGGGAAGGACTACGGCAAAGGTAGCAATGATGGAACCCCATACGCTACCCGTAGAAGTAAACCCTACATAAGTAGCTGCGTTGATACCAATAGGTCCTGGAGTCATTTGGCTGATTGCGACAATATCCGTGAACTCCTGCGAACTCACCCATCCATAGCGGGTTACCACTTCGCCTTGAATCATGGAAAGCATGGCATAACCGCCACCGAAGCCAAAGAGCCCGATCTTGAAAAATGTATAGAATAACTGTAGGTAAATCATGTGATTAATAATTTATTATATAATAATTTTAGGCATGGATTACACGGATTTCCCGGCTTTTAGAATTATGAATCTGTAAAACAACAGCGTTAATCCGCGCCTTCTCAACTCTCCATTCTCAACTCTCAACTTTTCTAAATTTCCCCCACAGGAAACCTCCTACACCGGCCGCAATAATAATCCAGATAGGGGAGAAGCCCAACAGCCAGATTAATATTGCCGAGACAACAGGAATCCACAGATTGTAGCGGTTGATTTTTGCGGATCGTCCCATGGTAAAGGTCGGCGCCGCGATGAGTGCCACCACTGCCGGGCGAATTCCTTTAAAAATACGTTCCACTATCGGATTGTCTTTGAAACTATGAAAGAACAGGGCGATAGCCAATATAATAATGAAAGACGGCAAAATTGTTCCCAATGCTGTGATAATACTTCCCCGGATTCCACGCAGCTTATATCCTATAAAGATAGAAATATTGACTGCCAAAATTCCCGGTGCGGATTGGGAGATAGCCAGCAGATCGATAAAATCTTCCTGCGCAATCCATTTCCGTTTGGTGACAATTTCATTTTCAATCAGTGGCACCATTGCATATCCTCCTCCAATAGTAAAGGCGCCTATTTTAAAAAAGATTCCAAATGCTTCGAGATAAATGTTCATTCTTTCTTTTCTCCTCCTTCCTTACTAACTGCTTTTTTCTCTTTGCCATATTGACTGGGACTTACATTATAATGCTTCTTAAATACTTCGCGGAAGTACTTGGCGTCACTGAATCCCGTCATTTCTGCAATTTCTGTTATGCTATGTGTGTCTTCTTTTAGTAATTGTACGGCACGTTTCAGACGAATCAGCCGGATATAATCTCCCGGTGCCTGATCGGTTAATGCCCTTAATTTATTGTAAAAACTTGTGCGACTCATTCCCATCAGGCTGCATAATACATCTACCGTGAGAGCAGGATTGTCAATGTTATCTTCCACGTTCTTTTTGACGTTTGCTATGAATTTCCAGTCAATGTCTTGCGAACAGTTGATGCAGTCTTCATCATTTTCCTCATCATTCAGATCTAAATTTGCGAATTTGCTGCGCAATAGTGCACGGTTAGCCAGCAGATTGGCAACATTAGCTTTCAATATACCAATATTGAATGGCTTCACAACGTATTCATCCGCACCAATCTGAAGTCCCGAGAGAATATCTTTCTCATTATTCAAAGCAGTCAGCAGGATAACAGGAATGTGGGAGGTTTCGATATTATTCTTGATAGCTTGGCATAATTCATCCCCCCGCATTTCAGGCATCATAATGTCTGAAATAACCAGCTCTGGTTTGTACTCGGGAATAATCGTCAATGCTTCTTTTCCATTGGAGCAAACCTGTACGAAATACTCCTCGGATAACGTTTGCGACAGATAGTTGCGCAACTCATCATTATCTTCCACAATCAAGATGCGACGATGATTAATGTTCTCTTTCTTTTGTGCATTTTCGTAAATTTCAGGTGATGGAGGCGGAACGTTATCAATCGTATTTTCTATACGCTGTTTGCTCGGAGTTGCCAGATGTGCTTTCCGGAAGCGCTTGCTGTCTTTAGGGAATGTTATTTTGATAACCGATCCCTGGTTTTCGATGCTTGACAGATTAATCTTTCCTTTATGCAGGCGGACTAGCTTCCATACAAGCATCAGTCCGATACCACTTCCTGTTACTTTGGAATTAATAGCATTGCTGCCACGGAAATGAAGTTTGAACAATTTCTTTTGTTCATTGGCCGGGATGCCGATTCCTGTGTCTCTGACTTCCACGCTCCATGAGTCAGATGTTTCTGAAACGAAAACCTGTACATTTCCATTTTCCGGAGTATATTTCAGTGCGTTCGAAATGATGTTCTTAAAGATAGATTCCATCTTTTCTTTATCAAACCATACGTTCATATACCTGAAATTACTTTCATAAGTGAAGTTGATATGTTTGATGTTGGCGTACTGCTGGAACGCGTTGAATATTTCATTCATAAACGTGTTTAGCTCATGCTCTGAAATATATAATTCGGAAGAATATACGTCCGCTCTTTCAAAGTTGATAAGATTGGTGGTAAGACGTAATAGGGCATTTACGTTTCGTAATGCCGTATTCATGTTCGAAATACCTTCTTTACTCAACTCCTCTTTCTCGCGTAGTTCTTCCAAAGGTGCTTTGATAAGCGTCAATGGGGTACGGATATCATGTGCCGTATTGATAAAGAAGTGTATTTTCTCATCGGAGACTTTGCGTTGCTTCCTCAAAATCAGTATACGCAATAGGACGATGGCAATGAGACAAAGGATAGCTGTATAAACCAGCATGGCCCAGAATGTCAGCCAGAAAGGTTGGGCTATGATAATATCCATACTTCTTTCTTCAAGCATGATGCGTTTGTCTTCATTGGAGATGGCACGTACCCTTAGCGTATATTTGCCCGGGGCAAGATTGGTGTAACGAATCGTGTTCTCTGTTCCGGGTTTGCTCCATTTATCATAGAAACCTTCTAGCCTCCAAGAGTAAAGAATATTGGAAGGATAGTCATAGTTGATGGAAGAAACCTGCAAAGAGAATCTGTTTTGATTGTATTTTAACTTTAGTACCTTTGTATCATTGATGCTTGCTTTCAACGGAGAATCCTCATCACCCGGATAGATTGTTTGATAAAAAAGCTTGAAATCGCTGAAAATCATTTTAGAAGAATAACTTCTGGGCAATTTCATATCCTTGTCAAATTCCACTGCTCCGTCAGAACTGCCTAAAATGAATTTATTGTTTTTCCGTAACGTACCTGATAGCGTATTGAAATGGGTGGTCATCAATCCCATATCTTTGGTCCAGTTATAGAATTTTTTCTCATTGGGATAAAAACTTGTCAATCCGCTTTCTGTACTCATGATTATATCTTTGTCCGCATCCGATAATATGGTATAGATATTATTGGATATCAAAGCACAGTTTTCCGTGTGGTAATGAGTGAACAGTTTTTTATTAATATCGTAAATCAATAGTCCCGACCCGCTGGTACCTATATACAATGAACCGTTTTTTGCTTGGTACAGGGAATAGATATAGTTCGACTCTACCGGAAGTTTTATGCGCTCGAATTTTCCGGATTCTTTATCTAAAAGACATAGGCCGGTGGCACTACCGATCCACATACTTTTTTCATCTTTCTCAACGATGGCGGTAATGGAATTTAATCCATCATAAAACCGTACTTCCTGCGTCTTCAGATTAATACGCTTGAGGTTGTAGAATCCTCCCGACCAGATATAACCCTGCATATCTGTACGAATATCACGTATATATTTATCCGGTCGCTTGTTTGTATGAGTGTACAAAGGCGGCATGAAATAGCTGACACTGAACGTTTTCTTATCTATCTGGTAAGCACCGGAAGAGTACCCGCCTGCCCAGATAATTCCGGGAGCCACTTCGCATATAGTAAGAAAGATATGGCTTTTATTACCTTGCGACTCTTCAAAAGCACTAAGCACCGATCGCCATTGTCCGGTCTTTGAATTAAAAAAACTGATGCCATTGTTCGTTGCAAACCATAAATCTCCCTCTCTGTCTTCAATAATGGCATTTACTTGATCGTTGATTAAAGACTGTTTGTTACCGATGGAGTGCTTAATCCATTTGTAGCTCGTATAACGGTTGTTTTGTATCGTGATTCCGATGGGATAATTAGCCAGCCATATCCGTTCTTCATCATCCACAAAAATGTCATTGATACTGTTACCGTTCATGCCACAATTACTGTTATAATCAGCCACAATTTCGGGTACTATTTGATAAGTATCCATATTTATTTTGTGTACTCCTCCGCCATCGGTAGCTATTAATAACTCTTTGTCATTTAGCGGCTTGAACCGTGTGATACTGATATCTTTCAGGTTATAATCCGGTCGTATGACGGATTTGGTATTCATATCATAAACCATAATTCCCCGCAAGAAAGTGCCGATGAATAGTTTCCGAATCTTTTTGTCGAAGTGTAAATCGCTTACTTGGGCTTTCACGCTCTCCAACTTATCGCAATTGATAAGTTTCAATGCGTTGTTTTCTAATTGGGCATAATGAATCCCCATTTCCGTACCGATGAAGAAATGCGATTCGTCTATTTGTTCAATATCAGTGATTTCTTCACTTATATCATTCTTTATATGGGTGACTTGTTTGGTGTCCGTATTATAGAGAAAGATAGTATCTTTATTGCATAGCCAGATGTGTTTGTTCTGGTCGAGCCAGGCATAAGTGACCGGGTCCGGCTGTTCGCTGAAACTTTCCATCGGTAATTTATATACAAGACTGAAGCAGTCGTGAATCTGGTCATACCGGAATACTTTTCCTTTTTTCCCGATTTCCCATAAGACTCCTTCCTGATCAATATAAAGCCAGTTTAGATTTAACAGAGAGTTCACTTCTGCGTCACCATCCATTAACTTATATCGTTTAAACTCTTTTCCATTGTATCGATCAATACCTTCGTGCGTGAGGAACCACATGTATCCGGTTTTATCTTTTTGAATGCAGTAAACCCGCCGGTTACTTAACCCATCCTCCACTCCGAGATATCGATACGTCTGCGCGACACAAATTAGAGGAAACAATAAGATTAGAAAAAGCCATTTTTTCATACAAATAGGACTTTTAAGGGTTATTGAATCTTTTATGAGGGGGAAAGTTTGACAAAATTAAGAAGATTTTTTGATATTACAAAATTTTGATGAAAGATAACAGCGCTCCAAAAATGAAGAAAATAGACTATTTTATAACTATTTGTATATACTGTTTGTTTTCGGTATTTTGGTATCTATCAGAAGTCTTCCGGTAGAATGGAAAGTTCCGTAAAATAAGAGGCTGGCACTATTTAAAGTACCAGCCTCTGTAAAATATGGAAATGATTTATTTCATTTTCGCTTCCACCCACTTGCGGGCATTGACAAACGCTTCTATCCATGGAGTAACCTGATCGCTGTTCTTGCGGTCGGCCGGATAGCAACCGTTCTGCCATGGGAAGATGGAACGTTCCAAGTGAGGCATGATAGCCAAGTGGCGTCCGTCTGCGCTGGCCAGTGCTGCGATAGAATAATCGGAACCGTTCGGATTGCCCGGATATTCATCATAGCTATACTTCGCTACTACATTATATTTATCTTCGTCATATGGCAAAGAGAATTTTCCTTCTCCGTGAGCTACCCAGATACCCAGTTTGCTTCCACTTAAAGAGCCGAACATCACACTGCGGTTAGTCGGGATAGTAAGACCAAGGAAGCGTGATTCGAATTTGTGTGAATTGTTATGTAGCATTTTTCCTTTCTTCTTCAGTTCCGGGTTGATAAGATTGAGTTCCATCATCAGCTGGCAACCGTTGCAGACACCCAATGACAATGTATCTTCGCGTGCATAAAATTTATCCAATGCTTCTTTAGCTTTCGGGTTGAACAGGAATGCGCCTGCCCATCCTTTAGCAGAACCCAGTACATCGGAGTTAGAGAAACCACCGCAGTAAACGATCATGTTTACGTCTTCCAGTGTTTCGCGTCCGCTGATGAGGTCGGTCATTGTAACGTCTTTTACGTCGAAACCTGCCAAATAGAGTGAGTAAGCCATTTCGCGCTCACCGTTTGTACCCTTCTCACGGATGATAGCCGCACGGATACCGCTTGGGGTACGACGATCCGGAGTGATACCGTATTGAGAAAGCTTACCTTTGAATTCCGGCATGAAAGCGAATTCAACAGGTTGCATCTTATAGTTTTCAAAACGTGCTTTTGCGCAACCGTTCATAGATTGTTTGCGGTCGAGCAGGTAAGAAGAAGAATACCATACGTCACGCATATAATCGATACCAAACTGGTAAGTAGCACCGTCTTTAGATACCAAAATGTGGCGTTCGTCAGTCGGTTTACCCAGCTTTATATAGCCTACGCCTGCATCTTCCAGAATCTTCTTCACTTCATCCTTAT
The DNA here is from genome assembly GCF_003603455.1 of Bacteroides sp. AM37-9. NCBI lineage: Bacteria > Pseudomonadati > Bacteroidota > Bacteroidia > Bacteroidales > Bacteroidaceae > Bacteroides > Bacteroides sp. AM37-9. The sequence continues at coordinate 90,154 of NZ_QTNF01000004.1, read as the reverse complement.
GCTTGTCGCTGATCTGGATAACGATACCCGGATTTTCAGCAAACAGAATCTTAACGATATCCTGTTCTTTCATCTTGTCGAGGCTGATTTCCATACCGCCTTCTACATTAGAGAAGCACATTTCGAGCAATGTAGTGATCAAACCACCGGCAGAGATATCGTGTCCTGCAAGAATCAATCCTTTGTTGACAAGTTCCTGTACGGCAAGGAAAGCATCACGGAAATATTCGGCATCTTGTACGCAAGGTACTTCGTCACCAACTTTACCCAGAGATTGTGCAAAAGCCGAACCACCCAGTTTCAGTTCATCGAAGCTGAAGTCAATATGATAAAGCGTAGTCTTTTCATTGTTAACCAATACCGGAGATACCACTTTCTTCACGTCGGAAACTTCACCACCGGCAGAAACAATCACAGTTCCCGGAGAAATCACTTTCTCGCCGTTCGGATACTTCTGTGTCATAGATAGAGAGTCTTTTCCGGTAGGAACATTGATCTGCAGCGCGCAACAGAAATCGCTTAAAGCTTTTACAGCTGTGTAAAGACGGGCATCTTCACCTTCTTGAGAGCGGCAAGGCCACATCCAGTTGGCAGACAGTGAAATGCTATCCATACCTTCCGCCATTGGAGCCCAAACAAGATTGGTCAGCGCTTCGGATACAGAAAGAATAGAGCCGGCAGCCGGATCAGCCAATGCTGCTTGCGGAGCATGTCCGATAGAGGTAGCGATACCTTTCTCGCCACGGTAGTCGAGTGCTACGACACCGCAGTCGCTCAACGGCAACTGAAGTTCACCCTGACATTGCTGACGAGCCACTTTGCCTGTTACCGAACGGTCTACCTTGTTTGTCAACCAGTCTTTGCAGGCTACAGCTTCAAGCTGCAATACATTCGTCAGATATTCATGTAGTTTAGACAATTCGTATTTCGGCATTTCATAATGACGTTCTACGGTCTTGTCTACCATATAGGTTTTGGGAGAAGAACCGAACATCTGTTCTACGGCAAGGTCGAACGGACGTACACCGTCAGCCTGTTGGAAAGCGAAACGATGATCACCGGTTGTTTCACCGACTACGTACATTGGAGCGCGTTCGCGTTCGGCAATCTTACGTACATGTTCAATAGCCTCTTCTTTAATCAGCAGACCCATACGTTCCTGACTTTCGTTAGCGATGATTTCTTTGGCAGACAAAGTCTTGTCACCGATAGGCAACTTGCTCATATCGATCAAACCACCACATTCTTCCACGAGTTCGGACAGACAGTTTACGTGTCCGGCAGATCCGTGGTCATGGATAGAAACCACCGGATTCACCTCTTCTTCACAAAGAGCGCGTACTACGTTATTGGCACGTTTTTGCATTTCTGCGTTGGCACGTTGCACGGCATTCAACTCGATGCCACTGCTGTAACGACCGGTATCAACAGAAGATACGGAACCGCCACCCAGTCCGATACGGTAGTTGTCACCACCGATAACCACTACTTTGTTTCCAGCTTCCGGTGTGCCTTTCAGGCAGTCGCGTTGTGTACCGTAACCAACACCACCGGCAAGCATGATTACTTTGTCGTAACCATAAACTTCTTTGTTTTCTGTATGTTCGAAAGTCAGTACCGAACCGCAGATCAGCGGTTGGCCGAACTTGTTACCGAAGTCGGAAGCACCATTGGATGCTTTGATTAGAATCTGTTCCGGAGTCTGGTATAGCCATTTGCGTACCGGAAGAATCTCTTCCCATTCGCGTCCTTCTTCTGTGCGTGGATAAGAAGTCATGTAGACTGCAGTACCCGCAATCGGCCATGAACCTTTACCACCACCCATACGGTCGCGGATTTCACCGCCGGTACCGGTAGAAGCACCATTGAATGGCTCAACAGTAGTAGGGAAGTTATGAGTTTCCGCTTTCAGTGAGATAACACTCTTGATGTCCTTTACTTGGAAGAAATCAGGTTTTGAATGATCTGCCGGAGCAAATTGTTCCACAACCGGACCTTCAGCGAAGGCTACGTTATCTTTATAAGCAGAGATTATTTTATTCGGATTTTCCTGTGTAGTCTTTTTAATCATCTGGAACAGGGAAGATTCCTGCTCTACGCCGTCGATGATAAACGTTCCGCCGAAAATTTTGTGGCGGCAGTGTTCGGAGTTGATTTGTGCGAAACCGAATACTTCAGAGTCGGTCAGCTTCCGTCCGAGGTCCTTTTCTACTTTCTTCAGGTAGTCCATTTCTTCTTTGGAAAGAGCCAAACCTTCTTTTTCGTTGTACACTTCGAGATCTTCAATGTAGATGATTGGTTCCGGCTGACGGTTTGTCGTGAATACGTTTTGGTCGAGTCCTTTGTACATGCGTTGGAGCATCGGGTCGTAATCGGCATTTTCGTCCTTAACAGGGAAGTACTCCTCGATGCGGCTTATGCCTTCGAGCCCCATGTTTTGGGTGATTTCTACTGCGTTTGTACTCCAGGGAGTGATCATTTCGCGGCGTGGGCCAACGAAACAGCCTTTCAGGTTTTCTTCACTTTCCATCACGGCTTCGCCAAAAAGCCAGCAGAGTTTATTACTTTCGTCAGGGGTGAGCTGATGGTTGCTCTCTACGGCAATCACGCTCTTGGAAGGGGTTCTGAAAAAAAGAATCATGTTGTATATTTACGATTTTACGATTTACGATTTTACGATTGAAGTTCCTGCAGGAGAAACTCTTCTCTTTTTCTGTGGCGCAAAGATAATCAATTTCGTTGGTGGTAGGAAAAAAATAGAGAATAAATTCCTATACCTTATTTAATATGTTTATTTTCGATGTACGTTTTACTTATTATCGCTATATATAGTGATTCTTGTGTGGAAAAAACGTTAATATACTATCCCCATATCACAAAAAAGTGCGATATTTGCGACATGATTCAGATAGAGACAATATTCGATATATTAGTGAAAGGCTTTATTATTGGCGTTGTTGTGTCCGCACCCCTCGGTCCGGTGGGCGTATTATGCATCCAGAGGACTTTGAATAAGGGGCGTTGGTATGGATTTGTAACAGGTCTGGGAGCCTCTTTGAGCGATATAGCATACGCTTTGCTCACCGGCTACGGGATGAGCTTTGTGTTCGATTATATTAATAAGAATATTTTCTATCTGCAATTATTGGGGAGCATCATGCTACTCCTTTTTGGTATATATACCTTTCGTAGCAACCCGGTGCAGTCCATTCGTCCGGCTTCCTCCAGCAAAGGTTCTTATTTCCATAACTTTATTACCGCATTTTTCGTCACTCTCTCCAATCCCTTGATAATCTTTCTGTTTATCGGACTTTTCGCCCGTTTTGCCTTTGTGCAGCCGGGGGTGCTGGTCTTTGAAGAGATCACGGGATATCTTGCAATTGCTATAGGAGCATTGACCTGGTGGTTGGGTATCACTTATTTTGTGAATAAGGTGCGCACTAAATTCAATTTACGTGGTATCTGGATACTGAATCGTGTTGTAGGAAGTATCGTAATGCTGGTATCTGTTGCCGGATTGATTTATACTTTGTTGGGAGAGTCACTTTATTAAGAGATAACATAATGAATCAGATAGCACAACAACTGAAAGAGAAGAATATTGCCGAATACCTTATATATATGTGGCAAGAGGAAGACTTGATCCGTGCCAATCATTGTGAACCGGAAGAGATGGAGGCAAATGTAATTGCCCGCTATCCGGAAGAACAGCGGCCTGCCATGCGAGAATGGTATACCAACCTGATTACGATGATGGGCGAGGAAGGAGTACGGGAAAAGGGTCATCTGCAGATTAATAAAAATGTAATTATCAATCTGACAGAGTTGCACAACGCATTGTCCTCTTCTCCTAAATTTCCTTTTTACAGTGCTGCTTATTTCAAGGCATTACCGTTTATCGTAGAATTACGGAATAAAAACGGCAAGAAAGATGAACCCGAACTGGAAACCTGTTTTGAAGCGTTGTATGGAGTACTCCTGCTTCGTCTTCAAAAGAAGCCTATCAGCGAAGGAACTGCCAAGGCAGTGGAAGCTATCACTAGTTTCCTTTCTATGTTGGCAAATTATTATGATAAAGACCGTAAAGGTGAATTAAAACTGGATGAATAAATGAGAATTTTAGTAACGGGTGCCAACGGTCAGCTTGGCAATGAGATGCAGGTGCTTGCGAAAGAGAACCCGCAACATACGTATTATTTCACAGATGTGCAGGAACTCGATATCTGTGACAAGCAAGCTGTGTGGACTTATATGGCAGAGAAGCAGATTGAGCTTGTTGTTAATTGTGCTGCTTATACAGCTGTAGATAAAGCTGAAGATAATCAAGAATTAGCATACAAATTGAATTGTGAAGCACCGAAACAACTGGCAAGTGCAGCACAAGCCAATGGTGCTGCCATGATACAAGTATCTACTGACTATGTATTTGACGGTACTGCGCATACTCCATACACGGAAGACTGCAATCCTTGCCCGGATTCTGTATACGGCACCACTAAACTGGAAGGAGAAAAGGAGGTAATGAATCACTGCGAGCAAGCAGTCGTTATCCGTACCGCATGGCTCTATTCTATTTTTGGCAATAATTTCGTAAAGACGATGCTTCGTCTTGGAAAAGAGCGTGACAGCCTGGGAGTTGTTTTCGACCAGATCGGGACTCCGACGTATGCCAATGACCTGGCACGGGCCATCTATGCTATTATTAATAAAGGTATTGTTCGCGGTATCTACCATTTCAGCAATGAGGGAGTTTGTTCCTGGTATGATTTCACGGTAGCTATTCATCGTCTGGCAGGAATAACCACCTGCAAAGTGAAACCTTTGCATACAGCCGAATATCCCGCGAAAGCAAACCGCCCGGCATATTCCGTGCTTGATAAAACAAAAATAAAAACAACGTTCGATATAGAGATTCCTCATTGGGAGGAGAGCCTCAAACAATGCTTGATAAAATTAGGAATGAAAAATGAAGAATGAAGAATTTCGATGCGGCTTTATAGATAGCGTAACAATTCTTCTTTCATCATTCATCATTCATCATTCTTCATTCTTCATTCATATTAATATATGGCAGATAATACAGAAATTTTGAGACGGCGAACGTTCGCCATTATTGCGCATCCGGATGCCGGTAAGACATCATTGACGGAAAAGCTATTGCTTTTCGGTGGTCAGATACAGGTAGCAGGTGCTGTAAAGAGTAATAAGATTAAAAAGACGGCTACGTCCGACTGGATGGAAATCGAGAAACAACGTGGTATTTCGGTAACGACTTCCGTGATGGAATTCGACTATCGGGACTATAAGATTAACATTCTCGATACTCCCGGTCACCAGGACTTTGCCGAAGATACATATCGCACACTGACAGCTGTAGACAGTGTTATCATCGTTGTAGACGGTGCGAAAGGTGTGGAAACGCAGACACGTAAACTGATGGAGGTGTGCCGTATGAGAAAGACTCCGGTAATAATCTTCGTCAACAAAATGGACCGTGAAGGAAAAGATCCGTTCGATTTGCTTGATGAACTTGAAGAAGAACTGATGATTCAGGTTCGTCCCTTGTCCTGGCCGATAGAGCAGGGAGCACGTTTTAAAGGGGTATACAATATCTATGAACAGAAACTGGACTTGTATCAGCCATCCAAACAGATGGTAACAGAGAAAGTGGCAGTCGATATTCATTCGGAAGAACTGGATCAGCAGATTGGCAAGTCGTTGGCAGACAAACTGCGTGGCGATTTGGAACTGATTGAGGGTGTTTATCCGGAATTTGATTCTGAATCCTATTTGGCAGGAGACTGTGCGCCTGTATTCTTTGGATCAGCGCTGAACAACTTCGGTGTGCAAGAGTTGCTGAACTGTTTCGTAGAGATAGCTCCCAGCCCTCGTCCTGTACAGGCAGAAGAGCGTGAAGTGAAACCTGACGAACCGAAATTTACCGGATTCATCTTTAAGATAACCGCCAACATTGATCCCAACCATCGTTCTTGTGTGGCATTCTGTAAGATTTGTTCCGGTAAGTTTGTTCGCAATGCTCCATATACACACGTCCGTCATGGAAAGACCATGCGTTTTTCGTCGCCTACCCAGTTTATGGCACAGCGTAAAACAACGATTGATGAAGCTTATGCAGGAGATATTATCGGTCTGCCGGATAATGGTACCTTTAAGATTGGCGATACGCTGACAGAAGGTGAAATGCTTCATTTCCGCGGATTGCCGAGCTTCTCGCCGGAGATGTTCAAGTATATTGAAAATGCCGATCCGATGAAGCAGAAACAGTTGGCGAAAGGTATCGATCAGTTGATGGATGAAGGTGTGGCACAGTTGTTTGTCAATCAGTTCAATGGCCGTAAGATTATCGGTACGGTGGGACAGTTGCAGTTTGAGGTCATTCAGTACCGTTTGTTGAATGAATACAATGCGTCCTGTCGCTGGGAACCGGTAAGTCTTTATAAAGCCTGTTGGGTAGAAAGCGATGATCCCGCAGAACTGGAAGCCTTCAAGAAACGTAAATACCAGTATATGGCAAAGGATAGAGAAGGGCGCGATGTGTTCCTGGCAGACTCCGGTTATGTACTTCAGATGGCGCAGATGGACTTTAAACACATCAAATTCCACTTTACAAGTGAGTTTTAAAACATATTCCGTTGATTTTAACTAAAAAATCAGGTAAAAAAAGGAAAAAAATATCTCATATAAATGAGTGAATAGAAATGAAGACACTATCCTGGGATAAAATTCAGCAAGGGGATGAAGAGGCATTCCGGCAGCTTTATGAGCAATATGCAGATTTACTGTATGGATATGGCATGAAGATAGCCGGTGATGAGACTCTGGTAACCGAGGCGATACAGTCGTTGTTTGTTTACATCTTTGAGAAAAGAGAAACTTGCACGGCTCCTCAATCCATACCCGCTTACTTATGTGTTTCGTTGAGACACATGATAGTGAACGAACTGAAAAAGGAGAATAGTGGCTCATTAAAATCACTGGATGAAGTAGGCACAAATGAATATCAGTTTGATCTGGAGATTGATATTGAAACTGCTATTATCCGTTCAGAGTTAGAAAAAGAACAGCTAGAAGTTTTGCAGAAAGAGCTGAACAATTTGACAAAGCAACAGCGGGAGGTATTGTATCTTAAGTATTATAAGAAGATGAGTCCGGAAGAAATAGCCCAGGTGATGGGACTCACTTCACGTACGGTTTACAATACTACTCATATGGCTATCTCCAGTTTGCGGGAGCGTATGAGCAAATCTTTCTTGTTGTTGGTAGCAGCTAATTTGTGGATTTTTAATTGAGGTGTGAGATATGGAAAAGTGGACAGAATCTTTAGATAAATACTTAGAAGAAGGAAAACTTCCTCTGGTTGGCGAAATCTTTTCTCGTAAAAAAGAAATAGGTGATAAGCTGAAGTTGCAACGTGAGGAGAGCCATAAGATCGCCTTAAGCCGGAGAAGAAAGCAAGGTGCGGGGAGAAGTTTCTCTTTCTCATGGGGAGTGGCAGCGGCAGTTGTCCTTCTTTTGGGGATAGGCGGTTACTTCCTGGCAGAAGAAAAGGTGGTGACTGATAACACTGCTATGAACTATGAATTGCCGGATGGCAGTACTGTGCAGGTGATGGAAAATTCCCGCCTGACTTACAATCATATCACATGGCTTTGGGAGCGCAAATTGCAACTATTGGGTAAAGCCTCTTTTAACGTAACCAAAGGCAAGACATTCACGGTCCGTACAGAAGCCGGCGACGTAACCGTACTGGGAACGAAATTCCTCATCGATCAGCAAGGAAAGAAGATGACCGTCAACTGTGAGGAAGGAAGTGTGCAAGTCGAGACTGCTGTAGGTAAGCGTACATTGCTTGCCGGGGAAAGCGTTCATTGCGATGAGAACAAGATTGTGCCGGTAGAGAAAAAGGCAGAAGAATCGGAGTTCCCCGAGGTGTTGGGGTATGAAGACGATCCGCTAATAAATGTAGTGGCAGATATTGAGCATATATTTGAAGTAACAGTCGTCGGACATGAGAAATGCGAGGGGCTGACCTACAACGGGACGGTCTTAACGAAAGACCTGAACGCCACACTGGAAAAAGTCTTTGGATCGTGTGGGATCAGTTATCAAATTCGAGGGAAAGAAATTATTTTGCAATAAAAAAAGCCTCTTCTGACTATCCAGAAGAGGCTTTTTTGTTTTTCTTCAAATTTTCTTCATTTTTTCTTGGTAAAAAAACAACAGATGCTTCTCTTTCTAATAGATGAGCTATTTAATGATATTTGAAGAAAACGGTAGAATTGATTAGAAGATTAAATGTTGTAGTAGAAGAAATTAGAAATTATCCGGCAGAAATAAGGCCGGGATTCAGAACAAACAATAGATGTTTTATAGAGAATTACAAGCTAAACTCAAAACAAACAATAGATGCTTTTTATAAAATTTAAATTTAACCCAAAACAAACAATGTTTTAAAAGAAATGCAAACTAGGGCTCAAAGCAAACAATAGACAGCGGCAGATGAATTATTCCTGCCACAAACGTAAGCTGGAAAGATTCCCTCATCGGACGTGATATGAGCTTTAGAGGCTTGTTTTTTCCGATTAAACAGACTTAGTTGGCTTAAAAAAAGGGTTTTTCAACTAGACTGCTACGCTAATTAAAAGAATGAAAGCCGTGATGGCGCATGAGAGGTTTAACAAGGCCGGTTTTATCTGGTAGTTTAATAGTAGGTTAAGAGAGTATGAAACCAGAAAAGGGCTGAACCGGTCTATCATTGAGTATTTTTATTTAATAATTGTTTTATCAGAGTGTGAGAGAAAGTTGAGGGGCTTTCTCTCACATTTTTTGTAGGAACAATAGATAGGACGATTTACTATTGGACTATTTACCATTTACTATTTGGGTTATGCAATAGAAGCAGATAGTAAATAAGATAAATGGGAATTTAGTTTAGATGTGGATGGCACGCTAAATCATAAATCATAAATCATAAATCATTAAACTTCCCCAGTTTTCCAATCAGAGAAATGACGTTTTTATACATTATATTCCTTTCTTAATTTATTTTATAATAAAAATTTGGTATTTTCGGACGCTTTTTAGACGAACAACTTAAAATACTAATAGTTTATTATATGGAAAATATCGAAACAGCGATCCTGCTGATGGTGGTCGGAATGGCTACCGTGTTTGTTATTCTGCTGATTGTGATTTATTTAGGTAAGTTGTTGATTACATTAGTCAACAAGTATGCTCCTGAAGAAGTGGTTCCTGTGAAGCGGGAAGCATCGCAAGGTCCTGCCCCTGTTCCGGGAAACATCTTAGCCGCCATTACAGCTGCTGTAAATGTGGTGACACAAGGTAAAGGAAAAATCACTAAAGTAGAAAAATTATAAATCTATAAAGAATATCACTGAAAGACATGAAAAGAGAAGTAAAGTTTAGTTTGGTTTTCCGAGATATGTGGCAATCTGCCGGAAAATACGTACCTCGTGTAGACCAACTCGTAAAGGTAGCTCCTGCCATCATTGAAATGGGCTGTTTTGCCCGCGTAGAAACAAACGGCGGAGGTTTTGAACAGGTAAATTTATTGTTTGGTGAAAACCCGAATAAAGCGGTGCGCGAATGGACAAAACCGTTCCACGAAGCCGGTATTCAAACCCACATGCTCGACCGCGCACTGAACGGACTCCGTATGAGCCCCGTTCCGGCAGACGTCCGCAAATTATTCTACAAAGTAAAGAAAGCACAAGGAACAGATATTACCCGTACGTTCTGCGGATTGAACGACGTGCGTAACATCGCTCCTTCCATCACATACGCAAAGGAAGCAGGCATGATTTCGCAATGCTCGCTTTGCATCACTCATTCGCCTATCCATACCGTAGAGTACTACACCAATATGGCGCTGGAACTTATCAAACTGGGAGCAGACGAAATCTGTATCAAAGACATGGCAGGTATCGGTCGTCCCGTATCGTTAGGTAAGATTGTAGCAAATATCAAGGCAGCACATCCCGAAATCCCCGTTCAGTATCACAGTCATGCAGGTCCCGGATTCAATATGGCAAGTATCCTCGAAGTATGCGAAGCCGGTTGCGACTACATCGACGTAGGCATGGAACCACTATCATGGGGAACAGGCCATGCTGACTTGCTTAGTGTGCAGGCAATGCTGAAAGACGCCGGATATCAAGTGCCCGAAATCAATATGGAAGCCTACATGAAAGTGCGCGGCATGATTCAGGAATTTATGGACGACTTCCTCGGCTTGTATATCAGCCCGAAAAACCGTCTGATGAACTCCTTGCTGATTGCTCCCGGACTTCCCGGCGGTATGATGGGTAGTCTGATGGCCGACCTCGAATCCAATTTGGAATCAATCAATAAATATAAGGCAAAACACAATCTGCCGTTTATGACGCAAGACCAGTTGCTTATCAAGCTCTTTGATGAAGTGGCATACGTATGGCCTCGTGTCGGTTATCCTCCATTGGTGACTCCGTTCAGCCAATACGTGAAGAACCTCGCCATGATGAACGTGATGGCCATGGAAAAAGGAAAAGAACGTTGGGGAATGATTGCCGATGATATCTGGGATATGATTCTGGGTAAAGCCGGACGTCTGCCGGGTAAACTTGCTCCCGAAATCATTGAAAAGGCAGAACGTGAAGGCCGTAAGTTCTTTGAAGGTGATCCGCAGAATAACTATCCCGATGCCCTCGACAAATATCGCAAACTGATGAAAGAGAACAAATGGGAAGTAGGACAGGACGACGAAGAACTCTTCGAATATGCTATGCACCCGGCTCAATATGAGGCTTACAAGAGTGGCAAAGCAAAAGAAGACTTCCTGGAAGACGTAGCCAAACGTCGTGCCGAAAAAGATAAATCTCCGGAAGAAGATGCCAAACCGAAGACACTGACCGTACAAGTGGACGGACAGGCCTATCGTGTGACGGTAGCATACGGTGATACCGAACTACCTGCTGCTCCTGCGGGTGCTGCCGCTGCTCCGGCAGGAGAGGGTAAAGAAGTACTTTCTCCGTTGGAAGGCAAGTTCTTCTTAGTGAAAGGTGCGCAGGAAACTCCTTTGCAAGTAGGTGACACTGTGAAAGAAGGTGATGTAATCTGCTATGTAGAAGCGATGAAGACCTACAATGCCATCCGTGCAGAGTTTGGCGGTACAGTGACTGCTATCTGTGTCAATCCGGGAGATGCTGTTTCAGAAGATGACGTATTAATGAAGATAGGATAATGAACGAAATATTTGAGAACTTATATGACATGACTGCGTTCAGCAATATCATTGCCGAACCGCAGTTCCTGATAATGTATGCCATCGCGTTCGTTCTGCTCTATTTGGGTATTAAGAAACAGTACGAGCCGTTGCTGCTTGTCCCCATCGCTTTCGGTGTGTTGCTAGCCAACTTCCCCGGAGGAGATATGGGCGTGATTCAGGCCGACGAAAATGGTATGGTGATGGTAAACGGAGTGTTGAAGAACATCTGGGAAATGCCTTTGCATGACATTGCCCACGAACTGGGAATCATGAACTTCATCTATTATATGTTGATTAAAACAGGTTTCCTGCCTCCGATCATCTTTATGGGTGTCGGTGCGCTGACGGACTTCGGGCCGATGTTGCGTAACCTGCATCTTTCTATATTCGGTGCAGCTGCACAGTTGGGTATCTTTACCGTATTGCTGGTAGCCATTCTGATGGGATTCACTCCACAGGAAGCCGCTTCTCTGGGCATTATCGGTGGCGCGGATGGTCCGACAGCCATCTTTACCACCATCAAACTGGCTCCGCATTTGCTGGGCCCGATTGCCATTGCCGCTTATTCGTACATGGCGCTCGTTCCGGTGATTATTCCGCTGGTAGTGAAGCTGTTCTGTACGAAGAAAGAGTTGAGCATCAACATGAAAGAACAGGAAAAGAAATACCCTTCGAAGACTGAAATCAAGAACCTGCGTGTATTGAAGATTATCTTCCCGATTGTGGTAACTACTATTGTTGCCCTCTTCGTGCCGAGTGCAGTGCCTTTGGTGGGTATGTTGATGTTTGGTAATCTGGTGAAAGAAATCGGAACCAACACATTCCGCTTGTTCGATGCCGCTTCCAATAGCATCATGAATGCTGCTACCATCTTCCTCGGACTGTCTGTAGGAGCAACGATGACAGCCGAAGCATTCCTCAACTGGACAACAATCGGTATTGTGATCGGTGGATTCCTTGCATTTGCACTTTCTATAACCGGTGGTATTTTCTTTGTGAAACTGGTAAATCTCTTCTCGAAGAAGAAAATCAATCCGCTTATCGGCGCCACTGGTTTGAGTGCCGTTCCGATGGCGAGCCGTGTAGCCAATGAGATTGCTTTGAAATACGATCCGAAGAATCACGTATTGCAGTATTGCATGGCAAGCAATATCTCCGGAGTAATCGGTTCTGCCGTAGCTGCGGGTGTGTTGATTTCCTTCCTTGCGTAAGCGGGGAGAATCTTCATCATTGAAGATCTTATTTCTTCATGGAGAAATACTTTTTATACATTCAAGTTTGGCAGACTCATTTGATAACGCTACCTTTGTGAGTAATGTATAACAGTAAAAACGGAAAGCGTATGAGCACAATGTTATTAGAGGCGGAAAAGAATGCACTGATTCGTCAGATTCTGGATGTGGATGATATAGCTATCCTGAAAAAGATAAGATCAATGTTGAATCATGAAGAAGAACAGGTGAGGGCGGTTGCTGAAGAGGCAACTCCTTATCGGACAAAGACCGAAATTCTGGAAAGCCTTGATGAAGCGTGCAAGGAATTGAAGTTGAATCTGGAAGGTAAGCTGGATTTTAAGCCAGCGGAGGATTTGCTGGATGAGTTGTGATATAACGTATTCTCCTCGTTTTGCGAGAGAATTGAAAAAATTGAGCAAACATTACAAATCTCTGAAGTTGGATTATGCCAATTTATTGGAATCTCTGAAAGCGAATCCTGAACAAGGAGTCAGCTTGGGGAATAATCTTCGTAAGGTTCGCATGGCCATTACTTCGAAGAATAAAGGAAAGAGCGGAGGTGCGCGAGTGATAACCTATACGGTGATTCTGACAGAGATAGATTCGGAAATAAAGTTGCTTACTATCTATGACAAGTCCGAATGTGAAAGTTTGACAGATAAGGAAATAGAAGATATCCTGAAGCAAAACGGTATTTTGTAGTCCTTATGATATAAAAAGAAATCGTCCTGTTTCACGGTTACGTGATAACAGGACGATTTCTTTTATAAGACTAAGACTTTGTGAACAAGTTTCTTTTGTTTCTAAATTTATTCACTGATAACCTTTCTATATTCCGCTACCGCCATCTTTTCCGACAGATACGCATTAATCAGATTGGTGTGCGCCTGCGTCCATGACAATTGTGCGGAGAGTACATCCACCATGTTTGCCTTTCCCTCATTATACGAGAAAGAAACCAAATCAAGATTTTCATTAGCCAGACTCATAGTTTCTTTGGCGGTTTTCACTTGATATTCCGTTTCCGTCAGTTTGGTCAGGGCGGCAGAAAGTTCCTCGTTGATATTATCCGTCACATAACTTTGTTGCAGTTTTTGTATGCCGATATACGCTTTCTGCTGACGGTTTGTTTTGAACCGGGCTCCCCAACGGAAGATTGGTATATTCAGGTTAATGCCGACGATGGGATTGAAAGAAACATCATAACCGAGGTTAGGTGTAGCTGTAGCCCATCCACCGCTGAAATACATATTCAACTGCGGGTTGAACTGGCTAAGAGCCGCTTTGCGTTGCGCCTGACTTTTCATGATATTCACCTCCGTACTTTCGTAATCCGCGCGACGTTGCAGTACATTCTCCAGAGAAAGGATCTGCACCGGAGCGGAAGCCGTGTCAATCGTGTACAGACTGTCTACGGGATTGTTCGGCTCTTCTCCCATCAGGATATTCAGCTTTTGCAGCGCCAGCGTATAGTTCTGACGCGCCTTGATATATTGCAATTCCGCTTCTTTCAACCGGGTGGAAATCATTAATAAGTCCGTGCGACTAATCATCCCGTCGTTGAAACGATCCTGAATGATGTCATACTGTTGCTTCACAATACTTTGATACTTATCCGCCGCCTGCAACATAGCCTGTGAAGCGGAAGCATTCCAGTAAACCGCATCGCTCTGATAATGAATCTGGTCGATGGTAAGCTCCTCATTTAGTTGATTCAGCTTTTCATCCGCTTTGGCAATCTTGTGCTGGGCGTTGAGTGCCCCGCCCGTGTACAACGGTTGCGAGACGATAAATACACCTTGATAGGTGTGGTTGCGGTATTCGCCTACCGGTTCGTTCCAGGCATTAAGGTCGCTCATGTTGAGTGTCCCGTCCGCATTGACATCAATTTTTGGCAAGAATCCCGTGTGAGCAATCTTTCGTGCTTCCGTACTTGCCATCGTCTTTAGTTTCTGTTGCTTCAGAATCTGACTGTAAGCTTCCACTTTATCCCGGTAAGCTTCCCGGCTAAGATAGGGCTGCTGTGCTCCGGCTGTGAGGCCAAGGAGCAGCAGAGACAGAGTTATAAGTTGAGTTTTCATTTTATTCAATCTAAACAATAAATTCAAGTTTCATATAAGAGAAGGCAATCAGCCTTTGATTCTTTGAATGGCACAATAGGCTACCGGAAGAACAAACAATGTCAGTGCCGAAGCCACTAACAAACCTCCCATAATCGTAGCCGCCATACCGCCGAACATCGCGTCGAACAACAATGGCAACATACCCAGAATGGTAGTGCCGGACGCCATTGCTACGGGGACAATACGACTCGTTGTAGCACTGACAACAGCATCCAACGGCTTTTTGCCCGTTTTTGCCTCCAGATCAATCTGTTCCACCAGTACAATCGCATTTTTGATATTCATCCCAATCAGTCCGAGCAAACCAAGGATGGAGAAGAAGTCGAACGACTTGCCTAACAACACCAATCCCAAAACGATACCGATAAAAATAAGCGGTAACATCAACAAGATCACTGTCGGCTTACGATACGTCCTGAACAGGAACAACAGCGTGACGAACATCAGGAAGAACGTCAACGGTAAATTCTTGGCCAACGCCTCGTTAGACTCCACCTGACTTTCCTGTTCCCCGAAATACTTCATCGTATACCCCTCCGGCACTTTTATCTCTTTCTGCACCAGCGGCCAAACCTCATTGAAAGCAGCAATCGCATTCACTCCGCGACGCGGATCGCATTGCGCCATCATCACCATTTGCCGGTTGTAATCCTTCACATTCGAGAAACGATATTGGAAATCAAATTCCGATACCACCTGTTCCAGACTGGTCGTTTCATTCCCCGTGCCGAACACGGGCAACGTGCGCAGGTCATTGATGCGGAACGAATCCACCGTGTTATCCTTCAATAAGATAGGAAGCACCTGATCGCCCTGCCGGTACTCTCCAAGTGTCATACCTGTGGTTCCGATCTGGATACTTTGTGCCATTCCCTGACGCGATACCCCTAACGGTTGCGCCCGTTCGGGACTATATACAGGCTTCCATACAGGAACTTTATTTCCCCACGAATTGCGCACATTGATTAAATCCGGATTCCGGTGCATAATCTCCAAAGCCTGGTTGGTGAGCGCCACAAGCGTGTCTACATTCGGACCGATAAACCCGATTTCGATAGCGGCATCCACCGCAGGCGACAGTTTGAACAGACTGGTACGGGTAATCGCATTCGGATAATTCGCCTTCATGTACGCGTCGAAATCTTCTTCATACTCTTTTGTATATTTACTGTCCGTCAATTCAACCAATACATTGGCAAAATTCGGTTTCGGACCTACCGAAGTAGAAGCCAGGTAATACCTTAACGGTGTGCTACCGAAGGTGATCGACACTTTCTTCACTTCCGGCTGCTTTGCCAGATGCTCTTCCACGGATTTCATCTCTTTCACTACATCATTGATGCTATACCCGTCGGGATAAAACATGTCCGCCCGGAAATAAGGCTTATCGAGAGAAGGGAAGAAGTTTTGCGGCATCATTCCCATGATAACCAGCGAAGCAACAAAGAGCACTACCATCGAACCCAGTGTCAATGTTTTCCTGCGAATCAGCGTGCGGAGGATGGAGGCGAATTTGTGATAGAACGGTTTGTCATACGGGTCTTTCGTGCCGTCCTTTGCTTTCGCTTTCAGGATGAAATTACCGAAAACAGTGGTCTGCGTCAGCGCGAGCACCCAGCTCAATCCTAGCGAGATGGCAAGCACCACAAAAAGCGGTTTCACGATTTCTGCCACGGCAGAAGGAGCAAGGTAGAGTGGGAGGAACGAACAGATAGCGATGAACGTAGCCCCAAGCAATCCCCATTGCGGACCGGTTGCGCCGTCTATCAGCGCTTTCCGCCGGTCTACTCCGCGGGCGATGGCAATCTGTGCGTTGTCCGTTACCACGATGGCGTTATCCACCAGCATCCCCATGGCGATGATAAATCCCGCCAATGATGTACGGTTCAGTCCGACACCGAAGAAAGACATGATAAGTAATGTGCCGCCAATAGAGAAAATCAGTGACGAGCCGATCAGCACACCTGCGCGCAAACCCATCACCAACATGATAATCACAATTACAATCAGAATCGATTCGATCAGATTGATGATAAATCCGTTGTTGGCTTCGTTGGCAATTTCGTTCTCCAGATACAGGCTTTGCAGTTCCAGTCCCACAGGCATCAGTGGCAGCAATTCGTCCAGTTTGGCTTTCACGTTCTTGCCCGTCTGCACCACGTCCCGTTGCGGGTCGGTGGAGACGCCGATGCCGATGGCACGTTTGCCGTTCACGTGCATGATGTTGGATGGAGGGTCCATGTATCCTTTTTCGATGACGGCGATATCGCCCAGTTTCACCTGTCCGGCTTTGGTGGTAATCACCTGGTTGCGGATATCGTCTACGGTGGTATACATACCGTTGGCAGTCACTCGTAGCTGTTGTTCGCCGGCACGGATTTCTCCGGTATTGATAATCTGGTTCTGCGATTGCAACAGACTGGCAAGCTGTTTCGGGTCGATGCCCATACCTACGAGCTTATTGGTGGAAATAAAAATATTGACCACCTCCGTCTGCGTCCCGAATAGGGCGACTTTCATCACCCCGTCCGCCGTCACTACCTGTGTCTTGATTCGTTCCGCCCAGTTGCGCATCTCTTCGTATGTGTAACCGTCGTCCGCCGTCAGACCGTAATAGATGCCGAACACGTCGCCGAAATCATCGGAAACCGTCGGTGCGGAAGCACCGCTCGGCAATTGTGGCTGTATATTAAGCACCTTCCGTCGCAATTCATCCCACTTCTGCGGAATGGAGCTTGCCGACAAGGAAGGTTGCAACTCGAATGTGATTTTTGAGAGCCCGTACATCGATTCCGATTTTATCTTGTACACACCGCTCATACTCTGGATCTCGCGAGAGATAGGCTCGGTAATCAACCGCTCCACTTCTGCCGGTTCGGCACCCGGATAGCGGGTCATAATAACCGCCGACTTTATGACGAAAGGA
The DNA here is from genome assembly GCF_003603455.1 of Bacteroides sp. AM37-9. Lineage (NCBI taxonomy): Bacteria > Pseudomonadati > Bacteroidota > Bacteroidia > Bacteroidales > Bacteroidaceae > Bacteroides > Bacteroides sp. AM37-9. The sequence goes on along the minus strand of NZ_QTNF01000004.1, from coordinate 72,586 downwards.
GCATCCTCTTTCTTACCCAGCTTGCCGAAGGAAGTGATTCCCCCAATCAGCAATACAGCAAGAAAGAAATAGATGATTTTCGTATTATCTAATGAATATTTGGCTAAACTCATAATAAATGATCGTTGATAATTGATGAATGACAGCGGATAAATGATTACATAATCATTTACCAACTATCACCTGTCAACAGTTGTGATAGATTCTCCTTCTACTAGTTGGTATACGCCTGCTATGACGATTTTTTCACCGGGTTTCAAACCTTCCGAGATGAGCGCCTGTGCTTCTCCGGTCGGGGCGTTGACGGTCACTTCCCGTTTGTGGACTTTATTGTCTTCTACCACCCAGACATACATTTTATTCCCTTCGCTTTCGCCGAATACGGCACTAAGCGGTACAATCGTCCAGCTATCCTGTACCAACGGACCTACATCTGCCGTGAAACGGATGCTGCACGTGAAACCGGGTTTCACTGCATACAGATCGCGGTCGAATGACGGATCGTCAATCGTGATGCTGACCGGAATTCCTGTGCCATCCGTAGAAATATCAAGATATTCTTCCAGTTTCGCTTGAAACACGTGTCCTTTAAATGTGTCGAACTCTACAAGGAAACGCGGGTCTTTGGCGCGCAACAAATAAAGATACGCATCCGGAATGGTGAATTTGATACGCAGATTGTGTGTATTGACAAGCTGCACGATACCCTCACCGGAGTTGACACGCTGATAGTTTTCCACCAGTCGTTTTTCGATTGAACCGTCGAAAGGAGCTGTCAGCTTGGTGTCGCGCATGTTGTTGGCAGACAGTTCGTATTCAGACTTCGCCTTCTGGAAGTTGGCGAGGCTGATTTCATATTCCTGCACGGAGATCGCTTGCCGGGAGAGGAGCCGTTTGTTACGTTCCACTTGTGCCGAAGCCGTTTCGTATGCCGATTTCGTGGCGGCATATTGCAACGCGATGTCTCTGGGGTCGATAGCCGCGATGAGCTGTCCTTTTTTCACTTTCTGTCCTTCGATGACAGGAAGCTGGATGATTTGTCCGTTGACCCGGAAAGCCAGCTTCACATATTCCACCGCTTCCACGATTCCCGAGAAATCTTTTCTGATAATCGATCTTGACTCGACAATCGTAGTCTTTACAGGACGTGCAGTTGTCGTTGTCGTTTCTTTTTTCTGTCCGCAGCCAGCCAGCAAGATTGCAGCCGCCAGGACGAATCCAAATTCCTTTTTCATATACCACGTTGATGTTTAGAGGTTTTGCGTTGATAAATAGCGAATAATATACTAAAACAACTCCTGTTTATTTATGTTCAATATTCCTGTCTTTTCATATCCTGCCTCTTAACCTTTATATGGAATACAAAAAAACGGGAACTTTACCGTTTCTAAGGTAAAATTCCCGTCCAACTCTTTTGTTTCATTTTACATCATCAGGTTCTGACCTCCAATGACGCCTGCAATAGCAGTAGCAACCGCAATGACGACTTTTAAAATCGTATTCCAAATGGATTTCTTCATAATTCAACACCTCCTTTCCATACCACATTATCCTCTATTACCTATTCTATCACGCTGCCGGATCGGGCGCTTCCTGACCACCGCCGCTTGGTTTGTCATCACCCGAACCTCCGGCGTTTCCACCGCCTCCCGCTCCCAGTGCTTTCGTCAACTGGTTGACGTGGATATATGTCGCTCCCTGAATCAGCGCACGGGTGATATTTCCACCGGCATCCCGCGTATATTCCGGGGTAAACTGGCAACGCAATCCCGTGATTTGTGCCGGACTAACATCGGCTTCCTCATCCACCCCCTTGCAGCGTGACTGGCACACCAGGGTAAATGTGCCCAATCCTTCGAGCTTCACTGTCCGGCTGTTGAGCAACTGCTCGCGCATCACTGCCATCAGGTTTCGGATCACGTTGTGCACGTCACCGGCCGTCAGTGATGACCGTTCGGCAATCGTTTCGCCAATCATTTGCGTATCCACTACGTTTCCCATTTTAATCAGGCAGGGATGCCATTTCTTCTTTTTGTCCTTCGATGCGATATTGGACTGAACCGCTTTGTAAATCAACATACTGATTTCCTCCTTTTTAAGTGAATAAATAAGATTTTATTGAGTCAGTAAACGAACGTTTTCTGTCTCTTTTACAGTAGCAAAGATACCCCAACCGGCAGGGGAGGAAACATGAAACGGTATCTGCCGGTAAGTGAAGGCAAACGCTTGAATATCTGTGTATTTGCTTGCATTTCTACGCAAAAAACAGTATCTTTACATGACGTAAATAATAAATTAAAAGAAGAAAATCTATGAAGAAAACGGAATTGGCATTACTCTATATGCCGTATGCAAGTGCCGATGTGGCAAGAAGACATTTAAATAAATGCATCCGCCGAAACCGGGAGCTGCTGGAGGCTCTCGAAGCTACCGGCTGGGCGTTTTGGATACATTGGCTCACACCGTTGCAGGTGGAGCTGATTGAGAAGTATTTGGGAGAGCCTTAATCCCTAAATCCATCCCTCTGACGAGAATAAGTCTTTGGCTCCCTTCCACGGTTGCACCTGCATGCCCGGTTCGGGTGGCGGCGTACAAGGGGAATATCTTCCGTTGGTCACATCGTAGCAGAACGCTGCGTTTCCCTTTGTTCCGAAATTACGGAAACGGGTTTTCTCGACGTGTATATACACGATCCCCATTTCATCCTGACGGTCTACCACTATTCCGTAGTCCGTCATGTTGAAAAAGTTGGCCGAGCCGTTGATGTCATACATGGTGGGAACTTCCGTTTTCTGCGTGCCGTATTGCTTGTTCATCTTTCTCGGATGCGCCACCAGAATGACGAGGCAGGAGTTGAGCCGGGCAAAACGTGCCAGACTATTCATGAATGAACCGATATACCCTGTCTCCGTCATGCCTGCCGGGATCTGATGGTTGATGTAATTGTACGGGTCGATGACAAACACACGGATGCCGTGACGGTGTACCAGTTCGCGTGCCTTCGACAAGACGTTGCCCAGTGTGAAATCCCCGTCCGGGAGAATGTGCCAGACGCGTTGCGAAAGATAATCCACTACGCGGGCGAATTCCTCCTCCGTAGAGAAATCTTTGCGGAAACGGTGTCCCAGCAGTTTCTCCGCCAGTTTGGCATGATGATACTCGATTGGCGTGTTCTCCGGACTGAAATATCCCGCTCGCCAATCTTGGCGGGTACAGAGCCGGAGCACTATTTCATCTACAAAGTCCGATTTGCCATGTCCGGGAATACCGGTGACGGTGAGCACCCGCCCCGTTTCCAGCCTCATGATTTCGTCCAGATTCGGTATTCCCAATTCCACGCCCGAGGTATACCCCTCTTCAAACAGTTGGTGCAATCCCTCCCGTAAGTCTTCTGCCGTAAACGTACCTTCCAGGCGGGGGATGGGAGCGTCCTCCAGTGCCTTCAGTAGTGCGTCCGGGCCTTCCGCTACGAGCAGTTCGTTGGCGTCCTTGTATGCTTCGCCGTAGGTGACGATACGGCAGCGGTCTACCCCCAGCCGTCGGGAGAGTTCCCGGCACAGTTCCCGTCCCTTGCGGTCGGTGTCCACCGACAGATAAATCACTTGTTTCTGCTCGAAATGAGATTCCGACAATTCGTCCAGCCAGTCCAGTTGACTGTTGGCACCGTTCGGCACGGAAATGACATCCGTCCGGCCGACAGCCATGTAGGAGAGAGCATCAAATTCTCCTTCCACGAGGATGCACTCCGGCGTGTCGCGGATGGCGTCGATGTTGTAAGGGATGGTGCGCGCTCCTTGTAGCAATTTGAAGTGCTTTTGTGAGTCGCGGAACTTCGTGTTCACCAATTCCCCGTTTTCAAAAAAGTTGAAGCAGAGACAGTCCCTCTTTTCCCAACCTTTCTCCTTTCCGGATATAGGCATCGAGATGGAGGCGAAAGCCACGCCAGCTTCCACCAATACTTCCGGCGGAATGTGGCGGACGTCACGACACCATTCAATTTGCTTTTGTGTGAGTGCCCCTTGCTCTGGGTCGCCGTGCGGCTTTTCAGTGGGCGGACAACTGGAGTTACTACCTGTTGCCGTTGGAAATTTGACCAACGGATCACCCAGCTTTCTGCCTTTTCCGGCATATATGGCTGCCGAACCGTGTGCGCCGCAGTAGTGGCACAAATACAGTTTGGTATCGAGGTTGACACTTAGTGATTTATCACGCTTATCCGTCCGTTGGGCATGACACCAGGGACATTTTGTTTTCATTTTGCCGCTTGTGCGACCGTGGGTATCAATACCCAGTTCTTTGAATCTATCCATATTTAGTAAATGATTGAGAGATAATATGCTATCGTGTCCATTCGTTCGTCACCGGATTCCAGATATGTGCCGCCGAAGGTCGCGGCTTGGCATAAGCGGGGATGGGATGCCCGTCGTAGGTACGTATTCCGTTGGTGATGGTTTCGTAGGGCGAACATTGCTGTTGCTCTTGCCGGTTTTTGAGAAACTTCTTCAGTGCCACCTGCGTTGTGGATGACACATGGCTTCCCTGCCGGGTGAGATTGGCGAAATAGTTTTTTATTTCGTGCAGGCTGTTCATCGAGCTTTCATTCCCCCGTAAGATGATTTGCTCCCGTAAATAGTTGAAGAACCATTCTTTTTCTTCCATCATCAGCCGGGGGATGCCCGACTGAATGGCTACGACTTCATACCAGGACGTGTCGTTCATTGCCTCCTGTAGATTTTCTTCCCATGCGTTGGGGCGCATATCGGGGGTCACAGCGTTCAAGTCCGTCACCTTCAAACCATTTTCTTCTTCTTTTTCTTTTCCGCTTTCTTCAGAAGAAGAATTTTTTTTGTTTATTTCTTTATTTATAATGGGGGATGGATTTTTCTGTATATTTGACGTTTTTTTCATTTCCCGAGTGTTAAAATTTTCTTCATTTCCGTTGGTTTTCAGAGAGTTATTGACGTGCGGTTTCGTGTTGCGCTTTTTTTCATCTTCCATGTTGTCAAGTGCTTCCCTATAGTCGTCTATTGCTTTAGAATGGAGGTTCATTTTCTCATCCAGATAAAAGAGTCCGTAATTGTATAATACGCTTTCCATCAGTTCGTCGCTCACATCATAAAGGTTCTGGATGAAGGAAGCAGTTTGCGGTGCCAGAAAATGTTGTGGCTGTTGATAGAGCTTTTCCATCACAAGCCAATATAGTCCGTAGGCTTTCAGTCCGTCTTGCATAATCATCCGCAGCAGTTCGTTGTCGGTGTATGCCAGTAGGGGGTGCGGGAAATAACTTCTGATGGCAGATTCTTCGCAAAAGTCGGCATAGAGTATATGCGAGTTGTATCCTTTGCCGGGACGCCGGAAATAATGGTGGTAGAGGAGCTCAAGATGTTCGGGTTGGGCATGGAATATATTGGCGATGATTCCCATTGTCTGGATATTGACGCAGCATTTAAGCTGTGCATGAGCTTCTTCGAGCATCACCCAGTATAGTCCGTATATTTCCAGTCCTTGTTCCCGTATCAAAATACTCATGGGTATATTGCTGGAAGAAGAAGTGGGGTGATTGAAGTAACCGTTATGAATCGGTTTTCTCTTTTGTGATGCGTTGTTCGATTGTTTGGTATTTGCTGAATTAGATGTTGTCATAATAAAATATATTAGTTTCTGTTTTAAATTCTATTTTTCTGAAAATGCAGATACGAAGAATCCGGCCACTTCTTTGGAAAGCAGCAAATATCGTACTCATTCTTCATGATGGAATCGGAGTATTCTCTTCGTGTATGTAATCTGTAATATAGGGAATTTTCGGAGCAGGGGAGATTTAATTCCGAAGTTCTGAAAAAGCAATGCTGGAAAAACAGATAACTGCCTCTGTCAAAAAACAAGGAAGCAGCATTGACATGATTTTTTCTCTTACTTGCGGTTGCAAAGTAACTACTTTATTTCGTATATGTCCTACAACTTTCCTAATTTAATCCATGAAATTAATTTTTTTTCACAGAAGAGCCGAATACAATCCCTGCCACTCGACACGTAAGCCATTTTCTACAATGCACGTCATAGTATGGGAGAAACCTGTTGGAGGGGTTTTCGTAGTAGGGGCGGCCGAAATAGTGTTCATATTCTGTCAGTGTCCCTGTAATGGAAAGGCAGGTTCCGTCTGTTCGTTGCAGGCAGAAATCGGCGTTGTCCCATCTCATCCGGTCTATCAGTTCTTCTACTTGGTATGCACGGCGCATAGATTCTCCCAGTGTCAACAGTGTGCCGTAATTCTCTTCCGCATCTTGGCGGATAATAGCTGCCCGACGGGAAACCGTCAGGCAACTGTCATTCTTCATCGTTTTTTTCATACAGATTTCTTTGTGCTGAAATGCTCACATTTCAGTTCTTGTTAGTGGTGTAAATGTAGTGAATTTACTTGACTTTACAAAGGATAAAATTACTTATATAATAGATGATTAGTTAAATAAATGGAATAAAATATTTTGTATTTTTCATTGTCTGAATATAGGCTTTAAAGAGCTTATGGAGGAGTTTAAAGAAAGCTGTGGAGGGAATGGAAATAGGCTGCAAAGGGCAAAGGACGGCCCTCCTTATCCTCTGTGGTGAAAACCGTGCAATAATGTCCCACATGGTAATTGGTACACTGATAATTATTCACCATTGAAACCTTTTGCGCAGCCTTTTTATCCAACTGTCACTACGTATAACGTTGTTATTCTTTCCAATCGCTTTTTTCAAATCCCGGATCCGTTCATTTTGTCTCTTCATTGCTGCCTGTATTTCGTTTATCAACGTCTTTATTTCCTTCTGCAGCTGAATTTCCTTTTCTTTCAATTGAATAATGTGGGCGTATTTCTCGCAGACCATTGTTTTGTCTATGCACAGTTGTTCCAGCGTATCAATATATTCTGCTGTAATGCCGGCTTTACTTCGGCGAAAGAGTTCCAGAATACATTCTTCGTCAACGTTCGGAACATTGTCTATGTATAACATAGGGAATTGTCCCATTTCCACCCAAAGCAGGATCGCTTCTTTTTCGATGTGATACTTAATCACTGCTTTTTCTACACTAATCCATTTTGGCATATCGCTTTTGTTTTAATGTGTTATAAAAAAAGGAGTAAATAACGTATTGTCCGGAGAGGTGCAACGAACACCCACGATTTTTATGATTTCGGTCGGGTGGGGAATTGGTTGGGGTATAAGGATTGTTGAAACCGACCGGATACAATAAAGCGTGAGTGCTGTTGTACCATTATCTAAACTTGAGGCTTAGCAACACCCTTGTAGAAGACAATGATAACAACAGACACCCACGCCAAACGTTTATATATAACACATCTCTAATCGATATGTTGATATACGACCATCTACGTGGAGTATCTGCTGTATCATCTCTCTCTACAAAGAACTGCTAATTTTCAAGTTTGAGAGACAATACGTTATTTACTCCATTAAGGAATAAAAACCGCTTTTGCCTGTTTCATCACGCTGATGGGCAGAAAGCGTATGACAAAGATATATGTTTTTTTCGGAATAGGATGGAAAAGAGGAAATAAATGCAGGAAATATGGTATGAGAATAGAGAGTATGGTATAAAGATGGTAAATATGCTATACGGGTGGCAAATATAATGTGATGATAAAAAGGAGGGAGGCAAAAGTAAAACCATCTATTAGATTGATATTATTTAGGTACGGATTACACGGATTTCACGGTTCCATTAGATAAAACCGCGAAATCCGTGTAATCCGTGCCTAAATGAAAGCCATAAAAGTCTTTTGACCTCGCATTGTCTTTCCGTGCAATTCTTTTTTTAGCTGCGATTTCTTTTGGGCTTTCCGGAGAAGATAGTCAGTTCAAGAATTGCAAAGATGATTTCCGTTGTGGTATATCCGGTAAATGTATATTCCAAATTTTCATTTTCGGAGAAATATTTGAGATAAACGGTTGGAGTGCCATTGTGGAAGTCGAGAAAAAGATAAGAAGTATAATCATAGATGCCAAGATCGGCAAACTCGTTCAGAATCGCTGTGTTGAAAATCGTGCATTGGCCTGTCTTTGATTCATTTCCGGACATTTCGAATCTGCGATGTTCTTTTGCGAGAGCGTCTTTATTCACATGCCTGAATTGTTCTTGCAGCTCTTTACTGAAAGAAAGGCGTTGTCTGATGAAATTAAAAACTTCTTCCTTTGTCATTTGTTTTAAATCGGTTATTTCCATTTTTTATTAATTATTGGGGTAAAGGTACTTTCTTTATTTGGTAATAAATCGGATTCAGTCATATTTCTTTTATTTATTTTTCGGCTTATAACCCTAAAAGAATCTGAATTTATGGATTTATTTAGGGTTATAACCCTAAAAACTTTCCGAAAATAGTATATCTTTGTGCTTATAACCCTAAAAACTTTTGAATATGATTAATCGTGAACAGTATATGGAACAAATCGTTCCTTTTATAGATAAGCCGTTTGTGAAAGTGATAACGGGTATTCGTCGCAGTGGAAAGTCGGTAGTGCTGCGTCTGATTCGTGACGAACTGTTGAGGAGAGGAGTTCGTGAAGAACGTATCATCTATCTGAATTTTGAAAGTTTTCAGTGGATAGATCTGAAAGAGGCGAAGGCTTTGTATACTTATATTCGGGGGCAGGCAGGAGATGCGGGTAAATATTATATTCTCTTGGATGAAATTCAGGAAGTGGACGGTTGGGAAAAAGTGGTCAACTCACTTCTGGTAGATTTGGATACGGATATTTATGTGACCGGCTCCAACTCACGTATGTTATCGTCCGAACTGGCAACTTATTTAACGGGACGGTATGTCGCTTTCCATGTCATGACCTTGTCTTTTAGAGAATATCTGACTTTCCATGACTTGCAGGCCAATGATCCGACACTCAACCGGAAGGAGGAATTTCAGAAATATCTCCGTATGGGAGGATTCCCGGCCATACATACTGCCGATTATGGATATGAGGCTATCTATAAAATTGTCTACGACATCTATTCTTCTGTCATTCTTCGTGACACGGTGCAGCGTCACAATATCCGGAATGTGGAGCTGCTCGAACGGGTAGTGAAGTTTGTTTTCGATAATATAGGCAATAAGCTGAACGCTAAAAATATAGCCGATTACTTCAAAAGTCAGCAACGGAAGGTGGATATGAATACCATCTATAATTATCTGAATGCATTGGAAAGTGCTTTTATCATTCAACGTATTCCCCGATATGATATTAAAGGAAAGGAAATTCTGCAGACGAATGAGAAGTATTTTGTAAGTGACCTTTCTTTGATTTATTCCGTGATGGGCTATCGTGACCGGTTGATTGCAGGTATGTTGGAGAATCTGGTTTGTCTGGAGTTGAAAAGGAGGGGTTATGAAGTGTATGTAGGCAAACAGGATGATAAAGAAGTGGATTTTGTAGCCATCCGTCGGGAAGAAAAGATTTATGTGCAAGTAACGTATCAGTTAGCTTCACAGGCCACTGTTGAGAGGGAGTTTGCTCCTTTGCTCGCCATTAACGACCATTATCCTAAATATGTAGTTAGCATGGACAGCTTGTGGCAGGATAATGTGGAAGGTGTCAGGCATCGTCATATAGCCGATTTCTTGTTGGATGATATTTAACGCTGACAGGCGGGGGCTTTCGGACTGACCTGCTGTTTGTTGTGAGGAGGATAGAAGAGGATGAAAAACGAATGTGGGGCAGGATAGAAAACGAAAAAGAGGAAATTCTCTGCGAGAATCTCCTCTTTTTTCATCTTTCACGAAAGATCGAATTATTTCTTCTTACGGTCACCGTAACGGCTCATGAACTTATCAACACGACCTGCAGTATCTACCAATGTAGATTTACCTGTATAGAACGGGTGAGAAGTGTTTGAGATTTCAATCTTCAGCAACGGATAAGTTTCACCTTCGAATTCGATGGTTTCTTTAGTTGCTACAGTTGATCTAGACAAAAACATGTCACCATTTGACATATCTTTAAATACTACCGGACGGTATGATTCTGGATGAAGGCCTTTTTTCATTTCAGTATCTGTTTTTTTAATTTATATTCTGTTACTATTTTGGTAAGAAATAGTGTAATGGTCATTTTCAGAGCGCAAAGATAATGCTTTTCTGTGAAATAGAAAAAGGTTTTCTAAAATTTCTGATTTCTAATTTATGATTTCTGATTTGCTATGCAGATTTTGGTGATTAAATGGATGAAAAATGAGGTATAAATAAGGTATAAATAAGGAGATATAAATCCGAAGGCATAAATCAGAATTCAGAAATCATAAATCCCAAAGTTTGCAAGGTAGACATTACAATCTAATGTCACACTCGTATTCCTGCTAAATTTTGCAGTCTGATTTAAACCTTTTTCTACTATATTTTTCTTTCCGATGTTCGTTATTCGATGGATAATGCTTACTTTTGCGTAGAATTTTTATTCACTAACAATAAACTTTAAACAAAATGGTAAATTACAAAGATTTAGGATTGGTAAACACAAGAGAAATGTTTGCTAAGGCTATCAAAGGTGGATATGCTATCCCAGCATTCAACTTCAACAATATGGAACAAATGCAGGCTATCATCAAGGCTGCTGTTGAAACTAAATCTCCTGTGATTCTTCAGGTTTCTAAAGGTGCTCGTCAGTATGCTAACGCTACTTTGTTGCGTTACATGGCACAGGGTGCTGTAGAATATGCTAAAGAATTAGGCTGCGCACATCCGGAAATCGTTCTTCACCTTGACCACGGAGATACATTCGAAACTTGCAAATCTTGTATCGATTCAGGTTTCTCTTCAGTAATGATCGATGGTTCTCATCTTCCTTACGAAGAAAACGTAGCATTGACTAAGAAAGTTGTTGAATACGCTCACCAGTTTGACGTAACTGTAGAAGGTGAACTTGGCGTATTGGCTGGTGTAGAAGATGAAGTTTCTTCCGACCATCACACATATACTGACCCTGAAGAAGTAATCGACTTCGCTACTCGCACTGGTTGCGACTCTTTGGCTATCTCAATCGGTACTTCTCACGGTGCTTACAAATTTACTCCGGAACAATGCCACATCGACCCGAAGACTGGCCGTATGGTTCCTCCTCCATTGGCTTTCGAAGTATTGGACGCTGTAATGGAAAAACTTCCGGGATTCCCTATCGTTCTTCACGGATCATCTTCAGTTCCGGAAGAAGAAGTGGAAACTATCAACAAATATGGTGGTGCACTGAAAGCTGCTATCGGCATTCCGGAAGAAGAATTGCGTAAAGCTGCTAAGTCTGCTGTTTGCAAAATCAACATCGACTCTGACTCTCGTCTGGCTATGACTGCTGCTATCCGTAAGACTTTCGCTGAAAAACCAGCTGAATTCGACCCACGTAAGTATCTTGGCCCGGCTCGTGACAACATGGAAAAACTGTACAAGCACAAAATCATCAACGTGCTCGGTTCTGACAACAAATTGGCACAGTAATAATCTCCGGATTATTCCATAAATAAAAGAAAGGCTGCTACCGATAAACCGGTAGCAGCCTTTTAGTTGCTTTATAGTTCTTATCTATTTATCTTTCTTTGGGAGAGGAAGTTGTGGAGAGGAATTTTGAAAGAAGTCTTCTATTTTTTGTTTACTTTGAATATCTTTCAGCCAGTTGGCGGCGGCATTATAATAATTGGATTTTCCTAAAACAAGTTCGCCTCTCTCGTTCATTTCCGCTTCTTCTTTAGTGTCTTTAGGACGTGTTTTTAGGAATGCTTCCAAATAGCGTTCCGCATTTTTCTTATCTTTCAAGTCATAGAAGTATATATAGGCCATGTCATACAATAGTTTGTGGTTTTGTTTGTCATACCGCTGGTAGCGTTCTTTGATGGATGCAATCTGTTCTTTGTACATTTGTGCCATCTTGTAACAGTCGGTCATCCCGATGTAAAGTCGAGTCATACTGCTATCTTTGGGAATGGATAGATCAATGGCTTTTTCCAGATAGTCTACGCCCTCTTTTTTCCAGGAAGTTTTGGAACAGGCGCGACCGAGGTAATAAAGGAGATTGATATTGTTGGGATCATATTTACGGGCGACTTCCAAAAAATCATGAGCTTCGTAGTACTTCTCTGCTGCATAGTAACTGATGCCTAAATAATAACAAGTATGAAAAGAACTGTCTCCTTGGCTGACAAGATATTCATAACGTTGGATGGCAGTGGGGTAGTCTTGTTTCAAGCAGTATGCTAAAGCGTTCTGCCGGTTGACGGAAATGTTGGTACTGTCAATTTGCCGGTATTTTTCTGTAGCTTCGATGGCTTCGTCGAAATAAGAACCGGATATATTTAGAGCGCCTAGTTTGCTGGCAGCCAGATAATCGTCGGGATATTTAGCCTGGATATTGTAATAGCAACCTGCAGCGGGAAGAAGTTCGCCCATTCCTTCAAAGCTTTGAGCTTGTAGATGCAGGACAATGGCAGAACTGTCTTTTTCTGTCATCAGACTACTTTCACCAAGCGCCTCGCTAAACTTCTGTTGGGAGAGAAGCAAACTGATATATTGAATACGTACATATTTGTTTTCCGGATTCAGATCGAGTGCATGTTCATAATATTTCAGGGCTTGATTATAGTTAGCTAATGTCCGGCAACATTCGGCTGCTTCGATGAAAGCACGAGTATTTGTGGTATCATTACGGATAATTTCCTGATAGGTGGCAAGTGCCTCTGTGGTGAGCCCTAGTCCGCGCAATGCTTTGCCTTTCTGCAATAGCAGGGGAGGGGTGGATTTCTTTTGGGCAATGAGGGAAAGGGCAGTCTCATAATCGTAATTTGCCATGGCTTCTTGAATAGGGTCTGTATGTTGCGCTATTAAAGGAATAGTATAGCAAAGAAAGAATAGAATGATAATCCGTTTCATAATATTTTATTTTAGTTGTTTGACTTATCTGTTGCAAGTTACTAAAAATATTATAATTACGAATTGTTCGTAGGCTGTTTTAGATAGATTAACGAAATGATAAGAGAAGATAACACAACGGAATGCGATACGATGCATACGCCATAGCAAATGCAATACTTTTTAGGCGGTAAGTTCTTACAATAAAAAATCACCTTTACTACAATGATGCAGTAAAGGTGATTTTATAAATTCAAGGCTTTTAGGATAATCTTATTTTTTGTTTTAAGAACTGTTCAAATAAGCGTCCCCTCTTGCCTTATATCTTACATCAAGAATCCAAGCAGGATACCGGCAGCAACAGCTGAACCGATCACTCCGGCAACGTTCGGACCCATAGCGTGCATCAGCAAATAGTTGGTCGAATCGTATTCCAAACCAATCACTTGCGAGATACGTGCAGAGTCGGGAACAGCAGAAACACCTGCATTACCGATCAACGGATTGATCTTATTACCCTTCTTCAGGAAGATATTGAAGATCTTAACGAAGATGACACCGGAGGCAGTTGCAATAACAAATGACAATGCACCGAGAGCAAAGATCTTGATAGAGTCGAGCGTCAGGAATTCGGAAGCTTGCGTAGAAGCACCTACTGTCAGACCCAACAGGATAGTGATTGTATCAATCAACGGACCACTGGCTGTATTAGCCAAACGGCGGGTTACACCACTTTCTTTCAACAGGTTACCGAAGAACAGCATACCCAGCAAAGGCAGACCGGAAGGAACCAGAAAACAAGTCAGCAACAAACCGATGATCGGGAAAATCACCTTCTCCGTGTGAGAAACGGCACGCGGCGGTTTCATGCGGATGACACGTTCGTTCTTGGTGGTGAGCAGACGCATGATAGGCGGCTGTATCACCGGAACCAACGCCATATAGGAGTAGGCGGACACCGCAATGGCTCCCATCAGGTTAGGTGCTAGCTTGGAAGAAAGGAAGATGGCCGTCGGACCGTCTGCTCCACCAATGATACCGATAGCACCGGCTTGCATTGGGTCGAAACCCATTTCCAATGCAATCATATATGCACCGAAGATACCGAACTGTGCAGCTGCACCAATCAGCATCAATTTTGGATTAGAGATAAGTGCCGAGAAGTCCGTCATGGCACCGATACCCAAAAAGATGAGTGGCGGATACCAGCCGGAGGTCACTCCCTGATACAATATATTCAATACAGAACCTTCTTCATAAATACCGACTTTCAGCCCGGCATCCATATTAAAAGGTATATTACCGATCAACATACCGAAACCGATAGGAATCAGCAACATTGGTTCGAACTCTTTGGCTATTGCCAAATAGATGAATACCAAGCCAACGAGAATCATGACTACATGCCCTACCGTAGCATTGGCAAAGCCTGTGTATGTCCAGAAGTCGGCCAGGTTATTTCCTAAAAAGTTTATAAAGTCTCCCATATTATTCAATAATTACGAGGTCATTACCTTCAAGAACAGAGTCTCCCTTGTTGACGTTGATGGCAGTAATCTTACCGTCCTTATCCGCATTGATATTGTTTTCCATCTTCATGGCTTCCAATATGATAATGGTCTGTCCTTTCTTTACAGTATCGCCTACATTCACTTTGATGTCGAGGATCACACCCGGCAGCGGAGATTTTACTCCTGATTTTCCGGTAGATGGAGCGGTCGGTTTCACTACTTGAGTAGGAGCAGCAGGAGCATTAGGCATCGGGCGTACTGTCACGGGTTTCGCAACAGGCTTCGGCTGTTTCTCCATTTCTACTTTATAGTGTGTACCGTTCACTTCTACATGAGCGATGTTGTCTTCAATATCTCCGATGGTTACTTTATATGAGTTACCGTTGATTTTATATTTATATTCTTTCATCGTTTTTACTTTTTAAAAGGTGACTTACTTTCTGGGAGGAGTTTCACGCAAAGTGTAAATCTTCGAACTCCATGGTGAGTAGCTGCGTTTTACGCGGGTGATGGTCAGTACCGTTTCTTCTACGTCGTGCACCTCATCCTGCATTTCGTGTAATGCCATAGAAATAGCAGCGTATACTTCGCCCGGAGCCTGTGACAGTTCCTTAGCTTCATGCTTGTCAATGCCTTTAGATTTCATAGCGTTACGCTTGCTCAAATTAACAGCTACTTTTCCTACAATCTTAAAAGCAATAAAGAGAAGAATCAATCCGCAGAATACTACGCTCATGGCAGAAATGGACATTCCAACGCCATCAGCATCGTGTTCTTCAAACTTTTCCATCTTGGAATTGCTGTCAAGAGTCTTGTTGTTGGTGCTCGGAGTCACGTATTTGTCACCGCTTCCACTTTTTACTTCCCATTCAGCTGCCCCGTCGCTTACACGAGCGTATGATTGGTTGGGACCGAGCGCGCCTGCGGGCACTACAATCTGGTCGAGCAACTTTTTGCCGGAGTCGAACAGACCAACCCAATTAGCTGTTTCTGGATTCAGCTTGAAGCTGGTATGGAAAGTACCACGGTTAGGTTCGCCATCTGCCCAGAATAGTGCATGTTGGCGTGGTTTCACTAAAGTAAGTATATCACCTTTCGGGATAAAATAAGTAACTGTATCGCCCGGTTGGCTACTTACTTTCAGCAAGCAAGCTGCCAGGTCGGCGCTACCGAATGATTTATTGAATATTTCAATCCATGCGCTGTGCAATCCGTAATCGTCCTGAAAATTACTCTGATTGTCTATCAGGATTTCGTTTAGCACCAGCTTATTGTTCGACTTTTGCTCTCCACAAGAAGTCAAACCAATCAGCAACAGCAAAGAAAGGAATATTCCGATTTTGGTTTTGTTCATAATCGTTCTTGTTTTAATGTGAAAAGTAGGATTACAACGGAATATTACCATGCTTCTTAGCCGGATTACTCAATTTCTTGGTCTGCAACTGCTGCAAAGCTCGGATAACACGGAAACGTGTGTTGCGCGGTTCAATCACATCGTCGATGTAGCCATATTTAGCTGCATTGTAAGGATTGGCGAACAGTTTCGTGTATTCTGCTTCTTTCTCTGCAAGGAATTGAGCAGGGTTTTCCTGATCTTTGGCTTCGCGTGCGTACAATACTTCTACTGCTCCTGCACCACCCATTACTGCGATTTCGGCAGTAGGCCATGCGTAGTTCATGTCACCGCGAAGTTGCTTACAGCTCATCACGATGTGAGAACCACCGTAAGATTTACGCAATGTAATAGTAACCTTAGGCACAGTAGCTTCACCGTAAGCATACAACAGTTTAGCACCATGAAGGATAACGCCATTGTATTCCTGACCTGTTCCCGGAAGGAATCCCGGTACGTCTACCAACGATACGATAGGAATATTGAATGCATCGCAGAAACGAACGAAACGTGCGCCTTTACGAGATGCGTTGCTGTCGAGCACACCAGCCAGATACTTAGGCTGATTAGCAACGATACCTACCGATTGGCCGTTGAAGCGGGCGAAACCGATGATGATATTCTTTGCATAATCTTTCTGGATTTCAAGGAATTCACCGTTGTCCACAATAGCGCCGATCACTTCGTACATGTCATACGGTTTAGTAGGGCTGTCGGGGATAATATCGTTCAAAGAATCTTCCAGACGGTCGATTGGGTCTGTGCAATCTACATAAGGAGCTTCTTCGAGGTTGTTTTGAGGAATATAGCTCAACAGTTTGCGAATCAGTTCGAAACCTTCTTCTTCTGTTTGGGCGGTGAAATGAGTCACACCCGATTTAGTGGAGTGAACGCTTGCGCCACCGAGGTTTTCCTGGCTAACGTCTTCACCTGTAACGGTCTTCACCACTTTCGGTCCGGTGAGGAACATATAAGAAGTGCCTTCCATCATCAGTGTAAAGTCGGTCAGAGCCGGAGAATAAACAGCACCACCGGCACAAGGACCGAAGATACCGGAAATCTGCGGAATAACACCTGAAGCAAGGATGTTGCGTTGGAAGATTTCTGCATAACCTGCCAAAGCGTTGATACCTTCCTGGATACGTGCACCACCCGAGTCGTTGATACCGATACAAGGAGCACCCATCTTCATGGCCTGATCCATAATTTTACAAATCTTCAATGACATTGTTTCTGACAGTGAACCGGCAGAAACAGTGAAGTCCTGTGCGAACACATATACCAGACGTCCTTCGATTGTACCGCAGCCGGTTACTACACCGTCTCCCGGATAATGTTTTTTCTCCATTCCGAAGTTCGTGCATCTGTGCTCAACGAACATGTCCATTTCTTCGAAGCTACCCTCGTCAAGCAGCATAGCCAAACGCTCGCGTGCTGTGTATTTCCCTTTTTCATGTTGCTTCGCAATTGCTTTTTCGCCGCCTCCGATACGTGCTACGGCACGGCGTTCAATAAGCTCTTTAATTTTTTCAAGTTGATTACTCATGAGTTCTTGTTAGTTTTAGAGTTTATGATTAATGTTCGCAGAGTTCTGTTAACACACCCAAAGTTGATTTCGGGTGAAGGAAAGCGATATTCAAACCTTCAGCACCTTTGCGGGGAGCTTTGTCGATAAGGCGGATTTCTTTGCTTTCTGCTTCTGCCAAAGCATTGGCTACGCCATCTTCTACAGCAAAGGCTACATGATGAACACCTGCACCTTTGTTTTCAATGAATTTGGCAATAGTACTCTCCGGGCAAGTCGGCTCCAACAGTTCAATTTTGGTTTCGCCTACTTTTAAAAAAGCAGTTCTTACTTTCTGATCTTCCACTGTTTCAATGTTGTAACACTTCAGACCTAATACATTTTCGTAGTAAGGAAGGGCTTCTTCGATGCTTTTTACAGCAATGCCCAGATGTTCAATGTGTGAAATCTTCATAACTATACTTTTTTTATTTGGTTTTAATCATGTGCTTATATGGCATAAAACAGCACAAAGAAAGACATTTCTTACCTAATAAAGAAATATTTCTGCATTTAATTATTGGATTATTAAACAGAAAAAATGGTAGGGAAGGAGTATGAAGAGTTGTTTTGTAATCTTGAGATTACATTTAGACATAAAATTTGACTAAGAGTTTGTTCAGCCAATTCCAATTGACACGGAACCAGCGGCGGGTACTGCTCTGCTTTCCTCCGAATCGGAGAACGAAATCACGATAACCGTGTTTGCGGAACGGAAGTCCTACATCCATAAATTCCATGTGACGGAATCCCCGTTGGCGGGCGTCTTCCAATGCCTTCCAAACGGCCAGCACTCCCGGATACTGAAGTGCGTATGTCTTTTTCATTCCTCCGGAAAACCAAAGGTACGCGTCATCTCCCGAGTAGATACAGACGGAACCGCCAATGATTTTCTCTTTGTATTTTACTACGAATATTTTTGCCTGCTGTCCTTTGATTAGCATATCGTTCATGTGACGGAAAAAGTCGTTGGCAGGGAAATATCTGCGTATGCGGGAGGAATAAACCTTGTGCAGCATCCGTGAGAAATCGTGTATTTCTTCCACGGTATGTGCCTCCTCTACTTTGGCTCCATTCTTGAGTCCTTTTTTTATCTGACGGATGCGTGACGGGCTGAATCGGTCTTCCGTCTTTTTCATACTGTGCAGCGAATTGCGTACCCGCAGCCAATTGACAGGGAAATAATCATTGGCACGGAAAACCCGGTAACCGAACATTGAATTGTTTAGGTTCCGGAATTCGATCAGGACACAGCTACGCGATGCTTCTTGTGTGAGATGTTCGAGCATATCGCCAAAGATTTCTTCTGCCTTTTCTTTGTTGGTCGAAAGCGACTCATCCAGAAATTCACCTTCGCTATATACTACGCAATGTTTTACTAAAGAGGAGGGAAGCCACTTTTTCGCTTTGCGGATGGCGGCAAGCAGGCGTGCCACAGGTCTGCCGTCTTCTGTTGCTACTATTAATAAAGGAGTATAGCCCGGAGTCGCTTCATAAATCTGAAATAACTCTTTGGAATGGAAGGCGTTTTTTCCCGGCAATTCAGGAATGTCCTTCCCATGATAATATGTGGTTAGTTTAAGTGGCATCTAGGTACAAATTTACACTTTTTATTCTTTATTCAACAACAAAACAGAGATTTTGTTGGAACTGCCTGATATATATAGTTGTAAAAAATGCACCTTTATATATTTTTTCTATCTTTGTGTAATCGAACAGAACTTTTAAAAAGCGGAACTATGTTAGAAGAAATTTTAGCTTACAACAAGCAATTTGTTGAGAACAAGGGATACGAATCGTATATTACCAATAAATATCCCGATAAGAAAATAGCTATTCTTTCCTGTATGGACACCCGACTGACTGCTTTGCTTCCAGCCGCATTAGGAATTAAGAATGGCGATGTGAAAATGATAAAAAATGCAGGTGGCGTTATTTCCCATCCTTTCGGTAGCGTGATACGTAGTTTACTTGTGGCTATTTTTGAGTTGGGGGTAGAGGAAATAATGGTGATTGCTCATTCTGACTGTGGAGCTTGCCACATGCACAGTGAAGTAATGCTCGAAAAAATGAAAGCACGCGGAATCAATCCGGATTATATTGATATGATGCGTTTCTGCGGAGTTGACTTTCATTCGTGGCTGGATGGCTTCGAAGATACGGAAAAGTCGGTGAGAGGAACGGTAGATTTTATCGTGCGTCATCCTTTGATCCCTTCAGATGTGACAGTCTACGGGTTTATTATTGATTCTACGACCGGGGAATTAACTCGGATTGTATAGATAATTAGATAGATTAGGTAAATAGATAAACTTCTTTTTTAATCCTCTAAATATAGTGGCGCTATCCTATCATGATAGTGACGCCATTCCTATTGTATAGTGTCGCTATGTCTGGAGGATAGTGACGCTATTTTGAAGACAAAAAAATAAGGCAGCTTTTTATCGGCTGCCTTTATCTTTCTGCGGTTATATACTTTCTTTGACTGGTGCACTCGTTTGTGACAAATAGGGTGCCCGTACATCTCAATTTCTGCCTCACGGCTAGCTTTACGATTCGCTTTAATGTAATCGTCTTGTGTAATTCGCTTTTTCATAATGAAATTATTTATCTGTGCAAAGATACAATATATTCTTCATTTAGTGGAGTATTTGGCACTCTTTTCATGTCATAGATTCCCTTCTGACAATAGAAATGAAAAAGATACTTTTATTTCCTATTACGCTCGGTTTGCATTATCTTTGCATACATTAATCAAATGAAACCGGAAAATAATATGGAAAATTTCAGTGAATTAATAAAGAACCGTCGTAGTATGCGGAAGTTCACCGATGAAGAGTTGACACAAGATCAGGTCGTTACGTTGATGAAAGCAGCTTTGATGTCTCCCTCTTCCAAACGTAGTAATAGTTGGCAGTTTGTAGTGATTGATGATAAAGAGGTATTGAAAGAATTGTCTCATTGCAAGGAACAAGCTTCTTCGTTCATTGCCGACGCAGCTTTAGCTATTGTGGTAATGGCCGATCCGTTGGCTAGTGATGTTTGGATTGAAGATGCTGCTATTGCTTCTATCATGATACAGTTGCAGGCCGAAGATCTCGGCTTGGGAAGCTGCTGGGTGCAGGTCCGCGAACGTTTCACTGCTACCGGAATGCCTTCCGATGAATTTGTCCATGGAATCCTGGGTATTCCTCTGCAACTTCAAATTCTTTCCGTTATTGCTATCGGACATAAAGGGATGGAACGTAAACCTTTCAACGAAGAACATCTTCAATGGGAGAAAATTCATATTAATAAATTCGGAGGAAAATAAATATGGGAGCTGCTAAAGCGAGTAACAGCAAAGATACTTATTTGGCTACTGCTGTTACCTTTATCGTTATCGGAGCACTTTATCTGATTGATAAACTGATTCATTTCTCTACTATTGGACTACCCTGGGTGATGAATAAGGACAATATGTTATTATATGCTTCGATCTGTTTTCTTATTTTTAAACGCGACAAATCAATTGGTTTTGTTTTGCTTGGTCTTTGGCTGGTGATGAATATCAGTTTGGTAATATCATTGCTGGGTTCGTTATCCGGGTATCTGCTGCCATTGACTTTGCTCATTGTCGGCATCATTTTATTCTGGTTTGCAAAACGGTAAGGAAATAATGAAGAGAAGTATAGAAGATACACCGATTGTGTTTATTGGCGCAGGTAATCTGGCTACTAATCTGGCGAAGGCTCTCTATCATAAAGGCTTCCGTATTGTGCAGGTATATAGCCGGACCATGGAATCTGCCCGTACTTTAGCCGAGAAAGTTGAAGCTGAATATACTACAGATTTACAGGAAGTCTCCAAAGATGCCAAATTGTATATTGTATCTTTGAAAGATGCCGCTTTAGTAGATTTGTTGCCGCAGATAACAGAAGGGAAACAGAATTCTTTGTTGGTGCATACCGCGGGAAGTATCCCGATGAGTATTTGGGAAGGGTATGCAGAACGGTATGGAGTATTTTATCCGATGCAGACATTCAGCAAACAACGTGAAGTCAATTTTCAGGAAGTGCCTTTCTTTGTTGAAGCGAAACGACCGGAAGATGTAGAGCTCTTGAAAGCTGTTGCCGCCACTCTTTCGGAGAAAGTTTACGAAGCTTCTTCCGAGCAGCGTAAAAGCCTCCATTTGGCTGCTGTTTTTATCTGCAATTTCACAAATCACATGTATGCATTAGCTGCTGATTTGCTTGAAAAATACAACTTGCCTTTCGATGTCATGCTTCCGCTGATAGATGAAACGGCACGTAAAGTACACGAACTGGCACCGCGTGATGCACAGACCGGACCCGCTGTCCGTTACGATGAGAATGTGATGAACAATCATCTTGCCATGTTGGTAGATTCTCCGGCATTGCAGGAAATATATAAACTAATGAGCAAAAGTATCCATGAGCACCATCAACTATGATTTATCCCGTATCAAGGCTTTAGCTTTTGACGTAGACGGAGTATTGAGTTCGACAACCGTACCTTTGCATCCTTCCGGAGAGCCGATGCGTACTGTGAATATCAAAGATGGGTACGCTATCCAGTTGGCTGTGAAAAAAGGACTTCACATAGCCATCATCACCGGTGGCCGTACAGAAGCAGTGCGTATCCGTTTTGAAGGACTGGGAGTGAAGGATCTGTATATGGGATCCGCCGTCAAGATACACGACTATCGTGATTTTCGTGATAAATACGGACTGACCGATGATGAAATTCTCTATATGGGCGATGATGTTCCGGATATTGAAGTGATGCGTGAATGTGGACTTCCATGTTGTCCGAAAGATGCCGTGCCGGAAGTGAAATCCGTAGCAAAGTATATCTCTTATGCAGACGGCGGACGTGGTTGCGGACGTGATGTAGTGGAGCAAGTACTGAAAGCTCATGGTCTGTGGATGGCAGAAGATGCTTTCGGCTGGTGAAATCAACTGGTGACATCAATAAAAAGTATTTTCAACCATAAACCATAAATTATAAATCATAAATCGAATCATGCTTGATAATTTAAAGAAATATCAGATTATACTAGCCTCCAATTCTCCCCGTCGGAAAGAATTGATGTCAGGCTTGGGAGTGGACTATGTAGTCAGAACATTGCCGGATGTAGACGAGTCATATCCGGATACATTGGTTGGTGCTGAAATACCCGAATATATTGCTCGTGAAAAGGCAGATGCCTACCGTACCATGATGCAGCCGGGAGAATTATTGATTACAGCAGATACCATCGTCTGGCTGGATGGAAAAGTACTTGGAAAACCGGAGGGCAGGGAAGGAGCCATTGAAATGCTTCGTGCTCTTTCGGGAAAGTCTCATCAGGTTTTCACAGGTGTTTGCCTGACTACTACCGAATGGCAAAAAAGCTTTACCGCTTCCTCTGAAGTATTGTTTGATGTCTTGTCAGAAGATGAAATCCAGTATTATGTCGACCGCTATCAGCCGATGGATAAGGCAGGAGCGTATGGCGTTCAGGAATGGATCGGGTATATCGGTGTGAAATCAATTTCAGGTAGCTTCTATAATATTATGGGACTTCCCATACAGAAGTTGTATGGAGAGTTGAAAAAGTTATAGTAAGGATTCTGAATCTATCTGAATATTTCTACTTAATCCAATAATATGAAAAGGCTGCCTCAAAATAGAAAATGAGGCAGCCTTTTTCTGTATTCTTAAGCAGGGATATTTACTGAATATCCCGAATTGAAAGATGCAGGAGACTATAATAAATCCAACATCAGAGGAATGTCCTCTTCTCGAATCCCTTGTGTGAGAAGAGATTCTTCATCTTTGTGGAACATCTCCAAGAATCTTTCCCGGTTCCCACTAGCTGTAATGGCTTTTCCGTAGAAAACGGCAGCTTTCTGAATATCTCCCATTACCCAGGCCACATGCCCTGCGTTCATATAATCAATAGCCAGCGGCTTTTGTTTAATAATCTTTTCATAATATTTCATCGCCTGTTCATATTTCTGACTGATGAACGAGCACCAACCGATGCCGCGCCACGCCTTTATACAATTGTTCTCGATGAAATCCAACTTGAAGAAATAATTCAGAGCTTCCTCATATTGTCCCAGTTCAGCTAGGCAACTACCGATATAGAAAGTCACATTGGTATCTTCCGGAGCAGCTTCTTCTACCTTTTTATAATAAGTGAGTGCAGCCTGATAGTTTCTGTTTAACCGGTAACAAATAGCCAGGTGGCGATTGTTCCAAATATTATCCGGCTTCAGCGTGTCTGCTTTCAGATAAGCCTGAATAGCTTCTGCATATTTCTTTCTTTTCTGTAATGCATAGCCAAACTTCTGATAATATTCTGCACTTTCTCCTTCGAATCCTCCAATAGACTCCAGTTCTTCATAAATTTCAATAGCCTCGTCCCAACGTTCCTTTGCCAGATAAAAATCGGCAATGGGGAATAATACATCTTCCCAATACAAGATATTGTCGAGTGCAGGAACGTGATGAAGGTCGAGTTTCTCTTTAAAAATATCTCTGAACTCACTCTTGCGTACACTAAGTTTGAAGAAACGGTACAAGTCGTGCAGGTATTGGTTACTGACCGTTCCCGGACGTTCATTGAACCTCTTCATTGTTTCAACATTCGATTTCTCTGCCAATTCTGCCACCTGCTGTTCGTTCAACTGACTCAACATCATATCTTGTTGCGACTGTGGCAATTGATGAATCGTGAAAAAGAGCGAGTACTTATCGCTGTTGCTGAAAAATCCCGATTGAAGAATTAAATCCAGTAAACTACTGCCTTGATTTCCCGCTTGTTTCATTGCTCTGAGTACATTGGACTGTTGTTTGCTGAATGGATAAAACCAGTTATGCACCTCGCGGAAGAATGGATAATTTTTCAATGCGGCAAAAGTGCTCATATACACATCTGCGCCCTCTAATTGCAATTCGTTCATTTCACGCAATTTATCTCCCAGGCCGGACTTCTCGAACGCATCTTCCCAATCCGGGTTCATATCATTGTTTTCTTCATCGTTTTCTTCAAAACCGAACCGCATATTTTTCATGGAGGAAACATTCTTCAGCATTTCAGGAATAATCTCTTCCCTCATCTTTTTATCAATCTTTTCCGTTTCCTGACACAATAGCATTTGGCGGTAAATACGTGCGACGTCTTCTCTGAATGAAGGTATTTCCTCCATGAGATCTACCCTTTTGATAAGTTCCGGATAAAAAGAAAGACGGCTTCTGTAGATGTGGAAGATAATCATTGTACCTACCAATGCCCGTTGGCTGACGTTGACGTTAGGGTGTTCGTAAGCATTGAGCAGCCACATTATTTTTCGTAAGTCGAAACATTCCATCAAGCTCAATGTGAGGGCACTGACAAATAAGCATAAGTCATCTCCCGGAAGTAATTCCGAGGCAAGCATAGCTTTTGCGTCTTCCTCGTCCTCGGGAGTCCATGCACTGTTTGTCCATGTTCTTATAAACATAAACTTGAGCGTATCTTCATGCCGTCTTAATACTTCATCCATCTTTTCGTCAGACAGTAATCCGCTGACTGCCAAGTCGTCATTAAATGACTCCAATATGTGTAATATTGTTTTGATACCATAGTTCGACAAGTCCGCCGATCTGGGAGTGCGGCGTACCTCATGATAATATCTTGATGAAGCGTTGTCCAACATGAGCAAACGTGATTGGTCGGCAATTCCCCAGGTGTCTGCTACCATTTTTTGATACAGATTCCACCGGTCAGGGTCGTTTGCTCCCTGTTTCATGTATTCCAGCATATATTTGTAAGAGGTCTGCAATTGTTCCAGGCGAGTGCGCAAATCCCAGTCAGGACACTGCCACAGCAAAGATTCCAACTGCATTAAGGCTTCTTTGAGTCTTTTCTCTTCAAGTAAAGTACGTATATATGCGTATTGTTCATTAATCGTTTTTTCGTTCATCATTCTTTAATTATTTATTTTTTCCAATCCAGGTCAAACGTTTCCAGAGACCCTCAAAAGGACCGTGTTTATGGTGTCGGAGCCACCACGAACAAAATACCATTTGTAATAGAACAAAAAGGATGCCAAAAAGGAAACTGTAAGTGATTCCTAAATATCGTCCAAGTTCGAATCCCCAATGATAGAACAAAAGAGAACCGAAAATAGATTGCCCGAGGTAGTTCGTTAAACTCATTTTACCATAAGATGTGAAACGCATAAAGAAACTGCGGTCTTTCACACGGTAGAAAGTCAGCAGTAATCCCGTTACCAGCAATACCATGAAGCTAAGGCTGCTGAATGAACTTAATATCAATTGCAAGGGAACAAGGATGGCACTTCGTTCGATGAATTCCGGCAGCATATTGTTCAATCCGTAGATGGGGAAGAAGCAGAGAAGCGAAACGGCCAATGCCTTTAACCACAGGCGTTCGTTCTGTTCGCTGTACAGGAAATATTTACGGCGACCGACAAGCATTCCGAATAAGAATAACCCCGGTGTCTGTAAGATACGTCCATGTTCCAGTGCCCAGGTCATGTTGGCCAGTTGTCCTTCCCACATATTCATTCGGACTGTTTCGAGGAAAGTTCCGTTCTTTTGTACGTCGAAAGCAATGCTGAAATAATAACTTGCCAAACTTTTTCCTGCCACATAGTCAGGATTACACAAAGCATAAATCAATTTCACCCAGTCGATAGGTTGTAGAATTAATAAAGTAGCGAAGATGACAACCGTGCGGTCACTCATCCGGCAGAATATCGGAAGGATAATTCCTAAAATCGCATACATAGTCAATATTTCACCGGTAAAGAAAGCGGCATTGAACTGTCCTATCATGAAGAGAATGAATAATCTCCATAAAAAACGCAAGCGGAAATCTTTCCCTCTCCGTTGTTGGTTGTTGTCCTGAATGTAGAAACTAAAACCGAAGAGCAGGGCAAACACAGCGTATGCTTTGTTACTGAATGTGAAGAATAACCCTCTCCAAATAGCCTGATCGGTAAATTTCATCCATTCAAAAGGTACTTCTTCTGGGAAAGAATAGAAATTAAAATGTTCAATACTGTGTAAGAGAATAATTCCCATTACTGCTAATCCTCTTAATACGTCGGCCACGTCTATTCGGGCGTTGGTTTCCGCGATTTTGTGTTCCATGATTTCTTCGTTTCTGTTATTTATAAGATTGATATTCTATAATTATTTGATTCCGCTGTTTCAATACTGCTACTTCAGCCCTAATACCGGATGCTAATACTTAATACTTGATACTTGATTAAAATCTTACCTGCACCTGTGCCTGTATCAGATTGGAGTCTTTTTGTCCGTCTCCTTTCTTGTCGCAAAAGGTATATTGTGCTTGTAAGCGGCATCTAGGGTAGAACCAGTATTGTACGCCTGCAATATAGTTATTCTGTTTGAAATCAGCAGCTTTGTTCGGGTTGAAATAATCGAACGAAGCGATGAAATCGAAATTCCGGGCGAAGCGTACACTGCCTGTTGCATAGAAACCTTCGCTTTTCACACTCCGGTCTTTTCCGGCAAGATATTCCGTACGCAGATTAAAGGTGGAAGTGGTGACAACCCCTCCTGCACTCCAACGTTTCTTGGCGTAATTTTCTCCTGCTTTTATTCCGGTATATTCCGAATCTGCTATGGCATGTCCTGTTCCGCGGATAAACGAACCACCTACGGATAACCATTTCAGCGGATTAACCATCAAGTTACCGACTACATCTTTTTGACTGTTTTTGTCTTTGGTGTTCAATCCCTGTCCGTTCATTACAGCCACTTTGTATTGCAGGAAGTCGCGAAATAATTTTCCGTGAAGCATCATGCCGATATCCCGTCCGGACGTCATTCCGTAACACTTATCGCTACCGCTTACTCCCGCCAGATAACAAACCGACTGTGAATAACAATTGATGAGTTCTACTGTGGTAGGAGATAATTCATTTTCTATGGTATAAGGAACCTTGAATTCACCGATACGTGCCGTAAGTCCGGGGAGAAACTGATAATCGGTATACACTTCGAGTAACATGCCTCCATTGTAGAAGTCATACATAAAATCACAAGTCCACCGTTTGGTGATCTTTCCGTGTGCCATGAAAATAATTCGCTTGATGTCGAATGTATTGTCCGGGTTCGCTGCATCGTCATAAGTATATCCCAATTGGGCATATCCGGAGAGACTAATCCGTTCTTTCAGTGTGTTGACAACTTGATTTAGTGGTGTCTGCTCCTGTGCCAGGAGAGGATTTTGCATACCTGTAATGCATAATACAAAGGTTAAGAATTGGAGTAGTGTTTTTCGCATGAGTTAGTTGTTATTTGATTTTGATTATGGTTGATACTGTGGGGATATACGTTGTGTCAATCAGATTCCGTTCAGAGTAGGTTTCGGGGATTCGATGGTTTTCTTTCAACCAGTGTATAGCTTTATCTATCCCTTCAGCCGAAGGGCGTTTTGCTTTTTGATAATTGGGGAGGGCGACGAGTCCTGTCAGATTTTCCGGTACACCTATTTCTATCAGCACTTGCTCCCATTCCTTCTGTGGATGCATTTTTATATAATCTACTCCCAGATTATAACCTGTGATGAGTAGTTCGATTTCTTTTCTTTTTTGGTTGAGCGCTTTTCGTGAAAAAGCGGTAGCCGTAAAATCAATGCCCAACTCCTGTGTACTTACCAATGAACGATGCTGGCTGTTCATGGCGATGGATGCGGCAGGGTCGGGCAGGAAAGAGGCGTCAATCTGATTGTACTGCAACATTTGCAGCCGGAGAGGAAGCTGGCCGATTTCCGGCATATTCATTTCTGAAAGACTGATTCCGGCTTTGTTTAATAACTGGTCGGTAGCATATTCGATAACTGTGTTGCGTGACACAGCAATATTCTTTTCCTTGAGCTGTTCCTGTTGATTGATATTACTTTCTTTAGAGACAATGAAACAGAAATAACCATCATTTTTCAAGACGAACCCTAAATCTGCATGATGGATAGCTTGCAGCACTACTGCGCTGGGATAATCGGTAATCATGCCATCCATTTTCCCGGTCTGGAAAGCAGCGTCCCGGTCGTTGGCAGAGTTGAATGAAAGAATAGTCAGGTTCAGCCCTAATGAATCGTAGATACCTTGTGTTTTAGCTATATGGAAAGGGAGTCCGTCCAGTGTGGGCATCATGCCCAGGGTGAGTGGTTGCAGTTCGGTTAGAGGTAAAAAAGAGCCGTCTCCTTTTTTACTCTGGCAGGAGTAAAGGAAGAGAAGGATGAACCAAAAGAGTAGTATCGGTCTTTTCATACCTCGTTTTTGTAAATAAGAGGAACTCCGTTTTTTATAAATAAGGGCAACTCTTTTCACAAAGAACTGCCCTCTTATCATTAACTATTTAAAAAATTAACTAATTATCTAGTTCTATTATTCTTGAATAGCAGCGATACCCGGAAGAACTTTTCCTTCGATTGCTTCGAGCAATGCGCCACCACCGGTTGAAACGTAAGATACACCGCTAGCCAAACCGAACTTGTTAACACAAGCTACAGAGTCGCCACCACCCACAAGTGAGAATGCGCCGTTCTTAGTTGCTTCAACGATTGCTTCACCTACTGCACGTGAGCCGTGAGTGAAGTTGTCAAATTCGAATACGCCTGTAGGACCGTTCCAAAGAATAGTCTTAGATTCTTTGATAACGTTAGCGAAGATTTCTTCAGTCTTAGGACCGATGTCAAGACCTTCCCATCCGTCAGGAATTTCGTCAACAGCACAGAATTTAGTATTTGCGTCGTTAGAGAATGCGTCAGCAATCTTAGCGTCAACAGCCAATACCAGGTTTACACCTTTTTCTTTTGCTTTCTTCATCAAATCCAAAGCCAGGTCAAGTTTGTCGTCCTCACAGATAGAGATACCGATTTTACCACCCATTGCCTTAGTAAATGTATAAGTCATACCACCGGCGATGATTAAGTTGTCTACCTTGCTCAACAGGTTTTCGATGATTTCGATTTTAGAAGAAACTTTAGAACCACCCATGATAGCAGTGAACGGACGTTTGATGTCGTTCAATACTTTATCAACGGCTTTCACTTCTTTTTCCATCAGGTAACCGAACATCTTGTTGTTTACATCGAAATATTTAGCGATCAATGCTGTAGAAGCGTGTGCACGGTGAGCAGTACCGAATGCGTCGTTTACGTAGCAGTCAGCGTAAGAAGCCAATTTCTTGGTAAATTCTTTCTGGCTTTCTTTTACTGCTTTCTTGGCAGCAGCTTTTTCTTCGTCAGTTGCATCTTCAGCCAAACCTCTTGGTTTGCCTTCTTCTTCAGCGTAGAAGCGAAGGTTTTCGAGCAACAGCACTTCTCCCGGTTGCAGAGCAGCAGCTTTTACAGCAGCTTCTTCGCCCATGCAGTCGTTAGCGAACTGAACTTCAACGCCCAGCAATTCAGACAGATGCTTGATGATATGTTTCAAAGAGAATTTATCGGCAACGCCTTTCGGACGGCCCAGGTGAGAGCCAATGATGATGCTTCCGCCGTCTGCCAGGATCTTCTTCAAAGTAGGAAGAGCTGCACGCATACGAGTGTCATCTGTAATGTTGAAGTTTTCGTCCAGGGGTACATTGAAGTCCACGCGAACAAATGCCTTTTTACCGGCAAAATTGAATTTGTCAATTGTCTGCATAATACTCTATTTTTATTTAAAAGTGTTTTTAAAATTCTTCTTTTAGAACGACCGCAAAGTTACTATTTATTTCGGTTCCTTGCTATTAAATCGTTATTTATTCTTGGCTTTTGGTTCCTCTTTTGTAACTTTATAGGTGTTACAGAAATATTTGCACATCATTTGCAAACCACAGGTGTCACATTTGGGAGCGCGTGCCTGACAAACATAACGACCATGCAGAATGAGCCAATGGTGGGCAATCGGTATTAGTTTTTCCGGAATATTCTTCACCAATTCTTTTTCCACACTGAACGGGGTAGTGCAACTATCCGGCACCAGTCCGATGCGATGGCTGACACGGAATACGTGTGTATCTACCGCCATTGCAGCCTTATTAAACACAACCGACTGGATGACATTGGCTGTTTTTCTTCCTACACCGGGTAGCTTTACTAAGTCTTCCAGATTGTCGGGCACCTGACTATTGAAGTCATTCACCAGCATCTTTGCCATACCGACCAGATGTTTGGCTTTATTGTTCGGATAGGACACGCTTCGTATATATTCGAAAATAACTTCCGGCGTAGTGGCTGCCAGTGCTTCCGGAGTCGGAAAATCTTTATACAAAGGGGGAGTGATCATATTCACCCGTTTGTCCGTACATTGTGCAGAAAGAATAACAGCGATCAGCAACTCATACGGATTGTTGTAATGCAGTTCGGTCTCGGCTACAGGTACATTGTCTTGAAACCAGGCGATTACTTTCTCATAACGTTCTTTCTTTCTCATCGTAGCTTGTTTTTATGGTAATGAGGTGTCACTTTTAGTTTGAAATAGAGGGCGGAAACTACCGTCAGGCAGGCTCCGAAAAGATAAGCCTTATCAAATGTACTAATTTCTGCGATATATCCACCGGTCAGCATACCGATACCGATTCCTACGTCCCAAGAGGTAAGATAGGTGGAAGTGGCTGTTCCCCGCTGGCTATTGGGGGCAAGGTTGACAAACAACGTATTAAATGCCGGAAACATGATTCCAAATCCGACTCCCATCAACAATGCGATGCCAAAAAACAGGATGTTGCAAACAGTATCATTCCATTGAATCAGATATACACAGGCTGAAAGCAGGAAGAAACTGCAGACAACCAGGTATAATCCGGCTATTATTACTTGTGTTATCTTTCCGCGATCCACCAGTTTTCCCGAAAAGATGCGGGAGATTGCCATGCCGACAGCCATAAAAGTAAAGAAGAATCCGGTTTGCGTGTTCAATCCTATTTGGCGGGCATACATGGCGACATAGTTGGTTGTCATTCCGTAAGGGATGGAAAGTAACAATAGGCTAAGTCCGGCTGGCAGTCCTTTCATCAAAATAAAACGGTCGAGTGAAATCGGTTCCCGTTTCACAGGAGGTTTATAGGGCGTTTTCACCAGACTGGCGCATAGGAAACCTAAAATGCAGGAACCGAATGCGTAACAGAAGATCGTAGCAAAAGAGACTCCTGCATCGTGCAGAAACAGTCCGAACATCGGCCCGATGGACATAGCTGTATTGTTGGTAAGCCCGTAATAGCCTAAACCTTCCCCACGGCGGGAAGATGGCATAATGTCTATCACTACCGTGTTTCCTCCTACTGTAACCATTCCGAAAGAGACGCCATGAATGATTCGGAATATAATAAATAAGGTAAGGGAGCCGGCTATTAAATATCCACCGAACATCATCATAAAGATGAAGTAAGCAAACAGATAAAGAGGTTTGCGGGCAAACGTGTCGAGCAGATAACCGGAAAACGGACGGATGCAGAGAGCGGCTACTGTATAGCAGGAAAGTACAATACCAATAGTGGAATTTCCAGTTTGGAAGAATTCTGATAAATAGAACGGCAAAACAGGAATCAACAACCAAAAGCCGAAGTAGAGCAGGAAGTTGGCTGCCAAGATGAAACAATAACTGGGAGTAATGAGTCTATCCTTTGCCATAATGAATGTATTTGTTTCACCACAGAGGACGCAGAGGACGCAGAGTCTCACGGAGTTTTTTCTTTCTAATGACTTTCTATGAAAAACGAGTCGTAGTTGATACGGCTGAAATAAAAACTCTGTGTCCTCTGCGTCCTCTGTGGTGAAATCTAAATTTAGTAAGCGCTCTCGAATTCTTTCAGGAAGCGAGTATCATTTTCAGAGAACATACGCAGGTCTTTCACCTGATATTTCAGATTTGTGATACGTTCGATACCCATACCGAGAGCATAACCGCTGTATATTTTGCTGTCTATACCGTTAGATTCAAGTACGTTCGGGTCTACCATACCGCAACCGAGGATTTCTACCCAGCCGGTGTGTTTACAGAACGGACAACCTTTACCGCCGCAGATATTACAGCTGATGTCCATTTCCGCACTAGGTTCAGTGAACGGGAAGTAAGACGGACGCAGACGAATCTTTGTATCAGCGCCGAACATTTCTTTAGCGAAAAGCAACAATACTTGTTTCAAGTCGGTGAACGATACGTTTTTGTCTACATACAACGCTTCTACCTGATGGAAGAAACAGTGTGCGCGATAGCTGATTGCTTCATTACGATACACACGTCCCGGACAGATGATGCGGATAGGAGGTTGTGAAGTTTCCATCACACGGGTCTGTACGGAAGAAGTATGCGTGCGCAATACTACGTCCGGGTGAGCTTCGATAAAGAAAGTGTCCTGCATATCGCGTGCCGGATGATCTTCGGCAAAGTTCAGTGCCGAGAATACATGCCAGTCATCTTCAATTTCCGGACCTTCGGCAATACTGAATCCCAGGCGGGCAAAGATATCAATGATTTCGTTCTTTACAATGGTGAGCGGGTGGCGTGTACCGAGTTTCACGGGATAAGCCGAACGCGTCAAATCCAATCCGTCACAATCATTGTCCTGACTTTCAAACAATTCTTTCAGCGCGTTGATTTTGTCCTGCGCTTTTGTTTTCAGTTCATTCAGTCTCATGCCGACTTCTTTTTTCTGATCGGCAGCTACATTACGGAAATCTGCCATTAAGTCGTTAATGGCTCCCTTCTTACTTAGGTATTTGATGCGGAGAGCTTCGAGTTCTTCGGCATTGGAGGCGTGTAAGGCTTCCACCTCTTTCAGAAGTTGTTCAATCTTAGCTATCATATTTTCGATGTATTGTTATTCAGTTTCTTAGTAAAAACCGTGCAAAGATATAATTTTATCACGAACCATCGAAATAATTTGTATCTTTGTTGCCGATATGTACCGAAAATCCGGCAACTTATGAAAAAGATTGTTTTCTGTCTTCTGCTTTTAACCTTTTCTTTTCGCCTGGCGGCCCAGATTGACTATTTGGAGCCGGTGAAACCTTTTTCTTCTTATACAGGCGAGTTAGGCGAATATTACCGTAGTGTGTTTTCTTTACTAAATACTGGCTTTCAGAAACAGCCATACGCGCGTTTCGCAGCTATCCCTTCTTTTTCGCCGGAGTATGCAATGTCGGTAGAAAGGAAAAATGGGCGTTATACGCTGATTTCGAATACACTATCTCGTACCTATTGGCAGGCGGAGAAGGGGACAGTGACGGTGGATACTAAATCGGTTGTCATTAGCGCTTCCCTGTATCAGTCTTTAGGGGCTATCTTTCGTTTGGTGACAGAGCAGGTGCAGGATCTGGATGGTTCTACGGCCGGTTTAGATGGAATTGTCTATTACTTTTCTTCTACAGACGCAAAAGGCAAAGAGCGGATGGGACGAAAATGGTCGCCGGAAAAAGGAACGTTGATGGAACGTCTTGTATTGGTTTGTCAGTCGGCATATATGTTATCTCGGGGAGAGAATATTTCGGAACAGACATTGGCGGAAGAGGCTGCTTCTTTATTGAAAGCATTGCAACAGCGTAGTAAGGAAGAACCGGATGCTTATAAACAACCGATGTATGTTGGAATTTATCCGGTAGGTCCCCGCGCAAAGACGCTTTCCGGAAGGCAGGTGGAAGAACCTGCTCATTTCTCTGCGATGAGTCCGGAAGAATATATTGCCAATGAAATGGTTTATCCGGCAGGACTTTTAGAGAAGAATGTTTCGGGTTATGCTTTATGTGAGTTTACTATTGATAAGGAAGGGGTTATCCTTCGTCCTCATATTCTACGTTCCACTCATCCGGAATTTGCAGAGGAGGCTCTCCGCATTGTTAAAGGGATGCCGAAATGGTCCCCTGCATTGGCGGGAGGAAAGCCGGCGGATAGTAATTATACTCTTTATATTCCTTTCCGTCCGCAACTTTATCGGAAAAATAAGTAACTTTGTATTCAAAGTCCGATTAATAAAAAAGAGATATTGCATTTATAACTTGAATTCAGCAGCCTCTCTCTAATAAATAAAAAAAATAAATTTGCTGTCATCTGTCACAGATTGCAACTTAACTGTTTGATTATGAAAAGTAAATGGCGTGACAGCAACGTGGTGACAGCACTGTGACGGCAATAGTGCTGTCACTGCAAAGCCAAGGAGAAATAAACGCACTACAAAGGTGTGATAGAGGTGCATACCCGAATCAAGTCAAAATCACAGATGAAGTTTCATTGCCTAAATAGTATTAACTACAGGCAGATAGGCTATTCTATTTATTACCCTTGTACTTACGGGGCGGGATCTGCCTTGTGACTGATAGTTTCAAGCCTTGAAACTATTTGTTCTGCGGCTTGAAACTACAGTTTCGTAGGCTTGAAACTTTTGTTTCTCTTGCTTGGAACTATTAGTTTCTTACTGATGAAACTATAGTTTCTCACCGATGGAACTGTAGTTTCTCGCCGATGAAACAACCTTTACTCTATAATAGCCTGATTATGTTGGAGTACTTTTGATAGTATAATAACATGATTGATTTCTTCAAAAATCATTAAAACAGAAAACTTTTCTTCGTTTGTATTGTCTTATAGCCATAAACTTTTAAAACGAGAACTTATGGATGATATGATTAACAGGCATGATTCGATAGCCGAAGAAAATATCGAACCGAATGGCCGTCCGGCCAAGGACCAGTTTGAAGAATGGAGCGGCGAGGTTGCCGACCGTGCGGATGACGTATTCAAGAATGACAAGAAAGACGGTCCTATTAAAGACCGCGAGAAACGTATAAAAGAAATGGACGAAGTGATAAAAAAGGACCTTGAGTAAAGGTCCTTTTCTTTTTTTCTTTAGTTTGCCGGAGTAACGATAGGTTCTTTGATAAAAATACTCCCTATCTCAATTGTTTTGTCATCAAATACATCTAGTCTAATATTTATCGATTCCTTTTCGGAAAGACTTATGAATTTTCCTTGAATATAATACTTCTGATTATCAATAAGATTGGAGGCTTCTTCCTCATCTAAAGCCGTTATAATTCTGAAAGAAATATTATACTTTCCGGTTTTTTGAAGGCTGCTACAGGTAAAGGATATAAGATATTTATATCCTTTATTATCGGTACTTTTAACTTTATCCATAGAAGCGAATTTGACTGCTATATCAGAAAGGAAATCAGGGTTATTCTCAAGTTCCTTTTCTAACAAAGAACGCAATTCTTTTCCTGCTTTTTTTCTTTGGATGTCATTGTTGAAACAATTAGGATGTCTAGATATATATGCGTCTAAAAAAGCATTTATTTTTTCTCCATCAGCGTTCCCTTCTTCTAGCATTGCGTTTACTGCTGCTATGCTATCATTGAGGCGTATATCATAGTCTGCATTGTTTGATTGTGTTGTTTTTGAAGACTTGTTTCCGTAGCAGGAAATTAAGCATGGGATGATTAGAAGAATAGTGGCAAATTTTGTGATGTTCATGTCCAGTACACTATTAAAGTTCAAAGTTGGGAGAGAAAAAAGTGGAGCGTATCGGACTCGAACCGATCACCTTAACACTGCCAGTGTTACGCTCTAGCCAGATGAGCTAACGCCCCTTTTTTGTCTTATATGATAACGTTTGTAAACGAATCCTTTTTTGTTGCCGCAAATATAATGCATTATTCTGAAATAATTGCTATGTTTGCGGTAAATAATAGTATGAAATTAAGATATGCTGATTTATAATACAACTTTTCAAGTGGACGATGACGTTCACGACAATTTCATGATTTGGATAAAAGAGAGTTATATCCCTGAAGTACAGAAACACGGTGCGTTGAAGGCACCGCGTATTTGCCGGATATTGAGTCATCGGGAAGAAGGAAGTGCGTATTCTTTGCAATGGGAGGTAGAAAGCAGTGGGTTATTACATCGCTGGCATTTGGAACAGGGGGTGCGATTGAATGACGAACTGGTAAAAATATTTAAAGATAAAGTGATCGGATTTCCGACCTTGATGGAGGTGATAGAGTGATTCAACCGGTAAAAGAAAAGATAATCCTGGGAATTGACCCCGGTACGACAATCATGGGATACGGGGTTCTAAGAGTGAGAGGAACCAAACCAGAAATGATTGCGATGGGGATTATCGACTTGCGTAAATTTGCCAATCACTATCTGAAACTTCGCCATATCCATGAACGGGTATTGAGTATTATTGAAAGTTATCTACCGGATGAGTTGGCTATTGAAGCACCTTTCTTCGGAAAAAATGTACAATCGATGTTGAAGTTAGGGCGTGCACAAGGGGTAGCAATGGCAGTAGCGTTGAGCCGGGATATTCCAATCACCGAATATGCCCCTTTGAAGATAAAAATGGCTATCACCGGAAACGGGCAGGCATCAAAAGAACAAGTGGCGGATATGCTGCAAAGGATGCTACGGTTCTCAAAAGATGATATGCCTACTTTTATGGATGCAACAGATGGTTTGGCAGCGGCTTATTGTCATTTCCTGCAAATGGGGCGACCGGCAATGGAAAAAGGGTATAGTAGTTGGAAGGATTTTATAGCGAAGAATCCGGATAAGGTGAAATAAAGCATTTAATTTTATGGGGGATAGATATGGTGTGTAGCATAGGGGGAGGTTTAGAATGAAGATAGGAAATAATTATTTAGCGATATTGGGTGTGACTACAGTGACAACAGTGATGAGTTGTTCCCCAACGAAGAAGGAATATACTTCTTTTGAATTATATCCGGTTCGTATGGGAAGCCTTACAGAGATGGAATATACGCCGTTGGCAACCAAATTTTTCCTTTGGTCACCAACAGCAGAAGAGGTGCGCCTGATGCTCTATGATGCCGGAGAAGGCGGACATGCTTACGAAACAGTAAAGATGGAACTCGGTGAGAATGGAACCTGGACGACATCCGTAGATAAGGATCTGCTTGGCAAATACTATGCTTTCAATGTAAAAATCAACGATAAATGGCAGGGCGACACGCCGGGGATTAATGCTCACGCTGTAGGAGTGAACGGAAAGCGTGCAGCTATCATCGACTGGAAGACTACCAATCCGGAGGGGTGGGAGAGTGACCGACGTCCTTCTCTGAAATCTCCTGCTGATATGATTATCTATGAAATGCATCATCGTGACTTCTCTGTCGACTCTACTTCGGGAATAAAGAATAAAGGCAAATACCTTGCACTGACTGAACATGGGACGGTGAATTCCGGCAATCAGCCAACAGGTATCGATCATTTGGTAGAGCTGGGAGTGACACATGTGCATCTTCTTCCTTCTTCTGATTATGCTTCTATCGACGAAACAAAATTAGATGAAAATCACTATAACTGGGGATATGATCCGGTAAATTATAATGTGCCGGATGGTTCTTATTCAACCGATCCTTATCAGCCTGCCGTTCGCGTGAAAGAGTTCAAACAGATGGTACAAGCGTTGCATAGAGCTGGAATACGCGTGATAATGGACGTGGTTTACAATCACACTTTTAATACACTTGAAAGTAATTTTGAACGTACCGTTCCCGGCTATTTTTACCGTCAGAAAGAGGATGGCACATTGGCAAATGGTTCAGGGTGTGGCAATGAAACAGCAAGTGAACGGCCTATGATGCGTAAGTTCATGATAGAGTCCGTTCTTTATTGGATAAAAGAATATCATATTGACGGCTTCCGCTTTGACTTGATGGGGGTGCATGATATTGAAACAATGAACGAGATTCGAAAGGCTGTCAACAAAGTCGATCCTACTATTTGTATCTATGGAGAAGGTTGGGCGGCTGAAGCTCCTCAATATCCGGCAGATTCATTGGCGATGAAAGGGAATATTTCCCAGATGCCCGGAATTGCGGTATTCTCGGACGAATTACGTGACGGGCTTTGCGGACCAGTATGGAAAAAGGAGAAAGGAGCTTTTCTTGCCGGAGTTCCGGGAGGAGAAATGAGTGTAAAATTCGGAATTGTTGGAGCTATTAAGCATCCGCAAGTACGTTGTGATTCCGTAAACTATAGCCAGAAGCCGTGGGCGGAACAGCCTACCCAGATGATTAGTTATGTTTCCTGTCATGATGGTTTGTGTCTTGTAGACCGATTGAAGGCAAGTATGCCGGGAGTTACTCCCGAACAGTTGGTTCGACTTGATAAACTGGCACAAACGGTAGTCTTAACTTCACAGGGAATTCCTTTTATCTATGCAGGTGAAGAAGTGATGCGTGATAAACAAGGGATAGACAATAGTTATAAGAGTCCGGATGCCATCAATGCCATTGACTGGAGACGCAAAACGACAAACGGAGATATTTTCACGTACTATAAACGACTCATTGATCTTCGTAAGTCTCATCCGGCTTTCCGTATGGGAAATGCAGAAATGGTCCGGAAGCATCTGGAGTTCCTTCCGGTTGAAGGGCAAAACCTGATTGCGTTTCGCCTCAAAGAGCGTGCGAATGGAGATAGCTGGGAAGATATTATCGTAGCCTTTAATTCCCGTACGACTCCTGCACGACTGGAAATTCCTGTTGGTAAATATACGGTAGTATGTAAAGATGGAGTGATAGATGTGCGTGGATTGGGTACGCAAACCGGACCGGAGGTGATTGTTCCCGGTCAGTCTGCGTTGATTATGTACAAGTAGTTTTTTTCTGTTTACTACAATTCCGAGATACTCAAGTTTTTTATGCAGTAGACTGGCTACCTGTTTCAGTCTAATGGAACAAATGAAATCATGTGCCGGCTGGTTAGTCGGCACTTTTTATTTATAGCATATATAACAACTCAACGTTGGTTGCCGGCATTTCTATCATCTTTAAATAGATAGAATGAATAACAATAACTACTGTAATCCGTTCTTTCTAAATCCTTCATTTTCCTCCTATTCATCGGCAATCTTAATTTGGATGTAACATTACGACAAGTATTTGTAACATACGTAAACGATGATGTAACAAGCGAGTAATGATTTGAATCAAAATCTTTGGGTAAGCGGAGAGAAACTTCCTAAGTTTGCAAAGTGGAATTCAGGATGGAGTGTTTTTCTTTCCGGATTACTATGAAATAAAGACATAAAAGAAAAGATGGATAATGAATAAGTATTGGTTTTATAAGGTTGGGTTAGTAGTTGTGTTCCTTTGCTTCGCTCTGTTGGGTGAAGCAAAGGTTAAACTTCCCGCTCTTGTTTCCGACGGAATGGTGCTTCAACGTGGGGAGCCTGTCAATATTTGGGGAACGGCTGATCCTGATGAAACTGTTAGTATAACTTTTCAAAAAAAGAAATATAAGACCGTTGCCGATGCGCAAGGCAACTGGAAAGTGATCTTGCCTGCCTTGAAAGCTGGTGGTCCTTACACGATGATTATTAATGATATAGAGTTGAAGGATATTCTTGTGGGTGACGTTTGGGTATGTTCCGGTCAGTCGAATATGGAATTACCTGTTTCACGGGTTACAGACCGTTTTCGGGATGAAATATCTGCGGACAATGATTATCCGATGGTACGTTATATAAAAACTCCTCTATTGTATAACTTTCATGCCCCGCAGACAGATATTCCGGGAATCTTCTGGAAGGCTATGACTCCTGAAAATGTGATGTCTTTCTCTGCTTTGGTTTATTTCTTTGCTAAAGATTACTTTCAGAAAACAAAGGTTCCGGTAGGAATCATAAACTCCAGTGTCGGAGGTTCACCGATAGAAGCGTGGATCAGTGAGGAAGGTTTGAAACCTTTTCCTTATTATCTGAACGAAAAACGTATCTACGAATCAGATGACTTGGTAGAATCAATGAAAAAAGAAGAGAGCAAGAAAAGCCGTGCCTGGAATGTAGCACTGTATCAGGGAGATAAAGGAATGCATGAAACCATCCCTTGGTATGCTGCCGGCTATGATGACAGTGATTGGACACCGACTGATTTGTTTGCTTCCGGTTGGGCTACTAACGGATTGAATACAATCAATGGTTCCCATTGGTTCCGTAGAGATTTTCAAGTGTCCGGGCAACAAGCGGGAGAGAAGGCAACTCTTCGCCTGGGATGCATCGTAGATGCAGACTCCGTCTATGTAAATGGTACGTTTGTGGGAACTGTTTCTTATCAATATCCACCACGTATCTATACCATTCCCGCCGGATTGTTGAAAGCTGGAAAAAACACGATAACCATACGTCTTTTCAGTTATGGCGGTTTCCCTCATTTTGTAAAAGAGAAACCCTATAAGATACTTTTCGGAAAAGGCCAGCCGGAAAAAGGAGAATCGGAGATTAGTCTGGAAGGTGATTGGAAATATCGCCTCGGCGCTCCCATGCCTGCTGCTCCGGGACAGACTGCTTTCCATTATAAACCCGTAGGACTTTATAATGCTATGATTGCTCCTTTGTTGAATTATACGGTATCCGGTGTTATCTGGTATCAGGGTGAATCGAATGTGTCTCGCAGAAATGAGTATAAAGACCTGTTGACGGCGATGATTGCGGATTGGAGACAGCATTGGAATCGACCTGATATGCCTTTCTATGTGATTGAACTGGCGGATTTCCTCTCACCCGAAGATAAAGGAGGGCGTGCTGCCTGGGCAGAATTCAGGAAAGTGCAGGCAGAAGTAGCCAATACAAATAAAAATGTCACTCTAATTAAAAATGGTGATTTAGGAGAATGGAATGATATTCATCCATTGGATAAAAAGACGTTGGGACAACGTGTTTCCCAGGCGGTCTTTCAACAAAGAGTCAAATAAATTAAAAAAGAGATTAGTACCATGAAAACACAGACTCAAAAAGTGTCGATGGCCGAGAAAATCGGTTATAGCTTGGGTGATGGTTCGGCGAACCTGATTTTTCAGATGATGATGATGTTCCAACTCTTCTTCTATACAGATGTGTTTGGAATCAAAGCAACAGCAGCAGGTATGATATTGCTGGTCGCACGCATTTTCGATGCGTTTGTCGATCCGGTGGTAGGTATCCTGTCCGACAGAACCAATACCCGTTGGGGTAAATACCGTCCCTGGTTGTTGTGGACAGCTATTCCTTTTGCCGTATTCTTCATTCTGGCATTTACGACACCCGATTTGAGTGAGCGTGGGAAGATTATTTATGCAGGTATCACTTATACCTTATTAATGTCTATTTACTCCTTCAATAATACCCCGTATGCCTCTTTGGGCGGTGTGATGACAAGTGACATCAAAGAACGTACCAGTATCTCGTCCGTCCGTTTTGTGACAGCTACAATCGCCACTTTTGTTGTGCAGGGGCTTACTTTGCCGTTAGTCTCCAAGTTCGGGCAAGGAGACGATCAACGTGGATGGTTCCTGACAATTACCCTGTTTGCCATTATCGGAGTTGTTCTTTTAGTAATCACATTCTTCTCTGCCAAAGAGCGTATCACGCCTCCTGTAGGTCAGAAAACTTCCGTGAAACAGGATTTTAAAGATATCGTAAGCAGCCGTCCATGGAAAGCGATGTTTATCCTAACCCTCTTTTTGTTTACGACATTGGCTATGTGGGGCAGCAGTATGTCTTACTACTTTAATTATTTCGTAGATAAAACAGCCCTTTTTGATTTCTTGCAGAACTTCGGATTAGTACGGATAGAAGGAGAAACTTATGGTATGTGGCACACTTTCCTTGATGCTTTCGGACTGATTGCGCAGCCCGATCATAGTAATGTGTTTGCTGTAGGTTTCAGTTTGTTCAATATGATTGGGCAGGTTATCACTTTGGCGGGTGTAATATTGCTTTCCGGATTTCTTTCTAATATCTTTGGCAAGCGGAATGTGTTTTTGATCTGCCTGGCACTGACAGCCTTTTTTACAGCCCTGTTTTTTGTGGTAGATTCGACAAACATAAGTATGATCTTTATTATTAACTGTTTGAAGAGTTTGGCATACGCACCTACTATTCCATTGCTTTGGGCAATGATGGGAGATGTTGCCGATCATTCAGAATGGGTGAACCATCGTCGTGCGACAGGGTTTGTATTTGCAGGTGTAGTCTTTGCCCTGAAAGCCGGACTAGGTATAGGGGGAGCTATTTGCGGTGCGATTGTCGATTCGTTCGGTTTTGTATCTAATACAGTGCAGACGGAAAGCGCTATTTTCGGTATCCGTTTGACATCCAGCGTGATTCCTGCCATCACTTTCTTTGTAGGAGTAATTGCTTTGTTCTTTTATCCTATTTCTAAAAAGTTGAATGAGCATATTCAGGACGATTTGGCAAAACGCCGTCTGGAAAACAATTGATTAATAACTATAACTAATAGATAGACTATATGAAGACTTCGACAAGAACAACCGCAGTTTCTTTGTTGGCTGCTGTAGCCCTGATAACTAGTACTTCGGTAGCTTTTGCACAAGAAACAAAGACTTTGAAAGAAGCTTTGAAGGATAAATTCCTGATAGGAACAGCAGTGAATACACGACAAGCATCCGGTCAGGATAAGGCAGGAGTGCGCGTAATTCAGGAACAATTTAATGCTATTGTAGCAGAGAATTGTATGAAAAGTCAGGAAATGCATCCGAAGGAGAACCGTTATAATTTCACACAGGCAGATGAATTTGTTGCTTTTGGAGAGAAAAATCATTTGGCAATCACAGGACATACGTTGATTTGGCATTCGCAGCTTTCTCCCTGGTTCTGCGTGGATGAGAATGGCAAAAATGTGTCTCCGGAAGTATTGAAGAAACGGATGAAAGATCATATCACCACTATTGTGAAGCGTTACAAAGGCCGTATTAAAGGTTGGGATGTGGTGAATGAAGCGATTGAAGATAATGGTGCATATCGTAAGACTAAGTTTTATGAAATTCTAGGTGAAGAATATATCCCATTGGCTTTTCAATATGCACACGAGGCCGATCCGGATGCAGAGCTTTATTATAACGATTATTCAATGGCTCAACCGGGCAGAAGAGCGGCGGTTGTGAAGATGGTGAAAGACTTGAAGAAACGCGGTATCCGTATTGATGCGGTGGGGATGCAAGGACACATCGGCATGGACTATCCGAAAATCAGCGAGTTTGAAGAAAGTATGCTTGCCTTTGCCGGAGCGGGAGTGAAGGTAATGATAACAGAATTGGATCTGACTGTATTGCCATCACCCGACCCCAAGGTTGGTGCGGAAGTCTCGGCATCTTTTGAATATAAAAAAGAGATGAATCCTTATTCGGACGGATTACCGGAAGAAGTATCAAAAGCATGGACAGAGAGAATGAATGATTTCTTCCGTCTGTTCCTGAAACATCAGGATATCATAACAAGAGTTACAGTTTGGGGAGTAGCCGATCAGGATTCGTGGCGTAACGACTGGCCGATGAGAGGACGTACGGATTATCCATTGCTTTTCGACCGCAATCATCAGCCGAAGCCGGTAGTTGATTTGATTATAAAAGAGGCTATGCAGAAATGATCATTTGGAGTTCACTTCACCACAGAGGACACGGAGGATACA
Organism: Bacteroides sp. AM37-9; assembly: GCF_003603455.1. NCBI lineage: Bacteria > Pseudomonadati > Bacteroidota > Bacteroidia > Bacteroidales > Bacteroidaceae > Bacteroides > Bacteroides sp. AM37-9. The sequence goes on along the minus strand of NZ_QTNF01000004.1, from coordinate 28,791 downwards.
GAGTTCTTCTCTCTCTTTCCGTAAGTAAAACAGAGCGATAAATATACGATTACGTGAGACTCTGTGTTACTCTATAGTGAATAAAAAGATTAAACCTCTGTGTTCTCCGTGTCCTCTGTGGTGAAATAGAAATTCCCATTTATAAAATTAATTTAGAACTGTTGCAATAAGAATAAAACCATGAAAACAGAAAAAAGATATTTAGTTCCCGGTGATTATATGGCTGATCCTGCCGTACACGTGTTTGATGGCAAACTTTACATTTATCCCTCGCATGATTGGGAGAGTGGTATTGCCGAGAATGATAATGGAGATCATTTCAATATGAAAGATTACCATGTGTATTCTATGGATGATGTAATGAATGGAGAGATTACTGACCATGGGGTTGTACTTTCTACGGGAGATATTCCTTGGGCAGGCCGTCAGCTTTGGGACTGTGATGTTGCTTTTAAAGACGGCAAATACTATATGTATTTTCCATTGAAAGACCAAAATGACATATTCCGTATCGGAGTAGCTGTGAGCGATAAACCATACGGACCTTTTGTTCCGGAAGCAAACCCGATGAAAGGAAGTTATAGCATTGATCCGGCTGTTTGGAATGATGGAGATGGTAATTATTATATGTATTTTGGCGGACTGTGGGGTGGACAGCTTCAACGTTACCGGAATAATAAAGCATTGGAATCAGCCATTTTACCCGAAGGAAAGGAAGAGGCCTTGCCATCCCGTGTCGTTCGTTTGAGTGATGATATGATGGAGTTTGCGGAAGAACCGCGTCCGTTAGTCATTCTGGATGAAAACGGTAAACCTCTGACAGCAGGAGATACAGAACGTCGTTTCTTCGAAGCTTCCTGGGTACATAAGTATAATGGGAAATATTATTTCTCTTACTCTACAGGCGATACCCATCTACTTTGTTACGCGATAGGTGACAACCCATACGGACCATTTACTTATCAGGGAGTTATCCTGACTCCGGTAGTGGGATGGACTACTCATCATGCTATTGTTGAGTTCAAAGGAAAATGGTATCTGTTCCATCACGATTGCGTACCTTCCGAAGGGAAAACCTGGCTTCGCAGCTTAAAAGTCTGTGAACTGCAATACGATGCTGATGGAAAAATCATCACGATTGAAGGATTGGATGAATAGTCGCTAAATGATTATTTTGCGGAGTG
>NZ_QTNF01000004.1:0-27597 GCF_003603455.1 Bacteroides sp. AM37-9 | reverse complement strand
TAAATGATAATTTTGCGGAGTGCCCTGAAAGGGCTTAATTATATAGCGTAGGGCAACGCCCTACGTAAAAACGACAATCTGAATTTGCGCCCTGAAAGGGCATAATTGTATACAGTTCCGCCCTTTCAGGGCTTGTGGCTGGTGTGTTTTTTTCGTAGGGCGTTGCCCTACGCTATATAATTAAGCCCTTTCAGGGCACCCCAATAAATATATAATTGTAAGGCTTTCAGCCTAACTGCTAAATTCCCATTTAACCCTTAAATACCCATTCGTGAAACGAATTTTGAACTATTACTTATGAGGATTATATCTATATTGACATTTGTCCTGTTTTTCAGCTTTTTCTCTGTTTATGCAGAAGATGGGAGCGCTTTGTGGCTTCGTTATTCAACGGGAGCAAAAGCAATAATAATGAATAAGAAACAGTCTCCCACATTAAATATCGCCGTTTCCGAATTGCGGAACTTCTGGCAGGGAGGAATCCCCATAACGCTGGAAATACAGAAGAATAAGGAACTGCGTGCATTAGGAAATGACGGGTACATCATCCGCGCTTCTAAAGACGGTAACCATCTGACAATCATTTCTTCCGGTGAGCAAGGAATACTTTACGGAACTTATCATCTGCTTCGTCTGCAAGCCACCGGGCAATTATCCGAATCAACATTGAAGTCTTTAAATGTCTCCGAAAAACCGGATTACCGGATTCGCGTTTTGAATCATTGGGACAATCTGGACGGTACAATCGAACGTGGCTATGCCGGACATTCGCTTTGGAAATGGGACGAACTTCCTTCTGTTGTTTCTCCCCGCTATGAAGCCTATGCACGTGCCAATGCTTCCATTGGTATCAATGCTACTGTGATAAATAATGTCAATGCAAGTCCTAAGATACTATCTGATGATTATTTGCAGAAAGTCAAAGTTCTGGCAGACATCTTCCGTCCTTATGGTTTGAAAATATATCTTTCAATTAACTTTTCTTCCCCGGCAGCTTTAGGTGGTTTATCCACCTCCGATCCGTTGGATAAAGAGGTGATTGCCTGGTGGAAGAAAAAAGCCAAAGATATCTATTCGCTGATACCCGATTTCGGAGGCTTTTTGGTGAAAGCAAACTCCGAAGGACAACCCGGACCATGTGACTACGGGCGTACTCATGCCGAAGGGGCGAACATGCTTGCCGATGTATTGAAACCTTATCGCGGCATCGTCATGTGGCGTGCTTTCGTTTATTCGCCCACGGACAGCGACCGGGCCAAGCAAGCCTATCTTGAATTTGAACCTTTGGATGGAAAGTTCCGCGACAATGTCATTGTGCAGATAAAGAACGGCCCGATTGATTTCCAGCCCCGCGAACCGTTCAGCCCGTTATTCGGAGCCATGAAGAAAACACCCGTGATGCCGGAATTTCAGATAACACAGGAATATCTGGGATTCTCCAACCATCTCGTTTTTCTCGCTCCCATGTGGAAAGAATGTCTGGACAGCGACACTTACGTACAAGGCGCAGGCTCTACCATCGCCCGTGTGACGGACGGCTCCTTGTTCCCCCATTCATTGACGGCTATTGCCGGTGTCACCAATATCGGTGATGACATCAATTGGTGCGGACATCCTTTTGCGCAAGCCAACTGGTATGCTTTCGGGCGTCTTGCCTGGAAACATTCCCTTTCATCCGAAGAGATAGGCGAAGAGTGGCTGAAACAAACCTTCCTTCCTATTGCCGGACAACCATCCCGCAATTCCGTCAATGAAATATCTCCCAAAGAGAGACAACAACTTTACTCTCAACTCTCCCTTCTCAACTCTCAACTTCTCCAAGAGTCGAGGGAAGCAGTAGTAGATTATATGATGCCGTTAGGACTGCATCACATCTTTGCATGGGGACATCATTACGGGCCCGAGCCTTGGTGTGATATTCCCGGTGCCCGTCCCGACTGGATGCCTTCTTATTACCATAGGGCAGATGACGGCGGTATCGGATTCGACCGCAGCAGCAAAGGGAGCAATGCGACCGCACAATATCACTCTCCTTTATGCGAACAACTGGATAATGTAGACACCTGTCCCGAAAACCTGCTTCTTTGGTTTCACCATGTTCTCTGGAATCATCGGATGAAGAGCGGGCGTACACTTTGGGCAGAGTTGTGCTATGCTTATGATCGTGGGGTGCAAGAAACCAGAAACTTCCAGAAGTTATGGGCGCCTATGGAGAAATACATCGACCCGGAACGATTCCGTGACGTACAGCACCGGTTGAAGATTCAGGCACGTGACGCAGTGTGGTGGAAAGATGCCTGCTTGCTCTATTTCCAGCAATTCAGCAAGCAGCCGATACCTTATGAACTGGAACGTCCGGTGCATGAATTGAAAGATATGATGGAATACAAACTGAATATCACTAATTTTGAATGTCCGCCTTACGGATTTACCCGATAGAATGATTATATTTGTATCTTGATTATAAGAAACAAATAACAAACCATTAATCAGTAAACAATGAAATTCAGCAACGTAAGATTATTAGTGAAGGACTTCGCCAAATGTTTCAAATTCTACACCGAACAACTCGGACTAGAACCTGCTTGGGGAGATGAAAATAGCGGATACGCCAGTTTTAAAGTAGCCGACGGAATAGAAGGCTTCGCCCTTTTTGTATCCGACTGGATGGCACCTTCGGTAGGCAATGCAGATAAGCAGCAACCCGTTGCGATGCGTGAAAAATTAATGGTTTCATTCTATGTAGATAACGTAGACGAAACCTTTGCCGCCCTAAAAGCCAAAGGCGTGACGTTTATCAGTGAACCTACGGATATGCCCGATTGGGGGATGCGTACCTTGTATCTGCGCGACCCCGAAGAAAATCTTATAGAACTCTTTACCCCTCTGTCGCCGGAGAAATTTAGCCAGGAGCTTCTCGAAGAAGATAAGAAATTTCAATAAGGGATATTGCTAAAAAGGAACTTTTAATACGGTTTTCCTGTAAATAGACAAGAAAAGTGCTTATTCTGTGATAAAATTGTTACCTTTGCGGTCAAAAATAAAACAGAATATAAGAATATGAGCCAAAATACATTCTGCATGGCGGGGGGCGTAGCACGCAACCCGCTTGTGCGTTTAGCCAAACCTATCACGGCAACTATCGGAGCGAACGAACATATAGCCATTGTAGGTCCCAATGGGGGTGGCAAGAGCCTTTTTGTAGATACATTAATCGGAAAATATCCGCTACGTGAAGGAACACTCCAGTATGACTTTTCCCCTTCCGCTACTCAAACTGTTTATGATAATGTGAAATATATCGCGTTCCGTGATACTTATGGAGCGGCAGATGCCAATTATTACTACCAACAGCGTTGGAATGCGCACGACCAGGATGAAACGCCGGACGTCCGCGAAATGTTGGGAGAGATTAAAGACGAACAACTGAAAAATGAACTGTTCGAGCTCTTCCGCATCGAACCTCTTCTTGATAAAAAGATAATCCTTCTTTCAAGTGGTGAACTGCGTAAATTCCAGCTCACAAAGACACTGTTGACAGCCCCCCGCGTTCTGATAATGGATAATCCGTTTATCGGACTGGATGCGCCTACCCGCGAATTGTTATTCTCTTTGCTCGAACGTCTGACAAAAATGTCGTCCGTCCAGATTATTCTGGTGCTTTCCATGATGGATGATATACCTTCCTTTATCACTCACGTTATCCCTGTTGATAAAATGGAAGTGTTTTCCAAGATGGAACGCGAAGCCTACCTGACTGCTTTCCGCAACAGAGACGCAACTACTTCTTTCGATGAATTGCAGAAACGGATTATTGATTTGCCTTATGACGGCAACAACTATGACTCGGACGAAGTGGTGAAACTGAATAAGGTAAGTATCCGCTATGGCGACCGCACTATTCTGAACGAACTGGACTGGACAGTGCATCGTGGGGAGAAATGGGCGTTGAGCGGGGAGAACGGTGCAGGAAAGTCTACATTATTGAGTTTGGTTTGTGCGGATAATCCACAATCATACGCTTGCGACATCAGCCTTTTCGGACGCAAACGGGGAACCGGAGAAAGTATTTGGGAAATCAAGAAACACATCGGATATGTAAGTCCCGAGATGCATCGTGCTTATCTCAAAAACTTGCCGGCTATTGAAATCGTAGCCAGCGGACTGCACGACAGTATCGGACTGTACAAACGCCCCCAACCGGAGCAGATGGCTGTATGTGAGTGGTGGATGGATATATTCGGCATTGCCGATTTGAAAGACAAACCTTTCTTGCAGCTTTCCAGTGGGGAGCAACGTCTGGCTCTGTTGGCACGTGCTTTCGTCAAAGATCCTGAATTACTGATTTTGGACGAACCGCTTCATGGATTGGATACTTACAATCGTCGTCGGGTCAAAAAGGTGATCGAAGCCTTCTGTAAACGTAAAGATAAGACGATGATTATGGTAACACATTATGAATCAGAACTTCCGGATACGATTACAAACCGCATCTTCTTGAAAAGAAATGATACGTTAATATATTAGAATATGATTTCTAATATTTTTTAATGAATTGATTGCTTTTTGTGTTATTTGGCTATCTTTGTGCTTAATTAAATGCAAAAAGTAACCACAAAGATATGAATAGTAGCCAAAATGCCATAGCTGTATTGTATAGGAAATATTGGCAAAAGCTCTATATTCATGCATATAATCTGCTGAATGACGGAGAAAGCGCAAAGGATGTATTGAGTGATGTGTTTTGCTCAGTACTTGAAAACAGCGAGCAGTTTGAAGGGAAGACTGATTTGCTGCCTTTATTCTATGTTATGGTGAAAAACCGTTGCATTGACCACATACGTCATCAGAATGTAGTGAACCGGAATGCGGAAAGATACTTGGAAGAACTTTATAGCGGTTGGACTGCCAAAGAGTATCGGGACTACGAAGATAAAATAGACCGGATGCAGGAGAGTATCCGCCAGATGGCGCCGCAAATGCGCATAGTAGTGGAAGAGTTTTTTCTGAATGAAAAGAAATGTGCGGAAATTAGTGAAATATTAAATATCAGTGATAATACAGTCAGAACCCATATTGCCCGGGCTTTAAAAATACTCCGTAAACGATTGAGTGTCTTTTTACTTATTACAGTTTAATGTTGAATCCTGCTCTTCACTTGTTTCACACTTTAGCTGAACAACTATAAATCAGATATTTATGGTGAATGGAAGTAGGAAAAACAAAGTAAATAACCCTTCACACCCTTCACGCACTTATATGGATTTGTTGGGCATATATGTCTGACGTGTTGGATCTATATGTCTAGCATATTGGATCTATATGTCCAATACGCACGGCATATATCTCCTGTAAACAAGGTATTAATGCCTGATAATTCAAGAGTTAATACCTTATAGCTCAAGAGTTAATACTTGATAACTCAAAAGTTAATACCCAACGGGTCATTTGCTATAAGCTAATTTATTTTTGCTTATAGCATATTCTTTTTTGCTTATAGCATATTTACTTTAGCTCATAGCATATGAAAAAAGAGGTGAAGGATGTGAAGGGTTGTTTGCTTTGTTTTTCTGCTTCCCTTCACCATAAATGTCTGATTTATAGTTGTTCATCTCAATGGTGAAACCTGTGAACCGTTGGAATAGTGCATTTGTGTGTTATCGTCATTGGTATACAGGCTTCATCTTTTGTTCTTCTGAATTTCCATCAAGAAAAAAAATCTCTCATAGGTGTCATTAATTTCGGTTGGCTCTACGTATTAAGATAAACAGTTGATTATTATGATGGAAAATCCAGACCAGAATTCAGATTATGCATTGCGTGCGATACAGGAACCGAGACTAAGGGAGACGGAAGAGTTCAACCAGTGGATTAGCGTACCTGAAAACAAGGAACTATTTCTCGACTTGATGGCTTGCAAGGAAGCTGTGATGCGTGAAAGCTTGGATAGGAGACGCAAGGCAAAAATGAAAACACGTATTTGGGTAGCGGCTTCTGCTGTGGCTGCCGTTTTGGTTTTGGCCTTTCTTATACCTTCTTTACTTCCTTCTTTCTTTATAAAAAAAGAGGAACCGGTGCGATTCTTTGCCGCAACTGTCAGTGGAGAACATGTGATGTTGCAAATGGACGGCCATCATGAACAACAACTGTTGGAAGACAGTGTGATGGACATCAAAGAATGGAAAACATTGACGCCGGATACCACCTGCTGCCAAACGTTGACTACACCACGTGGAAAAAGTTTCCTATTGGTACTGTCCGACGGGACTAAAGTGTGGATAAATGCTGAAAGTAGCCTGCGCTATCCTGTCGCATTCAACGGGAAGGAACGACGGGTAGAGTTGAAAGGTGAAGCCTGCTTTGAAGTGGCAAAGGATGAAAAATGTCCCTTTATAGTAAGTGCCGACGGCATGGATACCCATGTACTGGGTACTAAATTCAATGTACGTTCATACGCAACAGAAGACCGCCACGTGACATTGGTGCAGGGAAAAGTGCAAGTGACCAACACGAACAGCCTTACGTCCGTAGTGCTTCAACCCGGACAGGACTTGACTTATACGGAAACCGGAGAAGAGAAAATATCGCGTGTCAACATAGCTACCTATACGGCATGGACAGAAGGAATGTTCTATTTTGAAGATTCGTCACTGGAAGAAATTATGAGTTCTCTGGGCAGATGGTACAACGTGAACGTAGACTTTGAACGGGTGGAACTATATAATATCCGCCTGAACTTTTGGGCGAACCGCAACGCTCATTTGGACGAGGCAGTGGAACTGCTGAATAAACTGGAAAAAGTACGTGTAGAATATCAGGACGGGACTATTACGATTAAACATATATAACTTTACAAATACAACTTTTATGAAAAAGCAACAAATTACATTGTCTCGCAAAAAGGCAATGAGAAAGGTCGTATGGATGAAAGCCGCCTTCTTATTGCTGATGTTTGTAATTGCCCTGCATGGACGGGCACAAAATACGGACAGCAAATTGATTTCTTTGGAACTAAAGGAAGCGCCATTGGGAGAGGCTTTGAAGCAGTTTAGCAATGTGTCCGGTTATAAGGTGAATTTTCCTAGTGAAGATGTCGGAGCGTACCGGGTAAGCGTAAGCATACATCAGTTGGCACCTTTGGCGGCACTCCAGAAAATACTGGAAGGGAAACCTTTTGAATATGAGGTGAAACAACATTTTATCACTGTCCGTAAAGTGAAGCCTGCATCGACTACTCGTAAAGTCAGGAACATCGAAGGGCGGGTAGTGGATGAAAAAGGGGATCCGCTGCCAGGTGCGAATATCCGGGGAATCGACAGCCCGTTTGGAGCTATTTCCGATATCAAAGGAAATTTCACTTGTAAAGTGATGGAGGAAACCCACACATTGGAAGTCTCTTTTGTCGGTATGCAAACTGAAAAGGTATCTATTAAAGGGCGTACTCATGTCAATGTGATTATGCATGAAGATAAACAGCAATTGGGAGATGTTGTAGTGACGGGTTATCAGCGCATTAGCCGTGAACGTTCTACTGCCTCTTTTGGCTTTATAGATTCTGAACAACTGACAAGGCAGATGCATAGTGACCTGGCGTCATCCTTGGAAGGGCAAATAGCCGGTTTGCGTATGAATATTAATCCGAATAACGGTGATATGAGCCCTATCCTTCGTGGTGTAGGTACGTTCTCGCCTAATGTTGGAACAATGCCGTTGATTGTTGTGGATGATATGCCGACCGACCTGACCTTGAGTGAGATAAATCCTTATAATGTAGAGAGTATTACTGTCTTGAAAGATGCCGCTGCAGCTAGTATTTATGGTGCTTTGGCTGCAAACGGAGTTATTGTGGTCACTACGAAGCAAGCCAAAAAAGAAGGTGCGAACGTGTCTATAAACGCCGACTGGTTTATCACTACCAAGCCAAATTTCAAGAGCTTGAATCTGGCTTCTACCAGTGAAATCATTGATTACCAAACGGCTGTATTTGATGCCAATGTAGCCGAAATAGGGAGTGCGTCGGGATACTTGTCCGGTTTTAAATCCGGATACTACAATCCTCTGTTCCAACTTTATCTGGATCGGGAAAATGGAGATGTCAGCAGTGATGAGGTAAATGCCACTTTGAATCAATGGCGCAATAATGACTATTATAAAGAATATCGCGACAACGCCTGGCGTACAGCCGTGACCCAACGTTATAATGTGAGTGTATCTCAAAAGGCCGGAAATAACAATCATTATCTTTCTTTTAATTATGAGACTGACAATCAGCGTATCATAAGCAGCAAGAGCAATCGGATTTCCTTGTATTACAAGTCGAACTATGCAATTACGAGTTGGATGAATGTGAATGCCGGCGTAGATGTACGTATGGGACGCAGCGACACACCGAATACAAGCTATACCGGCTATGCCATACAGCAAAGGTATGAACGGATATTGGATGCCGACGGCAATCGCTATACGTCTCCTTACGTCAATGTAGGTAACGTTTCTTACAATGGAAGTGTTGTGGGTGGTGCCGAGGGTGTTGCACCTTACAAATCGTTTGGCTTCAATGTGCTTGACGTACTGGATGAAAGTAAGACTAAATCACATGATGTCAGTATTCGTCCCTTCGTTAGTTTACAGGCTCGTTTCCTGAAAATGTTTAAGTACAACTTTATGTATCAGTATGAATGGAACAAGAGCAAGAACGAACAGTTTGATTCGGAAGATTCTTACGCAATACGTATGCTGCACAACAGTATGGTTGATACGGATGGAAAAGCGCATTTGCCGCAAGGTGGTCGATATTCCCAGTCGGAAGTTGAAAGTAAGCGCTATACTGTACGAAACCAGATAGACTTTGACAACAGCTGGAAAGATCATAGAGTGACTGCCATTGCCGGATTGGAATTTCGTGAAAACAAGATTCCGAAATCTACCAGTCAATTATTTTATGGCTACGATCCGCAAACGCTGACTTCCGATCAAATGAACTGGCAGGAATTTCGCGACGGTGTGGGAACCAGTGCCCTTTCCGGCAGTAGGATTACTTTGTCGGGGCTGCCCGGCACTTTAAAGGAACCCCGCCATCGTTATGCGTCTTTTTATGCGAATGCGGCATACTCTTTCCTATCCCGCTATCATCTGTCGGGAAGTATTCGTTGGGATCAAGCCGATCTGTTCGGTCTTGATATTCGTAAACAGCGTCATCCTTTGTGGTCTGTCGGTGCTTCCTGGATCCTGTCGGAAGAATCATTTATGAAAGAGATTTTTTGGTTGGATTATCTTAAAGCGCGTATGACTTACGGTATCAACGGTAACGTAGACCAAAGTTCGACCACTTATTTTATTGTCAAACAAAAGACACAGAGCAACCCTATCAAAACGACCTATCTGACGTATGAAGACGATGACCTGCCCAATCCGAAACTGCGTTGGGAAAAGACAGCTACTTATAATATAGGATTGGATTTCCGCCTGTTCAATAATGTGATTAGCGGTAGTTTGGAATACTACAACCGCCAGTCGTCCGATTTGCTTGTAAGCCGGTATATGGATCCGACTATGGGGGCAAAATCACGTAAAGTGAATAATGGCGAGATGCGTAACCGAGGGGTGGAACTTTCCCTCACGGCAAACATCGTCCGTAAGAAAGACTGGAATTTTGCTGTCGATTTCAACTTTGACTATAATAAGAACAAGATGCTGAAAGTGGATCACAGCGATGCGGACAATGTGTCGTCCTTTATTAAGAGTCCGCAGGACTATTTCATGGAAGGTACTAGTTATAATACGCTATGGGCTTATCGTATAGGCCGTATTGAGAATGGGTATCCGGTAGCGATGGATAAAGATGGGAATGATTTGGTGAAATTCAATGAAGATGGCACAGTAGCCAGTATTACTAGTAATTCATCGCTCAAAGGTACTGATGACTTGGTAAACCTCGGTTCATTGACTCCGAAATTCAGTGGCTCGCTGGCTTTCAGACTCAATTATAAGAATTTCGATCTGAATGCTTTCTTCGTGTATGCCGGTGGCAACAAACTGCGTAACAGTGTAGTGAGTATGAGTGACCAAATAGGAAGTCAGACGCTGAAAGGAATTTCCAACCGTTGGAGCGCGGATGAACCGGATGCGCAAGTACGTATGTATCACGATATGCCGTCACAAGTAAAAACTTATGCGGGTATTTTTGAGGATTGGTGGAAGTATGGCGATATAAACGTGAAGGATGCCGGCTATGTGAAATTGCGTAGCTTGAGTTTAGGTTATAACTTACCACTAACAATTTGCCAGCATCTTCGTCTCAATTCGCTGAAGGTAAAGGTACAAGTGAACAATCTGTTTACCTGGTGTAAGGCAGGGAGCGATATTGATCCCGAGAGTTACAATATGAATGGTGGAACACGTGGTATGGCTTCGCCCAAAACTTACTCCATCGGATTATCAACAAGTTTCTAACTATTTAAAAGACATAGGATATGCGTAAATTACTTTATATTTTGCCGATTATTCTCATAATAGGGTTTGCAGCCTGTGAGAATTATGTGGATATAACTCCCACGGGTCAGAAAACCGTGGATTCTACCCAAACTTACTACGAATTGGTGGCTTTGCCGAACCGTACTTATCATCCGATGTCTTTTGCATTGTTAAGTGACAATGTCTGGGCAAAAGAATCGAATATTATTGGCAAAGAATATACTTCCTATGATGGAATCAATATGACGTTCAATGAGGAAGCCGACAGGAAAGAACTGAGTGATAATAATCTGTATGCTAACTGTTATACATACATCTTGCGGTCAAATATTGTGATTTCATTGATAGACGACAGCCAGGGTGACAAAGACACCAAGGAACTGGCTAAAGCGGAAGCGAAGATCATGCGTGCATGGGATCACTTTATTGCAGTGAATACATATGCGAAAGCCTATAATCCGGAAACGGCAGCGAATGACGGCGGGATTCCCATCGTCAGTAAATATGACTTGGAAGCTACTCCGACCAAATCGACTGTTGCCGAGGTTTATGATTTCATCATTAAGGATATAGAAGATGCACTTCCTTATTTGCAGGAAGAACCGGTGAATGTATATCATCCGTCCAAAGCGTTTGGTTATGCATTGGCTGCGCGTGTTTATCTGTTCCATCGAGACTGGAAGAAAGCGAAAGAAGCTGCGGAAGAATCGTTGAAACGGAACAGCAGTCTGATTGATTATATAGCGTTGGCAGATGCAGGTGGACCGACCAAGGTGTCGACTTATGCCAAAGGCGGTAATCCGGAGATTTTGAACTATGCTTATATGGGAGGAACCTCTGACAATCTAGCTTATATGTATGGTATGGCAAGTCCGGAGTTGCTGCAACTTTACGGACAGAATGACGAACGTATGAACCAGTTCTTCAAAACGACCGGCAACAGTATCCATTACTTTGATGAAGGCTCCGGTGCTGCTTTGTGGGATACTTCAATCTCCTATTCCAGATTCCAGACGATGTCCGTAGGTATGCGTACTGCTGAAGTTTATCTGATTCTGGCTGAAGCCAAAGCACGGTTGAAGGACATATCGGGAGCTGTCGGGACTTTGAATTTGTTGCGGGAAAAAAGAATCAGAGGTTCGGAAGCCATATTGCCGGAACCGGCTACCGAACGTGAGATGGTGCAGGCAGTCATTGACGAACGTCGCAGGGAACTGATTTCGGGATTCAGCCGTTTTTGGGATTTGAAACGATACAATACGGAAGCTGATTATGCGAAGACAATTACCCGCAAGTTCCCGGTGGTTTCTACGGATGTTGAGCAGAAGACATATACGTTGCGCCCGGATTCACGTTTGTATATCATTCCATTCCCGGTAGATGCCCGCGAAAAGAATCCGAACATAACGCTGAACACTAACGAATAAAAAAATAAAGAGAAAAGCGATGCGAAAAATTTTAATAATGGCGGCATACATACTCCTTACACTGCAATGTGTTGGAGTGTATGCCGGTGGTAAACTTCCGCTGGAGTATGGAACCAAAAATCTGGTAGTTCATGAAGATACGGTCAAAAAAGACACTGTCAAGAAGGCTACCGCTTACGAGAAACTGTTGAAAGATGGAGGAAGTGAATGTGAGGGTATGTTCACGATCCGTCACATCAAAGATGACTGGTATTTTGAAGTACCGGATTCTTTATTGGGACGATTGTTATTGGTTGTTACCCGCTTTAAAGCTGTTCCGCAAGGATTTAAAATGCTTAGTGGAGAAGAAGTGAATCGAAGTGTGGTTTATTGGGAACAACATAACGATAAAACTCTCTTTTTACGTGAATATGTGCAGTCGCAGTTTGCCCGCCCGGGTGATAAGATAGCAGAGGCGTTGAAGCAGTCTACTGTAGATCCGGTTATCGGTAAGTTTGATGTTATTGGTAGAAATCCGGAGACCCGGGCACAGCTTGTCAACGTCTCCAAGTTCCTTTTAAGTGATAACAAGACCTGTGGCTTTACATCAAGTGACCGTTCTATTCTTGGTATTGGTTCTTTAGTTCAGGATCGTACATTTATGGATACTATAAAGACCTATCCTATTAATGTGGAAGTAGTAACTTTGCGTACTTACAACATAACTTCCGGCAAACTGCCGGCTGCGGCAACAGGATCAGTGACTGTGAAACTGAATACCAGTATGGTAATGTTGCCTAAAGAGCCGATGCAGCCGAGACTGGCAGATGAACGGGTCGGCTTTTTTCAGAATCCGGTGACAGAATTCTCTGATGAACAGCAAGTCACATCGCGTGGAGCTATCATTCAGCGTTATCGGTTGGAACCGAAAGACCCGGAACGTTATCGTCGGGGACAACTCACTGAACCGAAACGCCCTATTGTATACTATATAGACCCGGCGACACCCAAGAAATGGATCCCTTATCTTAAAGCCGGTGTGAACGATTGGAATGTTGCTTTTGAAGCAGCCGGATTTAAAAATGCCATTATTGCCAAAGAGTGGCCGGACGATCCCACAATGAGCTTGGATGATGCACGTTATAGTGTATTGCGTTATTTGCCTTCGGAAACAGAGAATGCCTACGGACCGCGTATTGTAGATCCGCGTAGCGGAGAAATAATGGAAAGTCATATCTGTTGGTATCATAACGTGATGAACCTACTTAAGAAATGGTATATGGTGCAGTGCGGACCTTTGGATAAACGTGCGCAATCAATGACCTTTGATGACAAATTAATGGGAACTCTGATTCAGTTTGTCTCCTCGCATGAAGTAGGACACACACTCGGTTTGCGTCACAATATGGCTGCCAGTTCAGCTACTCCGGTAGAGAAGTTACGTGATAAAGCCTGGGTGGAAGCGAACGGTCACACGGTATCAATCATGGACTATGCACGATTCAATTATGTGGCACAGCCTGAAGACCGGATTTCAGAAAAAGGACTTTTCCCTCGCATTGGCGATTATGATAAATGGGCTATAAAATGGGGATATCAATATCGTCCGGAATTTAAAGACCCCTTTAAAGAGAAAGCGGCATTACGCGCCGAAGTTACCAAGAAACTGAAAGGAGACCATCGTTTATTGTTTATCGGTGATGAAGGAAAAGGCTCTGACCCGCGCAGCCAAAGCGAAGATTTGGGCGACAATAATATGAAGGCTAATGAATATGGTATCAAGAATCTGAAAAGAGTGATGGAGAACATTCTGACTTGGACGGCGCAACCTGACGGTCAGTATGACGATTTGAATACTATCTATAATTCAGTTCGCGTCCAATATCTGAAGTATACGCTGCAAGTACAGAAAAATCTGGGAGGCCGTTATACCAAAAATGTGCCGGATAGCAAAGGGCGTGATTATGTGCCGCGTAGTATACAAAAAGAGGTTGTTGAATGGTTGGGACGTAACTTGTTCGTAGCTCCCCTCTGGCTCTATCCGAACGAAGTGGTAAGTCGTGTAGGCCTGAAAGCGGTAGATGAAATTAGCGACCGTCAGAGTTCTGCGTTAGCTTTGTTGCTTGCGCCGGGAATGCTTCACAATATCTATTCAACTTCCTTCAGCGTACCCGAACCGTATTCACTGGACGAGTATTTGAATGACGTATTTGTCGCTGTATGGAAACCGTTGAACGATCCTAATGAGTTGGAGAACAATTTCCGTCGTCAAACACACCGGACTTATCTGTCGTTTGTAGAGCGTGTGATTAAACCTAATGAGAAAGATAATACAAGTTTGAATATGACAGTTACCCGTTCTGATATTCAACTCTTTATGGAGAAACATCTGGACAAGATTGAAGAGCATGTAAAGGAACAGTTGGCAGCTTGTAAGGAAGGAGATATGAACTATCGCCACTATTCATCTTTGCTGAGAAACATCAAAAAGACGAAAGAAACCTATTATGGAAAAGATGCTGATGTGTAGACTTCAACAGTGGAACTTTTTAAAAAGAACAGAAAAGTAGAACAGATTTTCTTGTATATATAAACTCTCTCTTTTTTACTTTAACAGACTTACTCTTCTCTAATGATAACCTTGCTTTGATGAATCATCATCCATAATGCAAGCTTAGAATTAGAGGAGGGTATTTTTTTATGTCCCTGATTACTGCATCCCGCTTCTTTGCAGAAAGAATCATTATTTCTAGGTATTGATAACTATTTGTTTTCTAGTGAACTTTGTGAAGAAACAATCTGTTGTATATATAAAAAGAAGAAAGGAGAATTTTAGAAATGAAAAAGATAGTATTACTTCGTCACGGAGAGAGTGCATGGAATAAAGAAAACCGCTTCACGGGCTGGACAGATGTCGATCTGACAGAAAAGGGAGTTGCCGAAGCTGAAAAAGCCGGAGAGACATTGAAAGAATATGGTTTCAATTTCGATAAGGCTTATACTTCCTATTTGAAGCGTGCGGTGAAAACCTTGAACTGTGTTCTCGATAAGATGAATCTGGACTGGATACCTGTAGAGAAAAACTGGCGCCTGAATGAAAAGCATTATGGTGAATTGCAGGGATTGAATAAAGCCGAGACTGCCGAGAAATATGGAGAAGAACAAGTGCTTGTGTGGCGTCGTAGCTATGATATAGCTCCCAATCCGCTTTCGGAGAGTGATTTGAGAAACCCGCGTTTTGATTACCGTTATCATGAAGTGCCCGACGCCGAGTTACCTCGTACCGAATCATTGAAAGATACCATTGAACGTATCATGCCTTACTGGGAAAGTGATATATTCCCCAGTCTGAAAACGGCCCATACTTTATTGGTTGTGGCTCATGGTAATAGCCTGCGGGGTATTATAAAACATTTGAAAAATATCTCCGATGAAGATATCATAAAACTGAATCTGCCTACTGCTGTGCCTTACGTTTTTGAGTTTGATGAAAACCTGAACGTGGCCAACGACTATTTCCTGGGAAACCCGGAAGAGATCAAAAAACTGATGGAAGCAGTAGCCAATCAGGGAAAGAAAAAATAGAAAAGTTACACATTAAAAAATGAAGTTATGAGTAAAGTAGTAGAATTATTAAGAGATAAGGCCTGTTATTACCTGGACCACACTTGCGAAACCATTGATAAATCACTGATTCACGTTCCGTCTCCCGATACAATAGATAAAGTATGGATTGATTCGGACCGGAGCATCAGAGTATTGAACAGTCTGCAAACGTTGTTGGGACATGGCCGCCTGGCAAATACCGGTTATGTGTCTATACTTCCTGTCGATCAGGACATCGAACATACTGCCGGAGCATCGTTTGCCCCCAATCCGATCTATTTCGATCCGGAAAATATCGTAAAACTGGCTATTGAAGGAGGCTGTAATGGAGTAGCTTCTACCTTTGGGATTCTTGGATCCGTAGCACGTAAATATGCCCATAAAATACCTTTTATCGTTAAGTTGAATCACAATGAATTACTTTCTTATCCTAACAGTTTCGACCAAGTATTGTTTGGTACCGTTAAAGAAGCCTGGAATATGGGAGCAGTAGCGGTAGGCGCCACTATCTATTTCGGTTCGGAACAGAGTCGCCGTCAGCTCGTGGAGATAGCCGAAGCTTTTGAATATGCTCACGAACTGGGGATGGCAACCATTCTTTGGTGTTACCTGCGCAATAATGATTTCAAGAAAGGTGCTGTCGATTATCATGCTGCCGCCGACCTGACAGGACAGGCCGACCGTTTGGGAGTGACTATCAAAGCTGATATTGTGAAACAGAAACTTCCGACTAATAATGGTGGCTTCAAAGCTATCGGTTTCGGAAAGATCGACGAGCGTATGTATACCGAACTTGCTTCCGAACATCCGATTGACCTTTGCCGCTACCAGGTAGCCAACGGCTATATGGGACGCGTTGGTTTGATTAACTCCGGTGGAGAATCTCACGGTTCTTCCGATTTGCGTGATGCAGTCATTACAGCTGTAGTCAACAAACGTGCAGGAGGTATGGGATTGATTAGCGGACGTAAAGCGTTCCAGAAACCAATGAACGAAGGGGTGGAATTATTGAATACTATTCAGGATGTATATCTTGATTCGTCAATAACGATTGCATAATCAGAGATGAATGGAAATAAATTATTATCTTTGACTATTAGATCGTTAACCATTAAAAATTAAGAGTATGAAATTTTTTATTGACACAGCTAATTTGGAGCAAATTCAGGAGGCTTATGCCCTCGGAGTACTTGACGGAGTGACTACCAACCCTTCGCTGATGGCGAAAGAAGGTATCAAAGGAACGCAGAATCAGCGTGAACATTATATCAAGATATGTAAGATTGTCAACGGAGATGTCAGTGCCGAAGTGATAGCAACCGATTATGAAGGAATGATTCGTGAAGGTGAAGAACTTGCCGCGCTCAATCCGCATATTGTAGTAAAAGTCCCCTGTATTGCCGATGGCATTAAAGCGATCAAACATTTCACGGAAAAGGGAATCCGTACTAACTGTACATTAGTCTTTTCAGTAGGACAGGCATTACTGGCAGCTAAAGCCGGAGCTACCTATGTTTCGCCTTTTGTCGGTCGTCTGGACGATATTTGTGAAGATGGAGTAGGGCTTGTGGGAGATATTGTACGTATGTATCGTACCTATGATTACAAGACACAAGTGCTCGCTGCTTCTATCCGCAATACGAAACATATTATCGAATGTGTGGAAGTGGGAGCGGACGTTGCTACTTGTCCGTTGAGTGCTATCAAGGGTTTATTGAATCATCCGTTGACGGATTCGGGATTGAAGAAGTTTCTGGAAGACTATAAAAAAGTCAATGGTTGAGTAAGTAATGAAACTTGCAGTATATTAAAATTTTTAGGCACGGATTATTTGCTCAGGTCTTAGAATTCCGTGCCTAAAGAATATTTGTTTTTTCGGGTAGCTGCTCATTACTCTTTTTTCCGTTCCTGTTTTCTCTTCTCCTTATATTGAGTTGGCGTTTCTCCTGTATATTGTTTGAAAGCCGTACTGAAATAGCGTGAAGTAGTGAAGCCGACCTTCTCGGCAATTTCCGTGAACGACATGTCCGTACTGGTGATTAATGTGATCGCTTTCTCCATCCGGAATTTATTAATGTAATCATTGGCTCCCATATCGGTCAGAGCTTTTAGCTTATTGTAAAGGGAAGCCCGGCTCATACCTATCTCCTTGCAGATAAAAGTGACGTCCAGATTGCTGCTATCCAGATGTTCCTGAATAATTTTATTCAGTTTCAGCAGAAATGTTTCATCTGCCTGGCTGAAAGTGCTCTCTTCCGGCGCAGGGACTAATCCTGTATTCAAATATCTTTTCTTGATAGATTCGCGGTTTTTCAATCGGTTGCGAATGATTTCCATTAGCATTTCTATCTCAAAGGGCTTAGTCAGATAAGCGTCCGCCCCGTTCTTGTAGCCACTCAACTGACTTTGTTTATCATCTCTTGCTGTCAGCAGAATGATAGGAATGTGACTGATCGTAATATCTTCCTTTATATTTTTGCAAAGTTCATATCCATTCATTCTCGGCATCATCACGTCACTGACGATAATATCCGGAGCATGATTTCTGGTCAGTTGAAGGGCTTCCACACCATCGGAAGCAATCACTACCCGTTTGAAATATTCTCCCAGTGACTTTTTCAGAAAATCCGTCAAATCCGGATTGTCATCCACCACTAGAATACTGTAAGGACTCGTATCAAACGTATTTTCCTCCGGTAACTGTTCTTTGCTATCATCGTTCATCAATTCGTTCAGATATGCCTTCGGCTGACAGACGATCTCTTCCGATTGTTGTCTCAAGGGTAGTTCAAAGAAGAATGTTGCACCAGCTTCCTGATTATCCCGTGCACCGATGGAGCCTCCGTGTAGTTCTACCAGAATCCTGGAATAAGATAATCCGATACCTGTGCCGCTTTGCTCTCCTGTACCTTGATAGAAACGGGTGAAGAGTTTTTGTGTATTTACTTGTTTCAATCCGTTTCCCCGGTCAATGATGGAGATACGTACGCTATTTTTCTCGGAAAGCAACTCCGATGTAATTGTTATTTCTGCATCTTGTGGACTGTGTTTCAAGGCATTGATAAGCAGATTGCTTAGAATAATCTCACACTTATCTTTATCGAAACTTACAGTATTGACCTGTGGGTCAAGCTGATAGCGGATACGGACGTTTTTAGCTTCACCTTCGCTGACGAAATCTTGGGATACATGTTCAATCCATTGATTGAGAGCATACGGCTGTATCTGCAATTTACTTTCCCCAACCTCCATTTTGCGTACATCGAGTACCATATTAATAAGGTTTTTCATTCGCTGTGACTGGCGATAGATTGCTTTTATAGGTAAATATTGTGTATCTTCGGCAGAAAGCGATTTCAGTATCCGGCTAAGCGGTGCGTGTATGAGCGTTAAAGGTGTGCGCAGCTCATGACTGATATTAATAAGGAAACGTACTTTTTCTTCATATACCTGTTGTTCATGTTCCTTCATTGCCCATTTCAGTTTTTCTTCCTTACGCTTTAGAGTTCTTCGGAAAGTTTCAATAATAGCGGCAGCAGTAAGAACGGTACAGCTAAGAATAAACCACCATGTCCGATACCAGGGAGGGAGAATGGTTAGTTCCAGTACTTCCTGACTGGGAATCCAACTGCCATCTTTAGCTGTACATGAAGCCATAATCTTATAACTTCCCGGAGGAAGTGAACGTATAGCCAGTTCGGGATTGTACGATTCGATTTGCTGGTCATTCAGCCCTTCTATCTGGTATCTGTACACTTTCTGTCGGAAAATGTCCTTCTCTTTCGACATGATCCGGATAGTGATATTACTGTTCCAGGGAGCGGAGATCCCTGTTGGTCGATTGGTTAATTCGTTATTCACGGATTCTCCATTGATGATGACATCGGATAATTGGAGTTGGGGAAGTTCAGAAGTTGTTAATGGTATTTTGCAGTTAATGTGCAGTAAACCTTTTACTCCACCCATATAGACGTCTCCCTGCATACTTAACAGGCGGGGTTTGGAAAGATATTCGTTCTGGATTACGCCGTCTGATTCGCCGAATAGAACGAACTTTTTTTCTTTGATAAGCCAAGCGAAAAGCATGCTGTCAGCTCCTATCCATACTTTTCCTTGCTGGTCGCATACGATCAAAGTGATTTCACTAAATAGAGAGGTCGGGATCGGAGTCTGTATTTTGGTGGCGGGATTGTAGTGTACCAATCCGTAATTGTTCCCAATCCAGAAGTTTCCCTCTTCGTCTCTTGAAACGGAGTTGATGGTCGTGTCTTTCCAGCATCTGTATAGGGCTTTCAGCCGGTTTGTATGGTTGTCCAGTTCATATATGTGCTTCGTATCATTTAGATAAGTGGTGTTCCTATAATTGCCGATTGGCAGGAGAGCACCGATAATATCTTGTTTTTCCTGTTCTATAGCGGTACTGAAAGTACGTGTATTCAAATCATATATATAGATATGTTCTCCAAGGAACAGAATGCTGTGATGAGTGTTCCGGAGTAGATTTACAGCCTTGCCTCGATTGCATAAGAGTGCTGTTGTTTCAGCGTCGACAATGGTGAAAGGTTGTTTTTCTCCAGTTGCCGGATTGAAAATAAATACTCCTTGTGAGAAAATAGAAATTAATAATTTACCGGGAGTAAACTGACAGATAGAGGCAACTTTGTCTTCCCAGGTGGAAGGGTAATGAGTAAATTTCTCTGTGAGCGGATTAAAGTTGTTGATACCTCCTCCGTCCGTACCTACCCAGATTTGATCTTGAGATTCCTGGAAAAGACTTAGAACGGTATTGTTGCTAAGTCCCCGGTCGTTGCCGGGTGGTACGTCTGTATATGTTTTCATGGAAACTTCCCGGATGCTGATTAGTCCGTTGCGGATGCTGCCTGCCCATATATTGTTGTTGTAGTCGTTGTATAGGCATAAGATAGAGTTGGCGGGAAGTGAATAGTTGTCACTTCCGGGCACATGTTCCAGCAGAGAAAAATGTCCGGTTTCCGGGTCGAGAATATTAATGCCTCCTCCGTCTGTTCCAATCCAGATTTCTCCTTCCCGTTCGGCGAGACTTAGTACAACATTGTTACTTAGAGAAGAGTTGTGGGTAGTATATGTAGCCAGTAGTTTACCGTCGTGTGTCAGGCAGTTCAGCCCTCCGTTGTAAGGGGCTACCCAGATTCTTTTTTGTGAGTCTATGAGTACGTTCATTATTTCCTTTCCGCAATCGAAAGGAGGACGGCGGCATTTTCCGGTATTCAGGTCGAGCAGGAGTAGTCCTTGCCAACGACTACAACAAAGTAATGTTCGTTTATCCCATAGACTTAGCAGAGTCACATTATAATTGGGCTCTAGGTCAAACGTTTGCAGGAGGCGGAAAGTGGCATCCTGATAATTATAGAAAAAGATTTTATTTTTCGAACCGAATAACACTCCATCATCAGTCAGGCAGACGGAATAGGCGATGATATTATTTCCTGTTTCATCAGTCGGTATAAGAAAGTCATCGCTTTGCCGCTGATAACGTGCCACTCCCTTATCTGTCAGAATCCATATATTGTTTTGTACATCTTCTATCAGCTGGTAGATTAAATTGTGAGGAATGGAATGAGGGTTGTTTGACTGATGGACATACTTTTTAAGTTCATGTCCGTCATATCGTCCCAGTCCGGAGCGGGTTCCAATCCATACAAAACCTTGTTCATCCGTTAAGATGCATCGTACGGTAGAAGGCAGTCCGTCTTTTAGTGAGATTTGCTTATAGTAATAATGACCGGCTTGAAGAGGGGAGATGCCGATAAACAGTGTGATAAATGCGATGCATAGTAGTAAAAAGGTCTTTCTTCTCATGAGATTAGGTCAGTTAAACTAAAACAAAGATAATACATTCGGATGAATGTTTGTTGAAAAGCAAACTTATTTTGTATTCCTTCAGGTAAAAGAGTTATATATAGTTGCTTTTCTCTATTTAATTTTGTATCTTTAAAGCTTTCCGTCCTTCTAAAGATAAGTTGTCCCATTATAAGGGGATGACTACTCGACTGCATAAACTATTATAAATTTCTGTACTGAAAATCTTTAATCTCTGCACTGAAAATCCTTGAATACAATGAGAATTGCTAATTCTTCATCTTATATTCATAGGGAGCCATTCCAACAACTTTTTTAAATAACCGGCTTATTGGAAGTAAAGGCCTGTACACAGCAGATTAGGTAAAGTAGCCGGTTTTTATCAGCGGGAAGATAGTATTATTTAGCTAGATTCTCTATCTTTGCTCGAAAATATACGACTATGATTACCGAAGAACTACAGAAACTTTATCAGTCATATACGGGCGTTCCCGCTGAAAACATAACAGAATTACCGTCTTCCGGTTCCAACCGCCGTTATTTTCGGCTGACGGGTATAGAAACATTGATTGGAGTTTACGGAGCTTCTATCGATGAGAATGAAGCATTTCTTTATATGGCAGGACACTTCCACAAATGTGGACTGCCTGTTCCCGAAGTGCGCATCGTTTCGGAAGATAAGACCTATTATTTGCAGGAGGATTTGGGCGATACTCTGTTGTTCCATGCCATAGAGAAAGGACGTGCTACCAGCGTCTTTTCAGAAGAGGAAAAAGAGTTGCTTCGCAAAACGATTCGTTTGCTTCCTGCCATTCAGTTTGCCGGGGCCGATGGATTTGATTTTTCCCGTTGTTATCCTCAACCGGAGTTCAATCAACGTTCCATTTTGTGGGATTTGAATTACTTTAAATATTGCTTCCTGAAAGCTACCGGTATGGAGTTTCAGGAGGATAAACTGGAAGATGATTTCCAGAAAATGAGTGATGTCTTGCTTCGTAGTTCTTCCGCTACTTTTATGTATCGTGATTTTCAGAGCCGTAATGTGATGATAAAAGATGGCGAACCATGGTTTATCGACTTTCAGGGCGGACGCAAAGGCCCGTTCTATTATGACATAGCCTCTTTCCTGTGGCAAGCGAAAGCGAAATATCCCGATAGTCTTCGTAAAGAACTGCTGCAAGAGTATATGGAAGCTCTTCGCAAATACCAACCGATTGACGAATCCTATTTTTATAGCCAGCTTCGTCACTTTGTCCTTTTCCGTACGCTGCAAGTGCTGGGAGCTTATGGTTTCCGTGGTTACTTTGAAAAGAAACCGCATTTTATCCAAAGTGTTCCTTATGCCATCGAAAACCTGCGTGAATTGTTGAAAGAAGAATATCCGGAATATCCGTATCTCTGTAACGTTTTGCGAGAGCTTACCGGACTGAAACAATTTACGGACGATCTGAAAAAGCGGCAGTTAACCGTCAAAGTAATGAGTTTTGCCTATAAGAAAGGAATTCCTGATGACTCTACCGGCAATGGAGGAGGTTATGTATTCGACTGTCGCGCCGTGAATAATCCCGGTAAGTATGAGCGTTACAAACCTTTCACCGGACTGGATGAACCTGTAATCACTTTCTTGGAAGAAGATGGAGAAATACTCCGTTTCCTCGATCATGTCTATGCTTTGGTGGATGCCTCCGTGCAACGTTATATGGAACGCGGATTCAGCAATTTGTCCGTCTGCTTCGGTTGCACCGGCGGACAGCATCGTTCTGTTTATTCTGCCCAGCATCTGGCAGAGCACCTGAATCAGAAATTTGGTGTGAAAGTCGAACTGGTGCATCGGGAACAGAATATCGAACATACGTTTGAGGCAACAATCTAAGAAGAGTAAATATTAAAGAAGAAAGTAACCGAAAGAATGAAAGCAATGATATTTGCAGCCGGTTTGGGTAGCCGGCTGAAGCCGCTCACCGATACCATGCCGAAGGCTTTGGTTCCCATAGCCGGACATCCGATGTTGGAACATGTGATCTTAAAACTGAAAGCTGCCGGATTCACAGAAATAGTGATTAATATCCATCATTTTGGCGAACAAATACTTGATTTCTTAGAAGCCAATGAGAATTTTGGGCTTATCATACATATTTCCGATGAACGCGATCTGTTGCTCGACACCGGTGGGGGAATTAAGAAAGCCCGTTCTTTCTTTGAAAACTCCGATGAGCCTTTCCTGATACACAATGTCGATATTCTTTCAGACGTGAATCTGAAAGAATTATATGACTACCATTTACGAAGCGGTGCTGTTGCCACTTTACTGGCCAGCCAACGTAAAACCTCCCGCTATCTTCTTTTTGATACAGATAAGAGACTTTGCGGATGGATAAACAAGGATACGGAACAAGTGAAACCGGAAGGTTTTCAGTATGATTCTTCCCTTTATCAAGAATATGCATTCAGTGGCATCCATGTACTTTCGCCCGCCATTTTTCAATGGATGACCTCTCCCTCATGGGATGGAAAATTCTCTATCATGGATTTCTATCTTGCCACTTGCCGGCAAGTAAACTATGGTGGTTACTTGACAGAAAAGTTGCATCTGATTGATATAGGCAAACCGGAAACATTAGCGAAAGCAGAAGGCTTCTTATACCAAAATGCGAAATAAAGATACTGAAAGAGGCTAAAAGGCCTCTTTCTTTCTATGTAACAAAATATTGAAGTAACTTTGCTTGGATAAACAATCAATATTGTAATACTATACAAATTTTGCTGCATGGAACAGACTTTGGTAAATGGGATAGCTGATAACTTATTGCATAATATCTTTAATGACTTGTCTGTAGGCTTGGAATTGTATGATAAGGACGGTCTCATGATAGATGTCAATTATTCACGGTTGAGATCAATGGGGATAAAAGACAAAAAGGATATTCTGGGCTATAATCTATTCAATTACACTAGTTTCTCTGATGAAATCAAGGAACAGGTCAGAAAAGGAGAAACTGTACGCTTTGTGGCAAAATATGATTTTGATGACTTGCGTCGTCTTTTTCCTACTAACCTGTCCGGTATAAAATTCTTCGAGATTACGGTTTCTTTCGTACATAATGAAAAGTCAGAAATTACGAATTATATGGTGATAAGCCAAGATGTCACCGAACGTGTTCTGTGGCAAAACAAATATGACAATCTTTACGAAGAGGTTGTGCGTTCGAAAAAAGAACTTCTTGAGAGCGAACAAAGAATGATCCATTTGATTCGTCAGAATGAATTGGTATTGAACAATATTAATTCGGGATTGGCATATATTGCGAACGACTATATCGTACAATGGGAGAATATCTCGCTTTGTAGTAAAAGCCTTTCTTATGAGGCTTACAAAAAAGGAGAACCTTGCTATCTGACAGCCCATAATCGCACTACTCCTTGTGAGAATTGTGTGATGCAACGTGCCCGGAAATCCGGTCAGGTAGAGTCTATCTTGTTTAATCTGGATAACAAGCATGTCATAGAAGTCTTTGCTACTCCCATATTTAATGAACAGGGAGATGTTGACGGTGTCGTGATTCGTGTAGATGATGTTACCGAGCGGCAGCACATGATTGGTGAACTTGAAAAGGCAAGGAGCCGCGCTGAACAATCCGATAAGTTGAAATCCGCCTTTCTGGCAAATATGAGCCATGAAATTCGTACACCGTTAAATGCTATCGTTGGTTTTTCCGACTTATTGATGGTGACGGAAGATCAAGAAGAAAAAGAAGAATTTATTCAGATTATCAATGCCAACAATGAGTTGCTTTTGAAGCTGATTAACGACATACTGGATCTTTCGAAAATAGAAGCCGGCTCGGTAGAACTGAAATACGAAAATTTTGATTTGGCTGTTTATTTCAACGAATTAGCTGCTTCGATGCATCGTCGTGTAGTAAATCCGCAGGTTCGGTTAGTTCCCGTGAATCCTTATGAAGCCTGTACCGTTCGTTTGGATAAAAACCGGTTAGCGCAGATTCTCACTAACTTTGTAACTAATGCTATCAAATATACCTCCAAAGGAACTATTGAAATGGGGTATGAGAAGATAGACGAAAATATTCGTCTTTACGTTCGCGATACAGGTATCGGCATACCGGAGGATAAAAAAGATAAAGTATTTCATCGTTTTGAGAAACTGGATGAATTTGCACAGGGAACCGGATTGGGATTGTCCATTTGTAAAGCCATTGTTGAGGCTTGCAGAGGAGAGATAGGCTTTGAGTCAGAATTTGATAAAGGGTCTTTATTTTGGGCGGTTTTGCCATGCCAGTTCGAATCGGTTAACAGCGAACCGACTTCTTCACGTCGGAACAATGAGAAGGATGCGAATAAAGAAAATATTCTTGACTCCGAAGAAACAAAAAAAGTACCTAAAAGAGTACTGGTCGTTGAAGATATACAAAGTAACTTCTTTTTGGTATCTTCTATCTTGAAAAACAAATGCCAGTTGTTACACGCACCGAATGGACTGGAGGCAGTTGAGATTGTCCGTACCCAACCGGTGGATTTGGTACTGATGGATATGAAGATGCCTGTTATGGACGGACGTACTGCAACCTCGGAGATCCGGAAGTTCAATGCTGAAATTCCAATTATCGCCCTGACTGCTCATGCCTTTGATGCTGACCGGGTAGCTGCGTTGAAAGCCGGTTGTGATGATTATCTGGTGAAGCCGATCAATGGCGCGAAGTTGATGCAGACTCTGAAAGAGTATGGTTGTTGAAAGGATGGGATTAAAAATGTGCTGATCTGAAAAAGGGTATATTCTATTCTTTCTGTTTTTAATATATCGGTCACTTGTTTGTGGGAAGGAAAAAACGCTCTGCATTTTGGATGAAAGAATGTAGGATTGTTTGTTATCCTGGATAATTCCTGTCTAAAAATAAATAATTCCTCTGTATTGCTATCTATATGCTTACTGTTTGCCCGTATGTAGTTTGTTTTATCATTCTTTTTTGGTGCGTATATGATGATGAACTAGCCTATAAACAGGCTTTTCCGAGGGCTTTTATAACTTGGTCGGTGAGTATGGAAGGCTTTCTCGGTGAGGAAGGATGTGTTCCTCACCGAGGAATGGCTTATTGCTCACCGAGGAAAATCATTTATTTCTTTAAAGAAAACGCATATCATCTGAAAATATATGCTGTATTGTGGCAGTAATATGCATATATATGTGATAATATGGATGCTTTTAATTCCGGATTCCCATCTTCAACAGTTTTGTTTTCTTTCTTAATCTGAAAAAAAGAACATTTCTCTTGTTTGTTTGGAGGAATTGAAAGGGAGACGGCTTACTTAAAAGGCTATAAATCCGTAAAGTTTGGGATTGTTTTTTATGTTTATGGATTTAAATAGTTATCTTTGTACAAGAAAGGAGGTATATAATGACTGCTACAAAGAAAATAAAAACTCGGGAAGAACTTAGAGTTGAGGTAGTGAAGAAAATTACAGCTAATAAAAGGAATGCCCAATCTTTTCTAAAAAAAGCTGGAATAGTCTCTAAATCAGGTGAACTTACCAAAATTTATAGATGAAAGAAACATTATACTCACGTCGTTCTAATCTTGTTGTTGGCTTTCATGGTTGTGATCAATCAATTGCAAATAAGATAATTGAAGGTAAAGATGATCTAATTGCAAGTACTAATGATTATGATTGGCTGGGACATGGAATCTATTTTTGGGAAAACAACGAGCTTCGTGCATTGCAATATGCAAATGATATGATGGGTAGAGCTCATTCATCTGTTAAATGCCCAGCTGTAATTGGTGCTATTATTGATTTGGGATACTGCATGGACTTGACAGATTCATTGTATTTAGGTGAATTGAAGGAATCTTATAATGTACTTGTGGAAACATGTCGTGTAACAGGGATTTCTCTTCCTACAAATTCTACAATAGGAATATCTGAAGATAAGCTATTGCGCAGATTGGATTGTGCAGTTATTGAAACGGCACATCAGATTAACAGAGAAGTATCAGGAAGAGAATTTGATTCAGTGAAAGGTGTATTTTGGGAAGGTGTTGAACTCTATCCAGACGCAGGGTTTAGAGAAAAGAATCATATTCAGATATGTGTGCGTAATCCTAATTGTATAAAGGGGTTCTTTTTGCCTCGTAAATTAGATATGAACTATATAAACCCGTAAGGAAAATTTGGAGGCTAAATTCCGTACGGATACGGTTCTTTCCGTAACCATTCTATTTTCCGCCTTGACATAAGTTGTTAGCCGCCATATCTTTGC
>NZ_QTNF01000039.1:0-51348 GCF_003603455.1 Bacteroides sp. AM37-9 | reverse complement strand
ATGCATGAAGGGAATTGACTAAACTTAATCCCCCAAGAATTACAACTGAGCCATAATAAGGAATAAAAACGATGGAATACCTATATTTATTGCCCATAGTATTCATGATTCATGAATTTGAAGAGATAATAATGCTTCCGACATGGTTGGATAAGAACAAGGCTATGTTGTACATGCGCTTCCCTTTTATGAAAGATAAAGTAGATTCTTTGAGTAATGCGCCGGTTTTTGCCTTGACGGTATTGGAAGAGTTTATAATTATATCAGCCTGTACGGTTATGTCAATCTGCATGAATGATTTGACGGCTTGGTATTGTTGTTTGATTGCCTTTGGTTTGCACCTGATAGTGCATATCATTCAGTTTTTGGTGATAAGAAAGTATATACCTGTTATTGTTACGTCGGTATTATGTTTACCGTATTGTATTTGGGTGTTTATTCAGGTTAAAGACTATTATACGCTGAATGAAACATTGCTTTGGGGATTTGTCGGCGTTGTGGTTTGTGTTGTGAATCTACTGTTAATGCATAAGATAAGCCCTAAGTTGTGGAGTTGGATGAATGGTAATAATAGAACATAAAAATACCGCTACTCAAAGCATATTCGATTTGGTAGCGGCTTTTTTATAGTGTAACTACTAATCCGTTAGAACTTGAAGAAGTTCTTAGCATTGTTGTAGCTGATATCTTCAATCATTTGGTTTACGCGTTCCATTTCAGATGCAGGGATTTCTCCGTTCTCTACGTCGCGTCCTACCAAGTTACATAATGTACGGCGGAAATATTCATGACGCGGGTAGGACAGGAAAGAACGAGAGTCTGTCAACATACCTACAAAGCGGCTTAGGAGACCAAGCACAGACAAGGCGTTCATTTGTTTTTCCATACCATCCTTTTGATCGAGGAACCACCATCCCGAACCAAACTGAATTTTTCCCGGGATAGAACCATCTTGGAAGTTGCCCAACATAGTTGCAATCACTTCATTTGCGCATGGGTTCAGGTTATAAAGGATTGTTTTAGTCAATTTGCCATTGGTATTCAGGCGGTCAAGGAATTTAGCCATTGCTTTGGCTGTGGTGAATTCACCGATAGAGTCGAAACCGGTGTCAGCGCCCAGTAATTTGAACATCTTGGTGTTGTTATTGCGGATAGCGCCGTAGTGGAACTGTTGAGTCCATCCTTTTTCCCAGTCCATTTCACCGAAGATAACAAGCATGGCTGATTTGAATTTCAGAATTTCTTCTTTGGTCAATTCTGTACCGCCATATACCTTATTAAATATAGCCTTGATTTCAGCATCGGTATAATCTTCTGCGTAGAATTCTTCAATACCGTGGTCAGACAAACGGCAACCTTGTTCTGCGAAGAAGTTGTGACGTTTGCGTAAAGCAGCGATCATATCATCAAAATTGGAGATAGTAACACCGCTAACTTCTGCCAGCTTTTCTACATAACTACGGAAATCAGCAGGGACTTCTACAGCCATAGCTTTATCAGGACGCCAAGTTGGCAACATCTTGATTTCAAATCCGCTTTCACGTGTTTTGATGTGATATTCCAGTGAATCGATAGGATCATCCGTAGTACAAACTACCGCTACGTGATAGCGACGCATCATTCCACGAGCTGAATATTCAGGTTGAGACAGCTTTTCGTTACATTCATCGTAAATTTCGCGTGCTGTTTGTGGGTTCAATATTTTATTGATACCAAATGCAGTTTTCAATTCGAGGTGAGTCCAGTGGTACAGTGGATTACGGAAAGTATAAGGAACTGTTTCCGCCCATTTT
Organism: Bacteroides sp. AM37-9; assembly: GCF_003603455.1. Lineage (NCBI taxonomy): Bacteria > Pseudomonadati > Bacteroidota > Bacteroidia > Bacteroidales > Bacteroidaceae > Bacteroides > Bacteroides sp. AM37-9. Next base: position 49,555 of record NZ_QTNF01000039.1, on the reverse strand, counting down.
TCGAATTTTTCCCAGTCTGTGGTATCTTTTCCTGTGCAGAAACGTTCATCTACGCCGTTTGTACGCATTGCACGCCATTTGTAGTGGTCACCGCCCAACCAGATTTCAGTCAGTGATTTAAACTTGTAGTCGTCAGCTACCATTTGGGGGATGAGATGACAGTGATAGTCGATGATCGGCATTTTAGCCGCATGCTCGTGATACAACTTTTGCGCGGTTTCTGTTTGCAGCAAGAAGTTTTCGTCCATGAAGTTCTTCATTATTACTGTGTTTTAAGTATATAAAATTATTACTTTCTGTATTTATACCTATATCGTATTGATTTTAAAGCTAATAGGCGTAAATCTCGTTTTAGTTTTATTAACCGTTATCGAACACAAAAATAGAAAATTTACTTGGAGTAACAAAATAATTCGTATATTTGCAGCGATTATTTATAATATTTAAGTTTTAGCACTATGGAGGACCAGAACTATACCATTAAAGACATAGCCCGTATGGCCGGTGTTTCCGCCGGAACGGTGGATAGGGTGTTGCACAATCGTGGCGACGTGTCTCCCAAAAGCAAAGCTAAAGTACAAAAGGTACTGGATGAGATTCATTATCAACCCAATGTGTTTGCTATCGGTTTGGCTGCTAAAAAGAAATATTCTTTCCTCTGCCTGATACCTTATTATATAGAACATGACTATTGGCATTCGGTAGTCGGGGGGATTGAGCGTGCCCGGCAAGAGTTGCGTCCTTTTAATGTGGGTATAGATTATCTGTGTTACCATCATGGAGATGAGAAAAGTTATCAGGAAGCCTGCCTTGCTATAAAAGAAAAGAATGTGGACGCAGTGTTGATTTCTCCGAATTTCCGGGAAGAGACGCTGGCGCTGACAGCTTATCTACAGGAAAATAAGATAGCTTATGCTTTTGTTGATTTCAATATGGAAGAAGCGAGAGCCTTGACGTATATTGGGCAGGATTCCTATAAGAGCGGATATATTGCAGCAAAAATATTGATGCGCAACTATTCGGCGGGAGAAGGTCAGGAGTTAGTCTTGTTCTTAAGTAATAACAAAGATAATCCGGCTGAAATACAGATGCAACGTCGTTTGGACGGTTTTATGAGTTACATAGCCGAGGAATATAACAACCTGGTAATCCATGAGGTTATACTCAATAAATCTGATCAGGAAAGCAATCAACAGACATTAGATGAGTTTTTCCGGGCACATCCGAAGGCTGCGCTGGGAGTTGTATTTAATTCCAGGGTGTATCAGTTAGGAGAGTATCTCCGTCATGCGGGACGTAGCATGAAAGGGCTGATAGGATATGACCTTCTGAAAGCAAATGTAGAGTTGCTAAAATCAGGTGATGTGCATTATTTAATCGGGCAACGTCCGGGATTGCAAGGGTATTGCGGGGTGAAGGCTCTGTGCGACCATGTTGTGTTTAAGAAGTCTGTTGAACCTGTAAAGTATATGCCTATCGACATCCTGATTAAGGAGAATATTGATTTTTATTTTGAATTTGTATAATATCAACTTTATAAATTACAACTAACATGAAAGCATTAAACAAAGAAACTGCTCCTAAAACACAACGTCCGGAGCGTATTATCCAATTTGGCGAAGGTAACTTCTTGCGTGCATTTGTTGATTGGATTATTTACAACATGAACCAGAAAACCGACTTCAATAGCAGTGTAGTAGTGGTTCAGCCCATTGATAAAGGTATGGTCGATATGCTGAATGCACAAGACGATCTTTATCATGTTAATCTTCAAGGATTGGATAAAGGCGAAGTTGTTAACAGCTTGACAATGATCGATGTAATCAGTCGTGCATTGAATCCATATTCTCAAAATGACGAGTTCATGAAGTTGGCAGAGCAACCTGAAATGCGTTTTGTTATTTCAAACACTACAGAGGCTGGTATTGCTTTTGATCCGTCTTGCAAACTTGAAGATGCTCCTGCTTCATCTTATCCAGGTAAACTGACTCAATTGCTGTATCATCGTTTCAAAACATTCAATGGTGATAAGACAAAAGGTTTGATTATTTTCCCTTGCGAACTTATTTTCCTGAATGGACATAAGTTGAAAGAAACTATTTATCAATATATTGAATTGTGGAACCTGGGTAATGAGTTTAAAACATGGTTTGAAGAAGCTTGTGGCGTATATGCAACATTGGTAGACCGTATCGTTCCGGGATTCCCGCGCAAAGATATTGCTGCTATCAAAGAAAAACTGCAATACGATGATAACTTGGTTGTTCAGGCTGAAATCTTCCATCTGTGGGTGATTGAAGCTCCGCAGGAAATTGCTAAAGAGTTCCCGGCTGATAAGGCAGGATTGAATGTGTTGTTTGTTCCTTCGGAAGCTCCTTACCACGAACGTAAGGTAACTCTGTTGAATGGCCCGCACACAGTTCTTTCTCCGGTTGCTTATCTTTCTGGTGTGAATATTGTGCGTGAAGCTTGTGAACATGAGGTTATTGGTAAATATATCCACAAGGTAATGTTCGATGAATTGATGGAAACATTGAATTTACCGAAAGATGAGTTGGAGAAATTCGCCAACGACGTATTGGAACGTTTCAACAATCCATTCGTAGATCACGCAGTGACAAGCATTATGCTGAATTCTTTCCCAAAATATGAAACTCGTGATTTACCGGGATTGAAGACTTATCTCGAACGTAAGGGCGAACTTCCTAAAGGCCTGGTACTTGGTTTGGCCGCTATCATTACTTATTATAAAGGTGGTGTACGTGCTGACGGCGCTGAAATTGTACCAAATGATGCTCCTGAAATCATGAACCTGCTGAAAGAACTTTGGGCAACCGGTTGTACAAAGAAAGTAACCGAAGGTGTACTGGCTGCTGACTTTATCTGGGGAGAAGATTTGAATAAGATCCCGGGATTGGCAGAAGCTGTAAAAGCAAACTTGGATTCTATCCAGGAAAAAGGAATGCTTGAAACTGTGAAAGGTATTCTGTAAGATATAAGATATAACCTAAGGTTGATAAAAGTAGAGGGCATTTTGGTAGAGTATACAACTATCAAAATGCCCTTAACTGTTAGATAATTAAGAGACGGTAAGTTATTAATTGTTAAAGATCAAATTTGCATTCTTCGTATTTTTTATTTCCATAACCTTCTTTTTCTTCATTTTCACGGTTTGAAAGGACTCAAATCCTTAATGACCAATTTTGTCTCTTTTTGTATGAATTATTATTCTACTTTTTTGTTTTATAAATGCTTGGTTTATAAGGAGAAAACGAATTTGACATGATGAATATTGCATAAAAAAGTCATCTGTAAAATACAATGAATCAAGACCTTTTTTACCATGGTAATCTTGCTTGTAAATCTCGTAATGTGTTCATACCTTTGTTGCGAAGTCAATAGTGTGGCTTCCTAATATTGTTTAACTTTTTAATCTTAGGCGTATATGGCTATCAGATATAAAAAGAAAAAAATTACCTTATGTTTCGATAAGGAAAATAAGGTAGAAAAGTATGTTGCAGCAAACGTTCTAGTTGGGAGCATCAACTATAACAAGTTATGTGATGAAGTAAATCAGCGGACAGGTGTTCATCGGGCTATGGTGGATGTGGTACTGAAAGGAGTGCAAGATACTATGGTGTCATTTTTAGAAGAAGGATTCTCTGTAAAGTTGGGAGAGTTCGGTTCATTTCGTCCAGCTATTAATGCCGAGAGCCAAGATAAAGCTGAAGACGTGAGTGTTAATACTATTATTAGGAGGAAGATAGTCTTTACTCCGGGAGGTGCATTCAAGGAAATGCTTGGATCAGCTAGTATAGAACTGTTTGGAGATAACGTAACCAATCCTAACGGGGATAACGGTGGAGAACCTAGCGAAGGAGGTGGCTCTTCTGGAGGAGATTCAGGAGAAGCTCCGGATCCGGCAGCTTAATTCTTACTAAAAAATAACTTTAGACAGGGAAAGTTCTTTCAGGAGCTTTCCCTATTTTTTTGATATTTCGGGTAGAAATGCTCTAATTCGCCGTTGGGCAATGGTGAATTTGTGGTTGCCTAACGACATTTTTGCCGTTGCCCAACGGTGAATTTACTGTTAGGTGCAAAATTTTAGTAAGATTTGTATGCGGAAAGTAGGATTTCTACTGGATTTATAATTTGTTTTCCTATCTCTTTTTATCACCTATTTTATCAAAAAGTAAGAAGTATCTTGATTTTTCTTCTGTTAGCTTCTTCTAGAAAATTTATTTGTGAAAATATTTTCAATCTTTGCCGCGTTATAGCAGTAGATTGTTCAAACGCGTATTATCCTCAAGATACAATGAAGATAATTAATCTTCAATATTGCTTTTCATCTCATTTTATCCCAAATTTGCAGTCTCAATACCCCAAGAGTGTTGTTTATGCGAAATATTTTCTATCTTTGTAGCGTTGCAGCAATAGTGTTTGTATGTGCAACATTACATATTAATAGATGAAAGTGTTTAGCTTTTATCCTTGTTAGGAAATCTGGTAAATTTCAATTGACATAAGGATAGCAATAACACTCATCACTTGTATAGTCGTGTGTAATTTTATATTACATATATATACGAGTGTGGGGTATTGTTTATTTATGTCAAGGTTTTACCAGAACCTCCTAACAGATAAACTAACGACTCCACACTTTTTTTATAGACTTACCACTGCTAAGGAGTTGAGGTGGCGACAAAAACTCTAATAATTATGATGAAAAAGACAGTATTCTTTTTCTTAATGATTGCAGCTTTAAGTACTTCATTCTATAGCTGCAAAACAAACACTGATGATTTATGGGATAGTATTCATCAATTGGATGGCAGGGTAACTTCACTTGAAGAACTCTGTAAACAGATGAATGGAAACATTGGAGCGTTGCAAACGTTACTACAAGCTTTGCAAAGTAATGTAAGCATCACAAAAGTAAATCCTGTTACAGAAGGTGGTAAGACGGTTGGTTACACTATTTCTTTTTCAAAGGGAGATCCCATTACTATTTATCATGGAGAAAAGGGGGATAAAGGTGATACGGGTATTGCCGGTAAGGATGGAGTAACGCCGGTGGTTGGCGTGAGACGAGATGCGGATAATGTTTATTATTGGACGTTAAACGGAGAATGGTTAATTGATGATGCCGGGAATAAAGTAAAGGCAGTAGGTGAAAATGGAAAAGATGGAGAAAATGGTATAGATGGTAAACCTGGTATGGATGGCATTACTCCACAATTGAAAATAGAAAATGGTCGTTGGTGGCTGTCGATGAATAATGGCAGTACGTGGTCGAATATAGGGCAGGCTACAGGTGATACTGGTAAAGATGGAGTGGATGGTGACGATATGTTTAGTGATATAGATTATACTTCCAGTCAGGACTTTGTTACTTTCACCTTGTCGAATGGAACTGTTATAAAACTGCCGACTTGGTATGCTTTTGGCGAGTTGCAAAGCTTGTGTGAACAGATGAATACTGATATTTCGTCTATACAATCAATCATTGAAGCACTACAACAAAAAGATGGTATAACTAATGTGGTACCTTTGAATGATAATGGGAAGGTGATTGGTTATAAACTTTATTTTGAAAAACGTGAACCGATAACCATATATCATGGTAAAGATGGGGCAGATGGTAATGATGGTCAAGACGGTTCGGATGGCAAGGATGGGGTGACACCTGTTGTCGGAGTGAAACAAGATACCGACGGTATCTATTATTGGACGTTGAATAGCGATTGGATGAAAGATGATAATGGTAATAAGATAAAGGCGCAAGGTGTTGATGGTTCGGATGGACAAGACGGCACGGATGGTACTAATGGTGTCACTCCACAGTTGAAGATAGAAGAAGACGGCTATTGGTATATATCTTATGACAATGGTTCGAACTGGACAAAACTAGGAAAAGCGACTGGTGCGGATGGAACAAGTGGAGACGCTTTCTTCAAGAATGTGACGGAGGATGATGATTATGTTTATTTGGAGATGCAAGCCGGAAACATTATCTCCGTACCCAAACACAAAAAGCTGTCTATCACTTTCAATGAAACGGAGGATATACGGGTATTAGCCAATCAGACTTATCCCATTCAATATACTATTACGGGGGCTACGGATAAGACTGTATTGAAAGCTTTGGCGCAAGATGGTTTCCGTGCTGTGGTAAAATCTTTGGGTAATGCTTCCGGAGTAATTGAAGTGACTACACCGGGAACGATACTTAGCAGTGAGGTATTGGTTTTCGTTTCCGATGGCGAAGAACGTACTATCATGCGTTCCATCAATTTTGTGGAAGGAGTGATTAATATCACCGACCGTTCTTATACGGTTCCTTATACCGGTGGTACGGTGAGTGTGCAGCTTTCCACTAATATTGATTATACCATAGAAATTCCGGAAGCGGATAAAACATGGATTTCTATCGCTCCGACATCACGTGCCATAATGCGGGATGAAACGATTACATTTAATGTCCAACAGAATAATAATACTCAATTGCGTTATTCGATTATTAAATTAGTTGACAAATTGGGAGTTACTTCTGAAACAATACAGATTACTCAGCGTGGAGGAAGTTCACAGGATATTTACGTGGCAACAGCAGGAACTTTGGAACAACAAATCAATAGTGAAGACGCTAAAATTTTAGAAGAATTGAAAATCACAGGACATCTGAATACCTTTGATTACGAGTTTTTAAAGACTATGCCTAACTTGAAAACGGTAGATCTTTCAGAATTGAGTGATACAAGTATACCGGCTAGTGCCTTTAATAATTCTCTGGTATCTACAGTGTTATTGCCACTGAATTTAAAAACAATTTCAGATAGAGCGTTTTATAATAGTTCTATTACTTCCATTTATATACCTCAGACAGTAGAAAGTATTGGTCAATATGCTTTTGCAAACATTCTTAAATTAACAGGGAATATTGTGATTCCTTCAAAAACTGCAACTATTGGAGAACGCGCTTTTGAATATTCTGCTTTTAACGGGACTTTGATATTAGAAGAGGGAGTGCAGAGTATTGGAACAGCAGCATTTGCTGGTTGTAGCAAAGTAACAGGAGACTTAGTGATACCGAATAGTGTAACAAGTATGAAAGGGTCTGCATTTCAATCTTCTACTTTTACAGGTTCATTGAGTATAGGAAATGCGTTAACGGATATTCCGGCTTATGCTTTTCATGGTTGTAGCTCTTTTAAAGGAAAAATTACTATTGGAGAAAATGTTAAGAGTATTGACGATCATGCTTTTGAAGGATGTGCAGGACTTACTGGTAATTTAATTATTCCTGACAAGGTAGAGACTATTGGCAATTGGGCTTTTAATGGATGTATCGGATTTACCGGATATTTAACAATTGGAACAGATGTGAAAGAATTAGGTTATTTTGCATTTACGGATTATATGACATCTGACAATTTTCCACGAGACATATTAAGATTTTCGAAAGTCTTTTGTAAAGCTTTGACCTGTCCATTGTTGAGAGTATATGAGATTAAGAATCATTATTTTGCGACGGCTTTTGGTAGGTACTCTGATTATTACTCAGGTGAGACACGGTATCCTCGTTATTTAGGAGTTTCAATAGGCTTGAAAGCCAAGTACTCAACTAATCCACAATGGAAATATTTTACTTTAATTGAGGAAATCGAATTTTAAACTATATAATTATGTGTAACTCAAATTTAAGTTCAAATCCTTGCGACCAAATCTGTAAAAAACAAGTCGCATACGACAAGGCTGTTGAAGCCTATCAGTTCCATGTACAGCGTTATCATACATGGGTTAACTATTACGCCATTTTTGTTGGCGCTTTGTTTGTGGCATTTTATACCATTATACCGCAATCAGAAAATGTTCAATGCACTCCTTGCAGTGGAACTATTTTTTCATTTTTAGATAGTATATGGCTACCACTTTTGATTATTACTTTAGGATGGTTTGCTTCTATGTGTTGGCTGGCTAGTATTATCGGACATTATGAATGGATGAAGAGTTGGATACGAATCGTGAAAAAGAGAGAGGTCGATTTCTTTGAAACAACTTCAAGTCAACCATCCAATATCTCACCGGTTTCATCTGAAATATTTGTATATGGAAAAGTAATGAGAGAACCGGATAGAAGTGTACCTAATAATATGCTGCCTAAGTTTATCTCAACTCAAAAAGTAACTCAATGGTTTGTATGGAGTGTTATTTTAATGTGGATAGCAAGCTCTGTTTTTCTTTGGAGATTTGTAGACTATTATTGGTGGATTCCCTCTTTCGGTTATTCACTTCTTACGGCTATAATTGGATATTGTCTTTATGGGAAAGCTCATAAATTGTATTCTTCGGAACATCTGGATATAGCTTGAACATAAAACAATGAAAAAAAGGATAGGAATATTACCAATATATAGATTCCTATCCTTTTTTATTTCTGTTCATATTAGTAATGCCATTTAATATGAACTAGAATTGTGCTTCCTACGGATCGAATGATTCAAAAACAATAAAAAGAAGATTAAACTTTATCTGTTTCCAGATATATTCATTAACTTTGTAATTAGCTCAAATTAGCTTTATACAGAATTTAATATGGGAAATCTGATTGAATTATCACATACTGAAGTGACATTAGCATTTGTAGCGTCCTGCATTGAAAGTACGGCACGCCGATTAGGTAAATCATATCAAGAGGTTTTTACCCGCATGAAGCGTGTAGGTATGATTGAGAATTACATCTTGCCTTGCTATGATGTATTACATACTGAGAGTCGCGAGCATGTGACTGATAATATGATAGAATGTCTGACAACTTGGGAGGCAAAACGATGAAAATAACAGTATATCATGGAGGAACGGAACGAGTTGATGTTCCTATTTGTCGTTTAGGAAGGGAGAATCTTGATTTTGGTCGTGGATTTTATGTTACAGATATCAAAGAGCAGGCTTGTCGTTGGGCTATTGCAACGGCTAAGCGACGCAATACCCAAGCCATTATTAATATTTACCAACTTGATAGAGAACTTGTTTTGGAAAAGGCTCGTTGTAAGGTGTTCAAAGCTTACGATTCGGAATGGTTGGAATTTATTGTAGCCAGTCGTCATGGACTGAATCCGGCGGCAATTTATGATTATATAGAGGGAGGTGTTGCTGATGACCGGGTAATTGATACAGTAAATCTGTATATGTCTGGTTTGATGAGTACTGATGTAGCATTGCAACGTCTAGCTCAACACCAACCGAATAACCAGATTTGTTTGTTAAACCAAGATATAACGGATAAATACCTTACCTATGATGGAACAGAATTGGCTAGGTGACCCTGTGAAGTCTCCTGAAATCCAAGAGATAATATTAAGTAATCGTATCGGTAGTATTGCTGCCGAACTTGCGAAGCGTTTGGAAATAGCTCCGATCAGAGCATTACAATTGTTTTATGAAAGCAAGACTTGTGCTGACTTGCATGACAAGGAGACAGGGCTTTATCTCTATGGCAATCTCTATATCGCTGATGAATTTATGCGAGAATATCAAAATAAACTATAAATTCATTCAGCCGCATGCAAAATAAATGTAGTAGCTCCGATAGTCACAATAGCGCCATCTTCAATGCGTACACGGTCTTTATCTCCCAGAATCTCATTCATGAGGAAAGTACCTGTCAGGCTGGGAGCATCCCGTAATGTATAAACAAGTTTTCCTTGCTTATTGCGTTTGATATTGATGATGCAATGGCGTCGATCCATGCTCATATCACCGCTTTCAATGGGCGTATTGATAGAAGTTCCCACACAACGGCGGCCTATGACATTGTCACCTTCTTGTAAGGGCAATATCTGTTTATAACCGAATACATTTTCGATAACAGTGATATATCCGAATTCTTCTTTATGGGATTCAGCTTCTTCTTCCAGATTTTCTTCCTTTCTAAGAGCCTTTACTTTGCTCTTTCCAAGCCGGATGCTGAATTGCTTGCCGCAATGCTCACATTCAAATACCAGTGATTGGCCTTCGCTATACTTGGTTTCATCAAAAAAAAGGTAATTCTCACATTTAGGACAAAGAATTCGTTTCATGCTTTTAAAAAGGGATTTTTATTTAGCCAGTAACCAGGCATTCTTATAAGTTTCGTTTTTTCTTAGCTCAAGTAATTGCTTGGTCGCTTCATTGCGGTTGTCGAATGAATTGATGCTGACACGTACTTTTCCATCCATGTTCAGCGCTTTTGCATTAGCAAACCCTTTTGATTTTAATTGAGTTGCTATGGCTTCTGCATCTTTCAGGCTGATTCCTCCTGCCACTATGATATGGAAAGGATGATTGGCACTTTCTGGAGATTTAACCGCAGGGGCAGTAGCTGCCGTTTCCTGTTTGGCCACTTTCACTTCTCTAACTGCGATTGGCTTGGAAGTCTTATCCGCTGTATTCTTTTTAGTGGATGAAGTCTTCGTTGAAGAAGAAGTTGAAGCAGTAGCGGAAAGCTTCTTAGCCTGTTGCATTGCATCACTCTTAACATACACAGGAGTTACTACAACCGATTGCTTTTCTATTTGCTCAAAAAGCTCACTGGGTAATAATTGTGCATAATTGTTTTTTTGAACGTCTGTATTCTCTACCGGAGTTGAAAAGGCAAAGAACAATACGATGGCAGCAATCATTGCTGCAGCATTGCGAAGATATGCACGATTGATACTAATTTCAAAAGTCTTCTTTTCCTTCTCCGGATGAGCCGGTATCCATACTTTTTCTTTCTGTTGCAGAACGGAAAGCTCATGCATTTCAAAAGAGTCGAGACCGTATAATGAAGGAGTCGTTATCTTATAGTCATAAGGAACAAACTCATAGTTACCATAAATGTTATAGTGAATCTCGCCTATATTATCCAAATGGGCTTTTCCTTCTTCATGAAGGAGACCGATGAATTCGTTTACTTCCTTTTCTACTATGCGGCTGGCGTCAGCAAAACTCGTGTCATACGCTGACATATAAGATTGCACCAATACGCCGTCATTCAGTTTTAATTGAGGATTAAAGCCGATTGTGCGGGTAGGAGGTAAAAATATATTTTCTTCTTTTACGCGGGTTGCAGGCGAGTAATGCGCTACAAAACCGCCAAACCCCGGAACAATGACGCAATCGTTTTCCAGTAGTAAAGTCTCTATATGTTGTGCCAATTCAATCATGTCTGCAAAATTACGAGATAAATTGAATATATCCCAGAAAACTTCGAAAAATTCACTACTTTTGCATCGTTTTATTTATCACTATCAATAATGAACTATATACAGACGGAAATAGACGGAGTATGGCTGATAGAGCCTAAAGTTTTCTCCGATGAACGGGGCTATTTTATGGAAGCCTATAAGAAAGAAGAGTTTGATGCCAATATTGGTCCCGTAGATTTTATACAGGACAACGAGTCGAAATCATCTTTTGGCGTGTTACGCGGATTGCACTATCAGAAAGGAGAATACAGTCAGGCGAAACTGGTTCGTGTTCTTAAAGGAAAAGTGCTGGACGTTGCCGTTGATTTGCGTAAATCATCGCCTACGTTTGGAAAGCACGTCTGCGTGTTGCTTAGTGAGGAAAACAAGAGACAATTTTTCATTCCCCGTGGTTTTGCTCATGGCTTTGCAGTCTTGAGCGAAGAAGCCGTTTTTACGTATAAGGTAGATAACAAGTATGCTCCGCAGGCGGAAGCTTCTATTTTGTATAATGATGAAACGTTGGGGATAGACTGGCCGTTGGCAGATTCGCAAATGGTATTATCGGCGAAAGACAGAGAGGGAACTGCCTTTAAAGATGCCGCTTATTTTGAATGAATTTCTAAACAAACAATAGATTAAGTATGAAAATTGCAATCGTGGGAACAGGGTATGTGGGTCTGGTATCAGGTACATGCTTTGCCGAAATTGGCGTGAATGTAACGTGCGTAGACACGAATAAAGAGAAAATCGAATCTTTGCAAAAGGGGAATATTCCGATTTATGAGAATGGATTGGAAGAGATGGTGCTCCGTAATATGAAAGCAAAGCGATTGAAGTTTACAACCTCATTAGAAAGTTGTCTGGACGACGTGGAAGTTATATTCAGTGCGGTTGGCACCCCTCCGGATGAAGACGGCAGCGCTGATTTGAAATACGTGTTGGAGGTGGCCCGTACCATTGGTCGCAATATGAAACAATATAAACTGGTAGTTACCAAAAGTACCGTTCCGGTGGGTACTGCCAGTAAAGTTCGCGCGGTTATTCAGGAAGAATTGGATAAGAGAGGCGTGAAAGTTGATTTTGACGTGGCTTCTAATCCGGAATTCCTGAAAGAAGGAAATGCGATCAGTGACTTTATGAGCCCGGACCGTGTGGTAGTGGGAGTGGAGTCGGCACGTGCGGAAAAATTGATGTCCAAACTATACAAGCCATTCTTATTGAATAATTTCCGTGTGATTTTCATGGATATTCCATCTGCAGAAATGACTAAATATGCGGCAAACTCGATGTTGGCAACCCGTATCAGCTTTATGAATGATATTGCAAACTTATGCGAAATCGTTGGCGCGGATGTGAACATGGTACGTAGCGGAATAGGTTCGGACACCCGTATTGGACGTAAGTTCCTGTATCCGGGCATCGGATATGGTGGTTCCTGTTTTCCTAAAGACGTGAAAGCATTGATTAAGACTGCGGAACAGAACGGTTATAGTATGCGGGTGCTTAGTGCTGTGGAAGAAGTGAACGAACAACAGAAAAGCGTCCTGTTTGAGAAGCTAAAGAAACAGTTTAATGGTGATTTGCAAGGTAAGACTGTTGCTTTGTGGGGGCTGGCATTTAAACCGGAAACGGATGACATGCGTGAGGCTCCGGCATTAGTCCTGATCGATAAATTGCTGGAAGCTGGTTGTCGGGTGCGTGCATACGATCCGGCTGCTGTGCAAGAGTGCAAGCGTAGAATTGGAGAAAAAATCTATTATGCTTGTGATATGTACGATGCAGTGCTGGATGCTGATGTATTGATGCTGGTTACCGAATGGAAAGAATTCCGTCTGCCCTCATGGGCCGTTATCAAGAAGACGATGGCCCAGCAGATTGTGTTGGACGGACGTAATATATATGATAAAAAAGAGATGGAAGAGCTCGGATTTGTTTACCATTGTATTGGTAAATAAAAAAATAGGAGTATCTTTATACAAAACTAAGATAGATGATGAAAAATGTGGCTGTATCGTTAATGGCAATCCTTTTCGCGGCATGTAGCGGCAATAAGAGTCCCCATTCTCTTCAACAGGAGAAAGAGGATCTTAGCGCAAAAGAGTTACTGCAGGGAATTTGGCTGGACGATGAAACGGAGAGCCCGTTGATGCGTGTGGAAGGAGATACCATCTACTATGCAGACGCACAAAGTACTCCCATTGCATTTAAAATAATGCGGGACATTCTTTACACTTATGGAAATGATACCACTTATTACAAGATTGATAAGCAGGGAGAACATATATTTTGGTTTCATTCCATTACGGATAATGTAATAAAACTGCATAAATCCGAAGACCTCAATGATTCTATCTATTTTGTCCGTCAGGAACTTGTGGTTCCGACTTATACGGAAGTAACCAAACGCGATAGTGTAGTGACTTACAACGGCACTCGCTATCGTGCATACGTATATATCAATCCATCTAAAATGAGAGTCATCAAGACGACTTATTCCGAAGACGGGATTAGTATGGATAATGTGTACTATGATAATGTGATGCACATCTGTGTGTACGAAGGTAAAAAGAGCCTGTTTGCCAGCGATATAACCAAACAGATGTTCGACAAAGTGGTTCCTGCGGATTTCCTGGCGCAATCAATTTTGTCAGATACAAAGTTTGTGAAAGTAAACCGGAATGGTTTTCATTATCAAGCTGTATTAGCCATTCCGGAAACTTCCATATATAGCATTGTAAATATGGAAGTGAGCTTTAAAGGCGATTTGGAGATTACCTCATCCAAATAAGGTCTCTACATTCTATCCAAATAGGAATCAGGTTTCTCAAAATAAGAAATACAGATTCTATCCAAACAAGGAAATACAGATTTTATTTCTGTCTGGGCGCAGGGTAGTTGCTTTTCTTCCCTCCGTTGTTTCTTTTTCCCCGGAAATCTTTTCTTTTAGAGAAATTCCCGTTCCTGTTTTTGTTGAACGAACGCGGTTTGTATTCCGGAGCCTCTCCCAATCCTTCAGGGATAGGAATCTTATAAATCTCTTTCTCCAGAAAATTCTCAATGCTTTTGAAGTTACTCTGTTCCTTTTCGTTGATAAACGTAAGTGCCACCCCGTCATTGTTGGCACGTGCCGTACGGCCGATGCGGTGCACGTAGTCCTCGCTGTCGTGAGGCACGTCGAAGTTGATAACCAGGCGGATATCATCGATGTCGATACCACGTGCAACGATGTCCGTAGCTACCAATATATTGATTCGTCCGGCTTTAAACTCGTGCATGACCGTTTCCCGTTGAGCCTGTTCCAAGTCCGAATGCATTTCACCTACGTTCAGCTTCATTGATTTCAACGCCTTGGCAACTTCTTTAACCTTGATTTTGGAAGAAGCAAAGACAATCACACGTTCCGGAACCTCATCCATAAAAAGACTGCGTATGATGCCCAACTTTTGATTTTCATAGCAGACGTATGCCGCCTGAATAATCTTTTCCGCAGGTTTGGAAACAGCGAGCTTTATTTCTGACGGATCGTTTAAGATCGTATTTGCCAATTGCTGTATCTTTGCCGGCATTGTGGCTGAAAACATGATAGTCTGTCGTTCCTTCGGCAGATATTTAGCTATTTGCATGATATCTTCGTAGAATCCCATGTCGAGCATCCGGTCTGCTTCATCCAGAATAAAATAAGAAACCTTGGAAAGATCGACATATCCAAGGCTCAAATGGGCGATCAGACGTCCGGGAGTAGCAATGACAACATCAGCTCCCAATGTGAGTCCCTTTTTCTGTTGTTCGAACAATATTCCGTCATTTCCGCCATATACAGCAACGCTCGATACCGGCATGAAATAGGAAAATCCTTCCATTTGCTGGTCAATCTGTTGAGCCAATTCCCGGGTAGGAGACATGATGACACAATTAATCGCATCCTCCGGATGTTTACCTTCAGATAATTTGTTCAATACAGGAAGCAGAAACGCTGCTGTTTTACCTGTCCCTGTCTGTGCTACTGCGATCAAATCTTTACCCTCAAGTATGATTGGAATTGCTTGTTCTTGTATAGGCGTACATTCGTCAAATCGCATGGCATCAAGCGCCTCAAGCACATTTGCATTTAATTGTAGTTCGGAAAACTTCATTCTTTTATTTTATTTGTCAGCAAAGATAATCTATTTTTTGGTCTAATTACATATTCAAGTAAGAATCTTTGAACCCGAGGAAATAGAGCACTCCATCCAGTCCGATAGTGTTGATTGATTGCTTGGCATTTGCCACCACTTTGGGCTTGGCGTGGAAGGCGATTCCTAGTCCGGCAACCCCCAGCATAGGAAGGTCGTTGGCTCCGTCTCCTACGGCGATGGTCTGTGCTATATCCACCTTTTCCACTTGTGCAATGAGGCGGAGCAGTTCGGCTTTTCGTTTTCCGTCTACTACATCCCCCAGATAACGTCCGGTCAGTTTGCCGTCGATGATTTCCAGTTCGTTGGCATAAACATAATCTATACCGTATTTCTTTTGTAGGTACTGGCCGAAATAAGTGAATCCTCCCGAAAGGATGGCGATCTTGTAACCGTACTTCTTCAATACATACATCAGTCGCTCTACACCCTCTGTGATAGGCAAGTTCTCGGCTATTTCCTGCATTACCGATTCGTCTAACCCCTTCAATAAGGCTACGCGACGAGTAAAGCTCTCTGTAAAGTCTATTTCTCCACGCATGGCGCTTTCCGTAATGGCTTTCACCTCGTCGCCTACACCGGCACGGATGGCCAGTTCGTCAATCACTTCTGTCTCGATTAAGGTAGAGTCCATATCAAAACAAATCAGGCGGCGCATACGGCGGTACATATTATCCTGTTGGAAAGAAAAGTCCATTTCCAGTTCGCTGGCCAGCTTCATCAGCTTCTCCTGCATGGCAATGCGGTCTTTCGGAGTACCTCTTACTGAAAATTCGATGCAAGCCCGGGTGCGTGTATCAGTCTGACATTCGTCCAACGGGATGCGACCTGTCAGACGCTTGATAGCGTCTATATTCATGCCCTGTTCGGCTAATATGCTTGTAGCGGCAGAAATCTGGCGGGCGGAAAGTTTGCGTCCCAATACTGTCAGGATATAGCGGTTTTTTCCTTGCATGCCTACCCAGTTGTCATATTGTTCGGTGGTGATAGGTTCAAACCGGATGGTCACTCCCAATGAAGAAGCTTTGAACAGGAGTTCCTTCATAATGAATCCGGAGTGTCTTTCTTCACTCTTGAACAGAATTCCCAGCGATAATGTATTATGAATATCTGCCTGGCCGATGTCAAGGATCGTAGCATCATATTTGGCAAGGATTTCAGTCACAGAAGCAGTCAGTCCCGGACGATCTTCGCCGGTAACTCGAATCAGAATCAATTCAGTATTTGATGGTTGCATAAAAAATAGACTTTAACTCTGCAAAAGTAGAGAAAAAAGTTCGTTTTTATGCTAAATAACATAAAAAGTTATACCCAAAAAGTGAGATTTTTGCTTATTTGCTTGGAAGTTAATTTAATATTTACTTACCTTTGCACCCGGTTTCAAAAATAAAGGCTCTGATAATCAGCGGATTCCTCTTCGCCTGATGCCTGAAAAGACAACGTTTCGGGAAGAAACCACTGTTTAAGGACAGTCCCGGATAGTATTAACTAAAACCGAATTACATGAAGCATGTAAAATGGATTTTTGTTGTATTACTAATTTGTTCCTTGACCGCTTTCGTTGAGAAAGACAAACCTACCGGAGGTTTGAGTGAGGGCGACGTAGCCCCTGATTTTAAGATCGAATCTACGTCAAATGAGCAACCCGCCTTTAAGTTGGGAAATTTGAAAGGCAAATATGTGTTGCTAAGTTTCTGGGCAAGTTATGACGCGCAGTCCCGGATGCAAAACGTAAGTTTAAGCAATGCGCTTCGTTCTTCTCATAATGTGGAAATGGTTTCTGTTTCATTTGACGAATATCAGTCAATATTTAAGGAAACCGTTCGTAAGGATCAAATAGTTACGCCCACTTGTTTCGTGGAAACAGAAGGCGAGGATTCCGGATTATTTAAGAAATACCGTTTAAATCGGGGATTCACTAACTATTTATTGGATGGAAATGGTGTAATTATAGCCAAAAACATCTCTGCTGCAGATCTTTCTGCTTATGTAAAAGAAATCGGTTAACGATTTTAGGAATGTAAGGAGAAAGAGGGATTTTCCGGATCACCGTCAGGTGAAAACAATGGAGAATAGACAAAAGAGGAAATGGATACAACAAAAAAGTTCCGCCTACACTTGCATTAGCAGGAATAGGCGGAACTTCTTATTTTTATATCTTTCTTTCTGCGGTATATCCGAAACCTTGGGACAGTCTGCGGATCGAGTTCCTGAAGACTGCGGAAGGCTTGCAATCCTTTTATTTGTTGCTTTCTGGTTATTTGGGTGCTTTCTGATACAGGAAGAATGCGATACCTGCATAAAGGATATTGGGAATCCAGACTGCAATGGCAGGAGGCACATTTCCGTTCACGGCAAAGGTGGAGGTAATCGTTTGGAACAGGATATAAGAAAAACTTAACCCTAATCCGATACCCAAGTGGAGCCCCATACCACCTTTTGTTTTCCGGGATGAAAGCGATACACCGATGATGGTAAGGATGAAAGAAGCGAACGACATGGCAATGCGTTTGTGATATTCAATCTCAAACTCCTTGATGTTGGCAAATCCTCTTCGCTTTTGTTTTTCTATATAGTCACTTAGTTCGGGGCTGGTCAACATCTCCTGCTGATTTTTCATGATGAGAAAGTCAGAAGGTTCCATATTGATAATAGAGTCGATTCGATCTCCCTTAGTGATTTTTTCTTTTAAACCATCTAATTCGCGTACCATATAGTCGTGAATTGTCCATTTATGAACAGTTGCAGTGTCATAAGTGATACGGCGTGCAGTTAAATGCGAGACCAGCTTCTTGTCAACGAATTTATCCAATGAAAAACGGTTACCGGTTTTCATGGCGTTGTTATAGTTGTCAATGTAGGCTATAACCCCGCTGTCTACCTCTAACTGTACATTGCTTACCGAATTTTGTTTCTTGGGTTTGATATACCGGTCTTCAAAGTTCAGACGCGTCACGCTTCCTTTAGGAATCACGTACGAACTTAGCGTGAAGGTGGTCAGCGCAATGATAGCGGCCGAAATCATATAAGGACGCATCATCCTCTTAAAACTCATGCCGGTGGAGAACATAGCGATGATTTCAGAGTTCTCTGCCAACTTGGAGGTAAAGAAAATAACAGCAATGAATACGAACAGCGGACTGAACAGATTGGAGAAATAGGGGATAAAGTTCATGTAGTATTCAAAGATGATCTTATCCCAGGGAGCTTCATGCTCCATCAATTTGTCCATCTTTTCGTTGAAATCGAATACCACTGCAATAGAAATGATCAATGCAATAGCAAATACGTATGTCCCCAAGAACTTCTTGATGATATACCAGTCCAGCCGTTTTATAAATCGATTGCTTTTCATTTCTTATAATCTAGTTGATACTCTTTTGACCATCATCGGCTTCCAGGTCGAGAAATCTCCGGCAATAATATGTTTTCTTGCTTCTCCTGCCAGCCACAGATAGAATGCCAGGTTGTGTATCGAGGCAATTTGCATGGCCAGTAGCTCTTGCGCATGGAAAAGATGGCGCAAATAAGCCTTGCTGTACAACGTATCTACGCTGGAAGCTCCGTCGGCTTCGATGGGAGAGAAGTCGGTTTCCCATTTCTTGTTTCGCATATTGATAATGCCATCTTTGGTGAACAACATGCCATTTCGTCCGTTTCGTGTAGGCATAACGCAGTCAAACATATCCACGCCACGCTCTATTCCTTCAAGAATATTGACAGGAGTTCCGACGCCCATCAGGTAACGAGGTTTGTCTTTGGGAAGTATTTCATTAACAATCTCGATCATTTCATACATCTTGTCTACCGGTTCGCCTACTGCCAAACCGCCAATAGCGTTCCCGTCGGCCCCTTTGGACGCGATAAACTCTGCTGATTGTTTGCGCAGGTCGGGATAGACACAACCTTGCACGATAGGAAAGAGAGCCTGATTGTAACCATATTTAGGTTCCGTCTCATTAAAACGTTGTATACAACGGTCGAGCCATCTGTGCGTCAAACCTAATGACTTTTTGGCATACTCATAATCCGAGTCACCGGGAGGACATTCGTCAAAAGCCATCATAATGTCTGCGCCGATGGTGCGTTCTATGTCCATCACCTTTTCCGGAGTGAAGACGTGCTTGCTTCCGTCGATATGCGAACGAAATTCGGCTCCTTCTTCCCGCAGCTTTCTGATTCCGGCCAAAGAGAATACCTGGAAACCACCGCTGTCAGTTAGCATCGGGCGGTCGAAACCGTTAAAACGGTGCAGTCCGCCTGCTTTCTCGATCACGTCCAGTCCCGGACGCAAATAGAGGTGATAGGTATTACCCAGAATAATCTGCGCCTGAATATCCTCTTTCAATTCGGTCAGATGTACTCCCTTAACCGTGCCCAGTGTGCCCACCGGCATAAAGATCGGTGTTTGTATCTGCCCGTGGTCTGTGGTAATCAGACCCGCACGGGCATTACTTTTAGTATCTGTATATTGTAACTCAAATGTCATTCCTGGCTGGGTTTCTTAACGGATAAATCAATAGCATCCGACACTTTCTCATTGGTCAGCGCAATGGCAAATACCTCTTTTATATCGTTTACATAGTGGAAAGTCAGTCCTTTCAGATAAATCTCCTGAATCTCATCTATGTTCTTTTTGTTCTCGGCACTCATGATGATTTCCTTGATTCCGGCACGCTTGGCTGCCAATATCTTCTCTTTGATGCCACCCACGGGAAGCACTTTGCCGCGAAGGGTAATTTCGCCCGTCATGGCAATGTTGGCTTTCACTTTTCTTTGCGTCAGGGCAGAAGCCAGGGAGGTGGCCATCGTAATACCTGCCGACGGACCGTCTTTCGGAATTGCGCCTTCGGGAACGTGGATATGAATATTCCAGTTGTCAAAGATCTCTTCGTCCAGATTCAGGATAGAAGCGTGTGCCTTGATATATTCAAGTGCCAGCATGGCAGATTCTTTCATCACATCTCCCAGGTTACCGGTCAGTGTGAGACGTCCGCCTTTGCCACGGCTCAAGCTCGTTTCTACAAATAAGATTTCGCCTCCGACGGCTGTCCATGCCAATCCGGTGACTACGCCTGCGTAATCATTTCCCTGATACTTGTCACGTGTATATTCCGGTGCTCCCAGGAAGTCATACAAATCCGACGGTTTGATTTCTGTCTTGGCGAAATAACCGTCCGTAGCATATTGACGGGCTGATTTACGAAGGATTTTACCAATCTTCTTTTCCAGCTCACGAACGCCGCTCTCACGGGTATATGACTCGATGATAGCTTCCAACGTTTCTTTGGGAAGCTTGATAGCTGTCTTTTTAAGTCCGTTGGCTTCCAGCTCTTTGGGAAGCAGATGCTTACGGGCTATCTCTACTTTCTCTTCCGTGATATATCCGCTTACCTCAATCAATTCCATACGGTCGAGCAATGGGCCGGGGATTGTGTTCAGGTTGTTGGCTGTTGCTATAAACAATACCTTTGAGAGGTCGTAGTCTACATCCAGGAAGTTATCGTGGAAAGCAGTATTTTGTTCCGGATCAAGCACTTCCAGTAATGCGGAAGAGGGGTCGCCTTGACGGTCGGCGCTGACCTTGTCTATTTCATCCAGGATAAAGACAGGATTGGATGCACCGGCTTTAATCAAGCTCTTGATGATTCGTCCGGGCATGGCGCCGATATAAGTTTTCCGATGTCCGCGGATTTCAGCTTCGTCATGTACGCCGCCCAAAGACATACGTACATACTTCCGTTTGAGCGCAGATGCAATGGATTTTCCAAGAGATGTTTTACCTACTCCCGGAGGGCCATATAAGCAGATAATCGGTGATTTCATATCACCTTTCAGCTTTAATACAGCCAAATGCTCCAAAATGCGTTCTTTCACTTTTTCCAGTCCGTAATGGTCTTTGTTCAACGTCTTTTCTGCGTTTTTAAGGTTCAGATTGTCAGTTGTATACGTACCCCACGGAAGATTGAGCATGGTTTGCAGATAGTTAAGCTGTACGCTGTAATCCGGAGATTGTGGATGGGTGCGTTCCAGTTTAGCCAGTTCTTTCATAAATGTTTCCCTGACTTCTGCGTTCCAACGCATTCTTTCTGCTTTTTGGCGCATTTCTTCTATTTCCTGCTCCTGGCCGCCGCCACCTAGTTCATCTTGGATAGTCTTGATTTGCTGTTGCAGGAAGTATTCGCGTTGCTGCTGGTCAATATCTTCGCGGGCACGCATTTGGATGGATGCCTTGATTTCTGCCAGTTGCACTTCGCGGTTCAGGATTTCCAGTAAGTGATATGTGCGTTCACGTAATGAGTGGATGCTTAACAAGTCCATCTTCTCGTCTTTCTTGAACGGCAGGTTCGAGCAGATGAAATTGACTAGGAACATCGGACTGTTGATATTCTTAATAGCAAATGCCGAATCCTGATGCATCACATCTGACGATTTGATATATCTCATTGTCAAGTCCTTGCAGGTTTCCACCAAGGCTTGAAACTCTTTATCGTCTTTGCTTGGAATGTCTTCTTCCAAAAGTTCTATTTCACCTTTCAGATACGGATGGGTTTCGATAATGTTTATCAGGTTCAGACGTTTCATTCCTTGAAGGATGACAGTCGTTGTCTGATCGGGCATTTCCAATATCCGCACAATTCGTCCTACGGTACCGATATTGTGTAAATCTTCCAACTTCGGGTCCTCTGTATGTGCCGATCTCTGACATACTACGGCAATATCTTTATGCTTCTTGTCAGCGTCTCGTATGAGTTTCAGAGAAGACTTACGGCCCACTGTGATCGGCAGGAATACTCCAGGAAACAACACCATGTTACGTAGAGGGAGTACCGGAAGAATTTCACCAGATTTCACATTTACATCAAATGCCTGTTCATCGTTCCCATCATAGTCAGTGATTAGCGAGAAGCCGTTATCGCTTCCATCTTCCAATAAATATCTTTCTTTCATCTTTTCGTTTTAATTTAGTTTATGTCATACTGATATGCATAAATCGTTTGCAAAGTTAATTGATTCTCTCTAATAATAAAGCACTGCGCAGAATAAAAACACAAAAACAATGCCAAAATATCGGCTTGTAGAGGGAGTATTCCATAATTATTATTTATTTTTGGCGATTTGCAATAAAATAGTAGAATAAAACAGCTTTAAGACAAACGGATAAAATGTCGAATCCTTATTTTCAATTTAAGCAATTTACAGTGTGGCACGACCAATGTGCTATGAAAGTTGGTACGGATGGGGTGCTTTTGGGAGCTTGGGCTTCGGTTGAGCGCGCGCGCCGGATATTGGATATTGGTACGGGGACGGGCTTGGTGGCTTTAATGTTGGCTCAACGCAGTTTGCCAGACGCAAAGATTGTGGCATTGGAGATAGACGAGGCGGCGGCCGGACAGGCCAGGGAAAATGTGGCTCGTTCTCCTTGGCAGGAGCGGATAGAAGTGGTGCAGGCTGACTTTAAGAAATACCGGTCTTCGGATAAATTTGATGTGATTGTTTCAAATCCCCCTTATTTTGTCGATTCGTTGGAGTGTCCGGATCGGCAGAGGGCTGCTGCCCGTCACAATGATTCTCTAACCTACGAAGAATTGCTGGAAGGGGTAAATAGGTTATTGGCAGCAGACGGACTTTTTACGGTCGTGATTCCGACGGATGTGGTTGATCGGGTAAAGGCGATAGCTTCTATGAATAAGTTGTATGCGATTCGTCAGCTCAATGTAATTACTAAGCCCGGCGGTATTCCAAAACGTACGCTGATTGCTTTTTCTTTTTCCAATCGGGAGTGTGTGATAGAAGAACTGTTGACGGAATTGGCGCGTCATCAGTATAGTGAGGAGTATATAGCGTTGACGAGGGAGTATTATTTGAATATGTGATATGGATATATGTAAAAAAATAAGGCTTATACTTGTTATGTCAGCCTTATTTTTTTCTCTATTGCTTAAAGTAGATACATCTTCGGTTCTTTGTATTTATTAAAGTCAGGAGCTGGCTTATCTATTTTCTTGAAGATACGGGTATATTTTTCTTTTATTTTTATATAATTATCGATCCAATCTTCATAAGATTCAGATGATTTAGAAAGCAAAGCTACTTCCTGCAGAAAAGCTTCATTTGCCAACCTTTCAGTTTCTTCCAAGTTGCCTTTTATATAAGAAACACAAGCATCGGAAAGAAAGTCTTTATTATCTATTTTCTTCCAAATGCGTTTGACGTTATTAGTCATTCCCCAAATTTTAAAGAAAAGGATGATTTGCAGTATTCCAAATGCAATCATCACTATACCTGTAAATTGTATTAATCCTTCCATGATTTATTATTTTGTTTTTGGTAAGCGATCATAAAGCAAATGAAAATCAAAGTCCATGCTATGAAGATGATAATGGATTGGATGTAATATGTCGGATACAAATAATCGGGGCGATTCATGATGATCATTTGGACAAACGAATAAAGGTGGCATAATAGAATTAGTCCTGATCCTATGCTGCCCAATAAAAAAGCTGTTTTCATAAATATTATTTTTTTGTTATACGATCAATTCTAAGCATTTTTAAGTTTGGAAGTTGTTAGTATTCTAATTTTTCGTAAGTACCAGATTCCTCACCATTTTCAATTTTGAGTTTATTATTTGATATTTTACAGTCCAAATAATATGGTGACTTACCTTTTGGGAATACATCATAGATGTAAATCTTACTATCTTCGACTTTGTATTTGAACGTTTGGAAAGAAATGGGATCTGCATTGCTATAAATTCCAAAAGAGCCTTTGTCATCGTCTCCGAAATTTAAAAACTTATGCGAGCCTTTAATGCCTGTCGACCAATTACCCACGATATTGTTTTCGTTAAGCTCGATCCAGTTATCATCATCTTTACTACAGCTAGTTAAGATCAGAATAGCAAAAAGTGTAAATAAAATGTTTTTCATAATAATAATTTATAAGTTGTTTTGTTTTAGCTTGTTTAGTTGTTTCTTCGATGGCTTTTGGAGTTTTTGAGTAAAAAAGAAAACGCTGATAGCCAAGTTTGCAACTTAATTATCAGCGTTTTCTTTTTCGTCGGGGTAGCGGGATTCGAACCCACGACCCCCTGCTCCCAAAGCGGCGTGATAATAAAGGATATTCAGCTACATATCAGTTAATTATAATGATGCGAGCTAACCATTTCAAAGATAGTTCAAAGAACGCTATTTTGAGGGCTTTATTTTAGCCCTTTCTAACTCATGATTCAATAAAGCAATTTCTTGCTTTTGGGCGCTGTTTTCTCGCAGTACTTTCCGGAGCTGTTGCCGGAGAGCAACGATTGTTTTGTCTTTATCTTCCATATATTTATTTGTTGGTTTATCCGGTTATTTTTTGTCGTCCGGCTACTTGCACTTTCTTGTTTTCTTTATTATCTATACAAGGAAAAACAATAGGTATACTAAATCTTATATTTGTAGCTGACTTAGCTTGTCCTTCAATTTTGGTATTACTACCGAATCCCCAAGCACCAAAAGTAACTCCAAAGCCAACTTTTCCACCTTCACCGGACATATTAGCCAATGATACCTCGAATTCAATATTCTGAACACTGTATAATTTTCCTTCTATTTCTACATTGTTCTTACTGTTACTTTTCCGAGGACTTACAATAGCCCCACTGGTTTCAACTCTTTTTTGAGCAGCTGTTATACCATCAACGATTTGGGAAATTGCTTCCTCTACAAACTCCTTGAGTTCTATTACCTTTGGGGTATTCTCTGGTTCCATTTATATTTTAAATTAAAAGTTATGTTTAAAAAGTTACTTTACAATTATCGTATGCGTAAACTACGCAAATATTATATTGATTATACAATGAAACATTCATCTAATTCCATTAATGCATTTTGCTATGAACGAGATGACGGTGGGCTAGATGAGGTTGCCATTAGGTATATTGAAAATATATGTAATTATATTGTAAAAGGTATCCAATAGGATGCCTTTTAGTGTATTCTACATTTTCAATTAACTGGACTTCATGATGTTATATGATCATTGTTTCTCATAGAATAGCAGTCCGACACGATCTATATGCTCGCCAAAAGGAGTACCTATATTCTTACTGTAATCAACTATATCTACTTTGTATAGTAATCCCAAGTCCTCTATTTGAATATTTATATCCAACAGTTCATTGAAAGATATATTTTGCCCTATAAGGGCCAAATCAATATCTGATCCTTCGGTATAGTTGCCTTTAGCTCTAGAGCCAAATATTAATACCTTGTCAATATTGGGATGTTTTTTTAATACATCACTA
Organism: Bacteroides sp. AM37-9; assembly: GCF_003603455.1. Taxonomy (NCBI): domain Bacteria; kingdom Pseudomonadati; phylum Bacteroidota; class Bacteroidia; order Bacteroidales; family Bacteroidaceae; genus Bacteroides; species Bacteroides sp. AM37-9. The sequence goes on along the minus strand of NZ_QTNF01000039.1, from coordinate 23,882 downwards.
ATATCTTTTATAACTTCATTACTTAAACCAAACATATTATGCGAATAATCCTGTGATTTCACTTCTTTCATAACCAAGCCGAACAGCTAATTGTTTTAGCAGTATAGAATACTCAGTGTAAATCTTTTCGACTATCTCACTTGCTTTGCCATCATTGTATGTATGCGATGTTATATTTCTAGCCTTCGACATTCTACGCCAAGCATCATGATCTGATATTAAACCATCTTCAAATGATTTCTGTAATACAGGATTTGGACCTGTTATATCCTTATATCCTTTATACTCTAAGAAATCCTGCAAAACTTTCCAAGCCAACTCGAAAGTATATTCAAATCTTTGTACAAGACCTTCCATTTCCAGTTCGGTTAACTCATAGGGTTTTCTTTCGGATTCCGTAACCAGTAATACTCTTTTGCATGCCTTGCAATAACTATCATATCTTTGTAACCAACGTATATCTTGTTCCATAGTTGCTAAATTATAGATCAATTATTTGAGTTTGATTTCTCCCTTTTTTAAAATCATCATCCCATTCTATTTTTATTGTAAAATGTGGCCTTCTTCGAAACAATATGTATCGCACTTCAAAAGATTGTTGGGGAAGGAGTATTGGATAAGGTAAATAATTGTCTGGCATATTTAATGATATGTTCTCCTCAGGATCATCAAGAATTGCAAAATTTACATTATATGCCTTCGCTTGTCCTTTGTTGTAAATTTTTAAAATATTCATTTCTCCTTTGCTGGTTTTAATAACATTGCACTCAATAGAAGCTTTTTGACTTTCTTCTTCTTCTGTTCTTCTTTTTTCTATTTCTTTTTTCTTTATAATCAAATCCAATTTATGGATTTTCCTACCTGTATACCAAGAATAAATAAGTGCTAATGCTGCAATTATAAAACTGCCTAATGAAATCCAATCTGAAATTTCCATCTTGATTATATTTTATATAAAACTTAATATTATGAATATTTTAATTTGCATATTTTCTGTTTCCATTTCCATTGGATCAGTGTTTATTAATCTAAAAAATATCAATCGTTTAAATAATCTTGAAAAAGAGATAGCTAAGCTTTTAAATAAAAAGTAATCACTTTCTTTTGAATATAGAAATGAGTTGATTCCGTATATCAGATGTTATTTCCTCTTTAATAGTATCTATTTCTTGGGTGATATAAGCTTGATTGAGTTCTACTAGTTCATCATAGCCACCAAAATATTCACGATTACATTTGGTACATTTGATATAACTTTTATTATCATTGCATTCAAATGAAGAGTCGTCACCACAAGTTATGCAATGTAATTTTATTGATTTATTATAATTCTTATCCATGGCTAATTTTATGTTTGTAATACTATAGAATTTTATTTGTTATGACCCCTTTTACAAGGAATACTCGAAGAACTTTAGTCTTGTCTATTATCATCTCGTCAAATTCTTCCAAGTTCTTTGGAACTAAACGCCATTTATTAGGATTGTCCTTGCAGTTACGGATATATTTCACAGTTCTGTATTCGTCTGTTATAATAAGGTATGCCTCTCCAGGAAGAACACTATCTAAACTGACTTCCTTAATAGCTATAATAGAACCATCATTTATGTCTGGAATCATAGAACGTCCATAAGCTGGTACCGCACAATCACAATTCTGAAATGCAGGTATATGCAAATAGTAATTAGGAATATTAGTCTGATCGTTGGGAAGTTCATCATATCCCATAGTAACATCAACGTCAAAATAAGGTATTCCTTTGGATGATTGTTTGCTTGGTGCAGGCATTTCAGAGGAAATAGAAGTGATAGATTTCGCAGAAGAATTTAGTTTATTTCCGTCTCCAGTCAATAGCCAGGTTGTATTCAAATCCGGGTAGATTGTAGATATTTTCTCTAAATTATTCCGTCTTATAGACTCTCCTGTGTTTCGGACAAATCCATTGCTTAAACCACAATTCTGCTCGAACATTCTTGTGCTTATGCCTAATTCGTTTATGAATTGGAGTAGCCTATCTCTAACTGTTTCTTTCATTAAATCCTAAATTTTCTTAATATATAGATTATTTCTCTATGCAAATATCTACATGTGTAGATTTTAATTCTATATTTGCACTATAAAGTTAACGCAAAACAATGATAACGCCAAAATAAAAGGGCAATAAAGTTAACAAAATAGATTATTTACTCTAAATCGATATATAGATATGGTAAAGACAGAAAAAATAAAATTAGTGGTTTACAAAGAACATACGCTTGGGTATATTCTACCAGAATTGCCTGATTCAGTTCAAATACTACATTCTTCACCTCTGAAAGGAGCTATTGGTACAACCAATTTGCAGAACAATTTCCAGATCAACAATCCGAATGAAATCAGACTAGCAAGCGAGAGTGATTTTGATGCGTTTGGAATTTCGTTTGATGGATATAAAAATTCACCTGATTACATTTATAAATAAAATAAGAAAATGAAGACAATTCTAGAAGTTTCATTACAGGAAGCAAGTAAGGCAAAGGATGCAATTAGATATAGTTTGCTGCGTACAGAACTGAACCAAACAAGTACCAATGTTTGGGAACTACCAACTTATGATATGAATGATGGATATGAGTGTGATGGTGACGAAGAACTGAAAGATGAAATTCGTGAACTGTTTTCTTCTTTCGGAATTGCAGAAGAAGAGTATTCATTCACTGACAAAGAAACGGAAGAATAAGCTATATAATCCCGGACGGGTTTGACCGCCTTTCCGGGAACTAGAAACTATAAATATAATAATGTATATGGAAAATCAATTAGAAACTATCAAAGCAAATCTGCCTTACGGATACGAAAAGCAGATAGCGAAAGAAGTAGGATGCTCACAGGGTACAGTGCACAATATCCTTAATAATAAGCCGGCTTCTGCTCGCTCAACCTACAAAGCAAAAGTATTGAATGTCGCTGTAAGAATGGCTAATGAAGCCTTGGAAGCTACTAAAGGAGTCTCCAAAGCTGCCGCCGAACTAGAGACTTTGCATCATGGAACTGCAAGCTGACGCTAAACTAACGAAGCGCGAAAATCAGATTGCTGGCCTCGCTTTTTGTGGTAAAGCAAAGAAAGAGATTGCGGATCTCTTGAATATTGCATACGGGACGGTAAACGTAATACTGGATAGAGCTTACAAAAAGACAGGAACAAGTAAACTGAATGAATTAGGCAGTTGGTGGGCTAATAGAGCATTTGCTCTAAATATTGATTTCCAGCAATTGCAGAAAACGATCGTAGCTCTTTCGTTTCTTGGAATTATTGCCTTTCAGATTGCATTTGACTGCAACAACGATCTTAACCGGAGTCGACGGGCAAGAATACGAAGAAATAAAATAGAAGAAGTATATGAACTCTAATCAATATTAATCAGGCAGCATAGCATAGAGATGCAGATGTGTTTCAGTAATAAAATCAGCTCAACACCATTCAAAAGTATAGGAAACAGCCTAATTAGAGATTATGGAAAATTGCTTCGAAATGATGGTCGCCCGATGCATTAAAATTGGGACGGTGCAAACGCTAACGATGCTGGGACTACTCCCCGAAGTAGTAACGATATCACAAGCGGAAGAAATATACGGAAAACGCCTAATAAAAGAGTGGCGCGAAAAAGCCTGGATTAAGTTTTATCCGGCAAATAATAAGGAAAGAGGAAAATATTATGTGAAACGATCCGAATTGGAAACAGCCAGTGCAATGATGGATTTGCATAATAAAGTTCCGGATAACATTATCAAACAATTAATGCAGATCGCTGTATGAGATATATACCGAAATCATCAGAAGTGTTACAGGCTCTGCAAGACAGTATCGGAAAGCAGATTGCAGAAAGAGAAGAACAGAAAAAGAATTATGTTCCTACTCCTGTAGAGATTAAACCTGATAAAAAAGATATAAGCATAGAGCCCACGGCCGAAGATATTCTTTTAATGGAGGAATATAGACGTGGAGTATATCAAGGAGATTAATAAAATGCTAATATTTAAACAATTATGAGTAAAATTATTGAAGTAAAAGTGGAAGAGCTAAATGCGCTTCCAGCAACGAAAATTGTCGAAAGTGAAAATGTACAGGCAAAATTCGTTCAAATGTACAATGCTATCTGGGGAACAGATAAAGGTGAGCAAATGTATCATAAAGAAGTATTCAACTTTCAAAAACTTCTCCGTGATAATCCTGATTTGGCAGATTCGACAAAGATGTCTCTATATGGCTGTTTTCTTGATATAGCAGTCAACGGTCTTACATTAGATCAAACAGGACATCCACTTTGCTATATACTTAGCAGAAGCAGTAAAACCGGACACAAGAACGCACAAGGATATGATATTTATGAAAAACGTGCCTATGTTTCAGTTACAGGGTATGGCGAACTGACAATGCGTATGCGTGCCGGGCAAATCAAGTATGCGGATAATCCAGTCGTTGTATATGAGGGAGATCATTTTAAAGCATCCTTAGTTAATGGTATAAAGAATATCGAGTATGAAGCACAATGCCCCCGTACTTCAACCAAAGTTATTGCTGCATTCATTCGTATTGTACGAAATGACAACTCGGTAGATTATCAATGGTTAATGGAGGGTGATATCGAACGATTGAAACATTATAGTGAAAAAGCAAATTCGAAGTGGAACGATCAAACTAAAAGACGTGAATTGGGTAAAGCCAATGCACTTTATACTTCGAATAATGGAAGCATTGACCCTGGGTTCCTTGAGAATAAGATGATCAAACATGCGTTTGATGCTTATCCTAAGGTGCGTACAGGTAAGTTTACTATAATGGCTTCTGATCAAGAAGAGGAAGAAATTATCGACTATGGCTTGGTGGATGAAGACAAGGTTAATGAACCCGTTCAGGCTGTGGATAATCCTAATATTCCTTTCGGTGAAGAAAAACAACTGGAAGCTCCAGAACCTGTACAGGTGCCAGTCTCCGATGATGATGAAGACGGTGGATTCTAATACTTACTAACCGATTAAAATAAATAATATGGCAACAGAGTTAATCAAAATAGACGAAGCAAAAAATATTCTGTCATCTTTTCCAGATATAATGGGGAAGAATACAAATTCTGTCAAAAAGTGTAATGAAGCTGGGCAAGCTCTCCTTGACACTATCGAAGGAGAAGGTATGAATGAAACAATAGATCAGGCTACAGCCGACTACTTGAAAAAGGTTAGCGTAACACTCAAAAATATGGATGAACGTCGTAAACCTATTACGCAGATATTTGATAGAATACGTTCCTTTTTCACCTCCCAAGAAAAACAAATTGATCCTAAGGATCCTTCAACAATTCCCGGAAAGCTTGTGATAAAGCGCAATGAGTATGCCAAGTTTAAATACGAAGAAGAACAGAAAAGAAAGAGAGAAGCGGAACAGAGAGCTAGAATTGAAACAGAGAAAGCGAACTATCGACAGATAATAGGGGATAGCCTTCTTTCTTATTTCAATCAATATCTTTCAAGTAAAGTTTCTGAATTGCAGGGAATATTTTCCAACTTGACTTATGAAAACTTCGATCGTGAAGTTATAGGAATCACAGTTTTTCAGACCGATTATCCCAAATCTCATTTTGATAAGTTTAGTGCGGATTCTGCAACTTACTATATTAGTCAAGAAACAAAACAGGAGATTCGCCGAGAAGTTCTAGAGGGCAAATATGAGCAATACGCTCAACAGTATAAGGCAAAGATTGTAAGCGTTAAGCAAGACCTTACCGACCGTGTTCCCTCTAAACGCAAGGAACTTGCAGAACTGGAACAACTTCGTCTCGCTAATGCAGAGGAAGCTGCCAAAGCGGAAGAATTGCGTAAACAACGTGAAAAAGAAGCTGCAGCCAAAAGAATGGAAGAGTTGAAAAAGGAGGAAGAAGCAGCAAAACAAGAGGCTGCACTGAAGGCACAACAAAGCTCTATTGGTAGTCTTTTTATGGAAGCTGCCGCTTCTATTGCTCCTCCACCGACTAACGCCAAGGTGAAAGAAAAGATTGTTGTACTTCATCAGCAGGGATATTTAGAAATATTCCAGATGTGGTGGATAAACGAAGGTCAAACGTTGCCTGTTGAAGAACTGGAGAAAATCTTTAAAAAGATGATTACTTATTGCGAGAAGCAGGCGAACGGTAAAGATCAAAAGCATATCGAATCAAAATACATCCGATATGAAGCAGATGTAAAAGCCAAATAGCCATGTCAAATCCTGATTCATATTACTCTCGTCCGGAGGTCAGCAATTCAGATCTGACAGAGCTTAAGAACTATCTTTATCCCCGTGCTCAATACGGGGATAAAGAGAAGGCATTCAAGTTTGGAACTCTTGTAGATGCTCTTATTACAGAAAACGAGCGTGTAAGATATGATAAGTTAATGGTAGACGATTATGTGTATACGAAAGACGAATTTGAACTAGGGCTTGAAATGCGTAAGGCTCTCCGGAAGGAAGCAGAAAAGGATCAATTTCTTGCTGTCGTTTTGGCACAGTCCGATACACAAAAGTTTATGGTTAACAAACAACAAGAGTTCTTTTATGGGGACTTCGTTTATCATCTCGATACACGGTGTAAATGGGACTGGTGGTTGTCTTCTTTCAACTTTGGGGGGGATTTAAAAACGACCTTCGCAGAATCTCAGGCACAATTCGATGAAGCGATAGATTTCTTTGACTGGGACCGCTCCCGGGCATGGTATATGGATATAGCCGGTAGCAAACAAGATTTTATTTATGCTATCAGCAAGAAGAATTGTAGAATCTTCAAGCATTTTATCACCGACCGGAAACACCCTTCATACATCAGAGGAAAAGAGAAATACGAGGACCTTGCTTTTAAGTGGTGGCAATTAATGGTCTGATTATATTTTACCATAAAACAATATGAATTTACTTATTACATCAAAAGAACAAATATTGGCCGAATTAACCAATATAGATTCATTCCTTAATATAACTATGAGCGAAGATGTAGCAGAAGCTGTACAACGCGGTAATGATTTAGCTGTATATGTTGCCCGCTCCGGAAAATTGCTCGCAGATTCAAAATATTGGCTCAATGAGGCAATGAAATCCGAGGTCATGCAGACGCTTGTAGACACGGCAAAAAGTGCGAAAGCAACAGCGACAGCGATAAATGCTCTAGTCAATTCTTTATGTCGGGAAGAGAGATACTTAGTTGATTGGTGCGAACGTTGCAATCGGACGGCAACACATCAATTATCGTGGTGTGTAACTGTAATAAGTAAAGCTAAGGCAGAAATGCAAATGTCCGGAATGTTTAACAACAAAAAGTAATTATCATGAAAAATCTAAGAAGAGTCACAATCGGAATATCCGTTATCGGCCTGTTTACGGCATTATCTTTCTCTCAAAGAGAAGATGCTACAACTAGAGAAATAACTACGGCTGCCGTAATGGGAGTTGTATCAACGTTTAGTATTATCACTTTATCAACTAAAGAAGATTATGGAACAAGCAAAAAATGAAATCAAGAAAGCGATTATTAAAAAGGACCGCTTGAATGTAGTGTACAATGAACGTTTTTCGGAAGCAAACTACACGAATGTAATTAGCAAGAACTGCGATCAGATCATTCATAGTGACTTAAGAGAGACATTTAATCGTCTTAAATTACATCTTGTCGTATTATGCGAACAGCCGGAAGCTGCCAATATTAATAAGGATAGTTTTACGTCTCCTGGTTATTCAGAGATTCTTGAAAATTACATCATAACCGGCTATGCAAACGATAGCGTCGATGGTGTGTCTGGAATTACTATTATGGGGGCTAAATTACTTCAGTCCGGCAAAGTTGTTGATCTGAAAATCTTCGTTCCTCTCCTTGATGCAGACTATCCTTACTATGAAGAATTGAGCATTGATGCGGCAGCTTGTGACGCAGAAGTTGAGAGTTATCTGTTTGAAGAGAAATGGGGAGTCAGACAGGAACGTCTTGATTTTGATACAGACGAACCGGAAGAAGCCGTTATAATTGAAGATAAACCTAAAAAAAGAGGGCGAAAGAAGCAAATAGAAGCTCCAGCTCCTTTAGATGCAACTGCATAACACCAATCACTATAGGGGGATAATTCCCCCTACAAAATACTCTAAATCATGAATATCGAATTAAAAGGAGATAATTTTGAATTATCTTTCAAGTATAAACCTTCTATCGTAGATCGGATCAGGCAGATTCCTGGAAGACGTTTTGACGGTACCCGAAAAGTTTGGATTATTCCGACTAGGAGTAGAGTTGATCTTGAAAGGATGATTTATCAAATACAGCAATTTGAGAATATAAACTGGCTTAGTGGCAATGAAAAAAGGGAAGAAGAAGCTGTTTACGATATTCCGGAACTTCCGGAGCTGGTCATTCCTCATAATCTTAAAATTCAACCTTATCCTTATCAACTTAAAGGCATTGCTCGAGGATTAGAATTAAAACGGTTTATGAACTGTGATGAACCGGGACTCGGTAAGACATTGCAGAGTATTGCAACAATTAATATCGCTGGTGCTTTTCCTTGTCTTGTTATTTGTCCTTCTTCATTAAAAATAAACTGGATGCGTGAATGGGAGAAGTTTACGGACAAAAAAGCAATGATCTTAACTGATAAAGTACGTGATACTTGGACTTTTTTCTTTCAAACAGGAATGCATCAGGTATTTATAGTCAATTATGAGTCTTTAAAAAAGTACTTTGTACAACGTATAAAGAAGTCCGAAGGCTGGACGCTACGAGATGTAGAATTTAGAAACTCAATCAACTTATTCAAATCAGTTATCATTGATGAGAGTCATCGTTGTAAATCTGCATCTACCCAGCAGGCTAAATTCTGTAAAGGGATATGCACCGGCAAAGAATGGATTATCGAATTGACTGGAACCCCAGTTGTCAACAGGCCAAAAGACCTGATTCCACAGCTAGCAATATTGAATCGTATGGAAGATTTTGGAGGTTATAAGCCTTTTGTTAACCGATACTGTTCAGGTCAAAGAGAAGCGTCAAATTTGAAAGAATTAAATTTCAACCTATGGAAATACTGTATGTTTCGACGTGAAAAGTCACTAGTTCTTACAGATCTTCCGGATAAAATACGTCAAGTAAACACATGTGAAATTACTAATCGTAAGGAGTACGTAGATGCCGAACGTGACCTTATTATGTATCTACAGAAATATAAGGATGCCGACGATGAAAAGATTGAAAAGGCTTTGCGTGGTGAAGTCATGGTACGTATCAATATTCTTCGGCAGATCTCCGCACGTGGAAAAGTACGCGATGTTATTGAATTTGTGAAAGACTTCCGGGAGAATGGAAAGAAAATAATCCTCTTTTGTTCTCTTCATGAGGTTGTAGACCAACTGAAACGTTACTTTCCCACTGCTGTGTCAGTTACCGGAAGAGATTCCCAAGATGTAAAGCAAAGAGCTGTTGATGCCTTCCAGAATAATCCTAAGACAGATATTATTATTTGCTCTATTAAAGCGGCTGGAGTTGGCTTAACGCTTACTGCATCAAGTAATGTCGCTTTTGTTGAGTTCCCTTGGACATACGCCGATTGTTGTCAGTGCGAAGACCGGGCACACCGTATCGGGCAAAAGGACTCTGTTACCTGTTACTACTTTCTTGGTCGGCGAACTATTGATGAAAAAGTTTATCGCATAATTCAAGAGAAGAAAAATATCGCTAATGCAGTAACCGGATCTACGGAAGACATTGAGGAAAATATCGTCGATATGGTTGCACGAATATTTGATACAGATTATGATGATGAGGGGTTTTAAAATGGAGCCACAACAGAAAATAGATCGGCTAAAAAAAGCGGGCTACCAAGTTCAAGAGAAAGGTAACAAGATTCGTGTTACCAAAGGATCATTAATAATCAATGGAACAATTAACCAAGTACACAAAGAAGTTTTTAATCAATAATTATAGGCACTATGAATACGTATAGTAAATATGTACCAAATGTTTTTCTTGCAAAATGTAGTGAAAAACATGAAAAAGGAGAAGTAATCGAGGTTACAACCAAGTATGGAAAAGAAAATGAATGTATTGTTTTCAACCTCATTTACGAACGTGATGGATTCTATTATTACTCAATCGTACGGGCTGATGGCTTTAATGTGCAAGAGTGGGCTAAACAAAGGGCTGAACGTCGTCATGAATGGGCTATATCTGCTGTACAGAAAAGTAGTGAATATTACAACAAGTCCAATAAAGATAAGGATTTTCTTTCTCTAGGTGAACCTATCAAAGTGGGACATCATAGCGAGAAGCGACACAGAAAAGCGATAGATGATGCATGGAACAATATGGGTAAAAGTGTTCAGTTTGACGAAAAAGCAGCCGAGCACGAAAGGATAGCTAAATATTGGGAACAACGTGCAAATACAATCAATTTATCCATGCCGGAGAGTATTGATTTCTACGAGCATAAACTTGAAGTTGCTCAAAAATATCACGAAGCCGTTAAATCGGGAAAGTGCCCGCGTAGTCATTCTTATGCTCTTACTTATGCAAAGAAAGAAGTAAATGAATTACAAAAGAAATACGAACTCGCAAAGACACTGTGGGGAGATGTTTAATCTAGTAGCCTTCGGGCTACTATAATTCAAGCCAAGATAGTAATGAAAGATATAGGTATCGCATTGATTTATGTTGCTTTTTTCTCTCTAATAGGATTTTCCTTGTGGGTGACAAAAAGTGTATGGGTATTATTGGCATTGATATTTACCCCTGAGTATCACAGTAAGAAAGATTAATAACAATTTAGAAATGAATAAGAATGAGATTAAACTTCAAAAGAATAATTCTAATCGTGATTGGAGCGATTTAGAATGGATTCAAGAGTTTCATTCCTTTTTGCAGGGTGATATTCCAGAAGGAATTTCTTTAGGTGATGAGTATAAAGTTAAACTTACTCCAGAGCAATCAAGTACTGTTATTTGGTATCTACAAGAACACTTCCCCATACTACCAGATTCGATAGAAATGTGTGACGTGTGTAAGAGATTGTATGATAGTTATTCCGAAGGTTGTTATTACGAGATTGAGGGAAAGAACTTTTGTGGAGCATGTGAAGACGAAAGCGAGGCTACATATTGTGATAATTGTATGTCTGATATGTGGAAATCAGAGGGTAGAGATGAAGATGCAGGGCTTTATCTCTGCAAGAAATGCAAGGAGAATAGGGAGTAATTAACGTAAAACAAAAGAGAAATGAATACATCTTTTGAGAAGTCGGTTAATACCACCGATGAATGGTACACGCCAAAGGAAATTATAGACGCATTGGGAAAGTTCGATTTAGATCCATGCGCTCCGGTTAAACCGCTTTGGCAAACGGCAGAAACCATGTACAACAAAAAACATGACGGATTAACTAAAGAATGGGCAGGTCGTGTTTGGCTAAATCCACCTTACTCCCGTCCACTTATTGAACAATTTGTCCGTAAACTGGCACAACATGGCAATGGCATTGCGCTGTTGTTCAACCGCTGTGATAGTAAGATGTTCCAGGATGTCATATTTGAGAAAGCAACGGCAATGAAGTTTCTACGAAATCGAATTCGCTTCTTTCGACCGGATGGAACCCGTGGGGATTCTCCCGGTTGCGGTAGTATCCTAATCGCTTTCGGTGAAGATAATGCCGAGATATTAAGAACTTGCGATATTGCAGGTAAGTATATACGAATCAATTAGCGTAAATCAAATATAGATATGAATACATATAGATACGAAAACAGACCTTATGATATTCCCCATAGGGAACTGAAAATGGTAGATGAAGAAAAGTCTACTCCTTGGAAAACCGTCCCACCTTCTTGGAAAAATTCCTCTTCGAAAGGTGGACGTACTGCGAATCAAATCAAAAAAGACCGGAAGCGGAAGAAAATGAATAAAAGGAAATAATCATAACCGCTTCAGAAATGAACAAACTCACCAATAGACAGAAACTTATTATACAAGGCAAAATTTGTCCGTATTGTGGAAAAGATACAGAATTTATGGATAGTTCCATTGTATATGGCAAATCTTACGGTATGATTTATATCTGCCGTACCTGCAATGCTTATGTTGGTGTACATAAAGGAACCGATCAGGCTTTAGGCAGATTAGCCAACAAACAGCTCCGAGTGCTCAAACATGAAGCACACGAATATTTCGATAAGATATGGCGATTCAAGTTAATGAAGCGAACAGAAGCTTATACATGGCTCTCGTCTGTATTAGAACTTCCAGAAGAATATACACATATCGGAATGTTCTCTGAAAAAACCTGTAGACAGGTTATATATGTTAGTAAACAGTTACTGCAAAAATATGGAATCGAATCTAAGACACCTTATTGCGAAAATGACTAAAGAAAAGTGCATTTTATGCGGAAAAGAAACGGTATCGGTTATTAAAACCGGTACCGACTTTATGTGTTATAATTGTTATGCAGATCAGCGTAATCCTACGCGCTCTAAAGAAGTACATAATAACGAGGAAGCTCGAATACAAACAGAGTTCTTTAAACTTATTCCTCTATATTTCCCTAATATACCTGACAAACTTATATTTGCCGTTCCGAACGGTGGAAGCCGTCATATACGTGAAGCTGCTAACCTGAAACGTCAAGGAGTAAAGCCTGGTGTTTCTGATGTGATCGTACTTATTCCCAAAAAGGGTTTTGCTTCTCTCTGTATAGAGTTTAAAACGAAGGTGGGGAAACAATCAGAATATCAAAAAGAGTTTCAAAAACAGGCTGAAAGTTGCCGAAATAAATACGTTATAGTCCGAAGTGCATTACAGGCAATCGAAGAACTACGAAAATATCTTTCTTAATGGAACTGAAATATATGATACGGGAATTACATTTTGAGATACTAAAATTCTCTAGTTTGAAATAGCTTTTATGTGATTAAGCAAATTCTGCACTTGTTTTATATATCTTTGCTCTAAAATTACAAGAATGACATTTGAAGAAGCTGTTTCATTAGTTGACCGGATAAAAGACCAGGTTGTCGGTGTTCCCGTTAAAGGTCGGTTTATTGAATCTCTATTCATCGGACCAGCCAATTGGGATGAAATGCATGTCTTTATGAATATTTGTTTTCAAAAAGGGGAAGATGAAGCTATCGATGAGTTTATTGGAAAAAGTTTCTCCGTGTATGGCAGGTCTGTTAGCTATATTAAGCCGGATCTTCCTCGGTGGGATGTAATAGTATTAGATGACTGGGAAAAAACTATTTATAATTAAAAACGAGTATTTTCCATGAGCAAACCTTGACTTCTTTTGTTTTTAATGAAAAGAAGTAGAGTTATGAAGAAGCAAATAGAAATACATAAGATAGATATATCAAGCAATCTTCCTTTGCAATACGCTGATGAAGGTATAAAGGCCGGATTCCCTTCTCCTGCGCAGGATTATTTAGAACAAGCGATTGATTTGAATAAGGAACTTATTCGCCATCCGTCAAGCACATTTTACGGACGTGTAGTCGGAGACTCAATGAAGGATGAGGGAATAGAAGAAGGTGATATACTTGTAATTGACAAGTCACTTGAATTGCTGAATGATGATTTGGCAGTATGTTTCATTGATGGAGAATTTACTGTAAAGCGTGTAAGGCTAGAACCTGATGCAGCCTGGTTAGTCCCATCCAACAGCAATTATCCACCTATAAAGGTAACAAAAGATAATGAATTTATGGTGTGGGGGATAGTAACCTATACAATTAAAAAGAACCGGAGGAAAAGATAATGTTCGGATTGATGGACTGCAATAATTTCTACGCTTCCTGTGAACGGGTATTCAATCCAGCACTTAACGGGAAACCTGTCGTTGTATTGTCAAACAATGACGGGTGTGTTATTGCACGATCCAATGAAGCCAAGGAACTAGGTATAAAGATGGGAGTACCTGCTTATCAGATTAAGGATTTGGTGAGTAGTCACGGAGTTGCTGTATTCAGCAGCAATTATACGCTGTATGGAGATATGTCCGGTCGCGTAATGTCTATTTTGGCAGGATTAGCACCCGAACTGGAAGTTTATTCTATTGACGAAGCATTTATCAACCTTGATGGCATTCAGGATATTCAATCGCTTGGAACAAGAATAGTAAACCAGGTAACACGTGGTACCGGTATTCCTGTTAGTTTAGGTATTGCACATACAAAGACGCTTGCAAAGGTAGCAAATAAGTTTGCAAAGAAGTATCCAGCTTACAACCGTCTTTGTATCATTGATACAGAGGAGAAACGAATCAAGGCCCTACAACTGACGAATATCGGTGATGTGTGGGGAATCGGACGTAGACAAGCAGCAAAGCTCGAAAAGCAAGGAGTGAAAACAGCATACGACTTTACGCAGCTTTCCGGTGCATGGGTACGCAAGAATATGACGGTAGTAGGTGAACGTACGTGGAAAGAACTTCGTGGTATCTCATGTATTGATATGGAATCAGCTCCACCGGCCAAAAAGCAAATTTGTACTTCTCGCTCATTTGGCAAGATGCTCACTGATATAGACACAATGGCTGAAGCTATTGCCACTCATGCTTCCACTTGTGCAAGAAAACTCCGGAAACAAAAATCTTATGCAATATCCCTGATGGTGTTTATCCACACGAATAACTTTCGGGAAGATCTTCCTCAATATTGGAAAAATACCGTTTTACATCTTCCGGTACCAACAAACGACATGCAAGAAATAGTACATTATGCGCTGATTGGACTAAAAACAATATTCATGAATGGGTATCAGTATAAGAAAGCCGGGGTTATCATCACCGAAATAACTGAAGGTGCCCAGCTTGGACTTTTTGATTCAGTGGATCGTGAAAAGCGGGAAAGACTTCAACAGGCAATAGACAAGATTAACGGAGAATATAACCAACTCGTTAAATTGGCTATTCAAGGAACAGGGAGAGACTGGAAACTTAAACAAGAACAACTCTCTGGGTGTTATACTACTGATATTAATCAGATTATAGACATTAATTGTAGATAGTATGTGTTTCCATAATTCCATGTCAGCGAAAGCAATAAAACTTGTCGCCCGATACGGTCGTAAATCGGATATTGTTGAAATATACCAAGATATGCTAAACGAGCAGTATCACGTGAATGCATTCAACTTTCCGAAATATCCTATTATCACAACCGCGGATGAGATACAAGTGTTCAACTGGGGATTAATACCATTCTGGGTAAGAACCGAAGAAGATGCGCAGGAAATCCGAAAAATGACTCTCAATGCACGTTCGGATACTATTTTTGAGAAGCCTTCTTTCCGGGAACCAATTATGAAGAAGCGATGTATTGTGCCGTCAACCGGGTATTTTGAATGGAGGCATGAGGGAGCAAAGAAGATTCCCTATTACATACATCTGAAAGATGAACCTATCTTCTCGATGGCAGGTATTTACGATCGTTGGCTAGACAAAGAGACAGGAGAAGAATATGATACATTCTCTATTATCACCACTGATACCAACCCTTTGACTGATTATATCCATAATTCAAAACATCGGATGCCGGCTATCCTATCTAAAGAGGACGAAGAAAAATGGCTGGATTCTGACTTACAGAAAGCGGATGTTACTTCTTTACTTAAACCGTTTGATACTAATAAAATGGACGCTTATATAATAGAGAGCGATTTTATTAAGAAGATTTCAACTGACCCAACCATTTTACAAAGAGCATAAAAGGTAGCCGAATAAGCTACCTCACCTATATCTTTAAATCTTTCAAGAACGCTCTCAAATTACGAACGTCCTTTTTAATTAGCATTTCATTCACTGTATTACCATTATAAGTATCATATATAGAAATACGTAATATTGGAACTTTTCTTATAACTGAATTCAAATCTTTTATGAAATCATAAAAAGCCCTTTGCCTCCATCTAGAACTGCCATTTTCTGATAAATCACCATAATCTCCACTAATAACAAAATTTTTATCAGAAGAGTTTGTCTTCCAATTATTTCCCCAACTTGCAGCTCTTAAACATTGTTCTTCCTTTGTTAAACAATATGTTTTATAATTAGAAACTGAAAAAAAAGGGAAATCATTGTAGATAGAAGAAGCCAATGTCTCAAGTCGGTATCGATTGAAATGTCTTTCTTCGTCAAGCTCAATACAAAAATCTTTCAATGAAATATCCCAGGGACCATAGTTTATGGGGATTTGTTCAGAAGTTCCTCCTAATGCTGAATAAACTCTTTCCACCTCATTTATTAGCCCAGAATATTCAATCTCAAAGATTGATAACTTTGGAGATTTTATCAATGAACCACTGTATATATCCTCTGTAATTGATTTTAATAAGGTTTGTCTTTCTCCCATATCTTGTTGTATTATAAATATATTGCATTAATTAATGCATCTCTGTTATTTTCATCCTAAATTCCCGCAGCTGGTCGATAGTAGGATAGAATGTAGGATTCTCCCAGTTCCTTGATATCATTTGTATCATTGATGACAGAAAAGAAGCACAGTCTAGTACTGTAGTTGCTTTATTGATTTGAAATTTGCCATCAGGATATGATTTATTACTAAGCGTTTCTTTCGCCCATGCTAGCAACTCCTGCACGGAATCGTGGTCGTATTTATTTTCTTCTGCCATATCGTTTTTATTTTAGGCAAAAGTAGAGAAAGTTATTCAAATAAAAAAGCCCCGACTATTCAGTCAGGGCAAAATTCCGCCGTCGCGGATTTGGAATTATGGGATTCCACGACAAAGGTACTACTTATTCCTTACCTTATGTACTATCAACACAATTATTATTAAAACTATGATACCTACGTAAACCTTATCTTTATGCAAGTCCCACCAAGATAATTCGATGACTTTTTCTTTCTGATTCATTAAGGCATTCATTTTGTTACTTATCGTATCCAATCGATTAGAAAATTGCTGCAAAGTAATAGATAATGTTTCATAGACTTCGGTCCGTTCTTGCTCCTGTTTGGAAGCGGTGGTAGTACTTTCTTTGACCGGGTATTGTTTTCCGGTTGAATCCGGAAGCGATAAGTAAACTGTTTTATTCTCAATTTTCAGATCACTCAACTTGTCAGTAGTAATCTTCGTTTGCTTACTTACATCCAGCCGTAGTGATTCTATTAAGTTCTGCAGATACAAGAAATCCCCTGAATAGTCAATCTGTTTCTCTGTCTCCATGTTCCGGGAAGCCTTGCAGGAAGTAAACCATGTTCCCGACATCAGGAATATGGTTATATAGATTAGCGCTTTCATGGTCGGATCACTGTATTACGAAGAAAATTAGAAAATTCACTCCTGACATCGAAGCAGGGGCACGCCTTAATATATTCTTTGGGCTCTACCTCTCCGCTGCCGTCCAGATCCGGAGAAGTATCACGGTGTCCGAGTACTTCAATTATAGGGTATTCCTTACAGAGCTTCGCGACCAATTCGCGTAGTGCTGTCCTTTGAGCTGGAGTACGTGTATCTGCAGGTTTTCCAGATGCGTCCAAGCCTCCGATATAACAGATGCCAACACTATGCTTATTATACGAAGACTTTGAAAATCCTTTGGTATTACAATGCGCTCCGTCAATGCTTAACGGTCGCCCATTCTCAACCATTCCGTCAAGGTCAATAATGAAGTTATAACCGATTTGATTGAATCCCCGAGCCCGGTGCATCCGGTCAATATCTTTGGCTCGTAAATCTTGTCCGGCACGCGTGGCCGAACAATGGATGATAATTGCATCAATAGTTTTCATTTTGCGTCTCCTTTTTGTAAGTAGTTCGTTAAATAGGGGATGTTCTTTATAAACTCAACGCTTAATACATAATGCAGGAAAGCTACTACCTTGTAACCATTGCTAGAGTTGGGTAGAATTTCTTTGATATTCCTTAGAATGTTCACCCCGTAGAAATAGAAAACGCTATACGTAATAAATGAAACACATTGTAGCGCACCTTCCGGATTTCCTTTGTGTTCACCAATAAAGTAGATACAGCTAACCAAGGTAAAGAAAATAGTTGCTTCTACGATACACCTCCAAGCCTTTTTAAAAGAAAAACTCTCATGATTGATAAGGAGTGCAGTAAGTAACCCGCAAATGAAATTGAGGGCAAATACAGCAATAAGACTTTTGATCTCCCCAGAAATAGGATTGAGATAAGCAGCTATGCCGGTAACCAATCCAATAAGTAAGTTTTTGAAATAATCCATATCATTTTTATCTAAAATATTAATACTTTATTTTAATACCTCGCTACAATCATCAATAGCTGTCTGAAATACTTGTTTCACTTCGCCAGAGGTTAGCCCATGATCCTCATGTAGCGAGAATCCAGTTACTCCATTTCGAGAAATATTGAAGAAGCCGACAGTCGTTTCATCTTTGACAATCTCGGCAGTAATATCTTTCACCGCTTCGGTACCACGGGTTGACATTCTGTATTTAACTCTGATAGTGTCTGTAACCTTAGTTGTTGCAGTACTGTTAGTTGCTGTGATGTTCATTCCTTGTTTCCTCCTTCTATTAAATCATAAATTTGTCCGTACGTACCTGCAGTAAGATACTCTCCACAAATTTCTTTTAATAGAGCAGCATCTTCCGTTTCAATATCAAGTACTCCACGATTGTTAATAATCTGTTGTAGCATTTTATATGCTCGTAATTTCTTGGAAGTTTCCATATTCTTCTGTGGATTAGAGCCTGCTGCAAATAATGCCTCTGCCACCAAATCACGAAGAGATTTCTTACTTTCCTTACCATTCACCAATTCGACAAACTCCCGACCTCTAAAGTCGAGTAAGTTTCTGTTTAGATTTACTTTCATAATTTTTATTTTATTTCAACGATTAACCCTTTTACTATATGCAAAGTCTTTCCTCGTGTAGAAGGATCTAAAAGTGTAATTGTGCTATCTGAAATAACAGACCAATAACTCCCATTGCCATCACTCGGAAAGAATCCATTTGCCGTTACATCTCCTAGTACCCTTACGTTGCCATCGAAGAAACCCGCATAAATGTAATTATCGGGATATTTAGGAGTCTTAAGATTGATAGAACCATAAATAGCAGCACCTCCTCCAAAACCAGCCCCAATAGCGGAAATACCGAAATTACCATCCGTGGCTGGATTGAAAGTAACATGCACTACACCTTCTTTCGAGGTGGTACTATATCCCAATTTCAGACTGCGGGAAATATCCCCGAAATAATCACCCGCTTTCCAGACTAACCGACCGTTATCAATAGTGAATCCTCCAACCTTTGCGCCGTCCGCATCAATACGTTTCACACGGATATAGTCAGTATTCAAATACCCACCTACAACAATGGTAGTACCAAGTTTTGCATATTCGACTGCATCCTCAAATGCTAATTTACCCAATCCGTCTCGATCAATCTTGGAGTTAATCATTATCTGCAGATCACTATGCAGTGCGGTGATTGTAACAGCACCTTCCAAATTAATTTTAGATGAATGAATCGTCGTTTCACCTGCTGCCTGGTTAATATAAGATATAAGCGTATTGCCGTTTTCCAGTTCTTTAGAAGCATATATCTTATTACCGTCGGAAGTCGTTATCCAACCTGCAGTATCTATCCGCTGCGTCAGGCTGTCAACTCGAGTTACTTGTGCGGAGATTTGAGTATTGAGTACTTTCAAATCGGCTGTACACTCATCGGAATAGCTTTTCAGTTTGTCGTGAATAGCTTTGTTTGCTTCTTCAACAGCTGTATTAAAACTAGCTAAAGCAGAGTTGAATAGAGTAAACTTATCATCTACATTCTTTTTTTCCTCAATAGTCGTTTGTCCATCTGCAATAGCCGTATTTATTGCAGCAATAAGATTATCAATAGCACCAAATAAGGAAACCTTGGCATTAAATAAGGCTGTTTTTGCAGAACCTTCCAAATAGGTGTTTACATATAGTTTGCTATATGTCGCTTCAACGGCAGATTTCGTATTTTTGACTGTATTCAAATACTTCTCTATCGCTTTCGCTTCCGCCCCGTCAATGATACCGTCCGCAAATGCGCCATCCACATAATCATGTAAGCCATCGACTGAATCGGCAGCGTCCTGCGCAGCTTTAGCAGCGTTCGCTGCATCCTCTAAAGCTTGTATTGCTTGTTGCAGTGCCTCGTCAGAATATTCCTTTAGTTTATCCTGTATTGCCTTATTTGCTTCTTCAACAGCTGTATTGAAAGTTGCTAAGGCTGAATTAAACAGAGTAAACTTATTATCTACATCTCTTTTTTCCTCTACAGTGGTCTGTCCGTCAGCGATGGCTGTATTGATAGCATTTATAAGGTTCTCAATACTTCCCATCAATGTAACCTTAGCATTGAGCAAACCAACCTTTGCAGAGCCGGATAAATAAATATTCGTGTAGAGTTTATTATAAGTTGCTTCGATAGATTGTTTAGTGTTGTTGATCGTATTGATATACTTTTCAATAGCTTTTGCCTCTGCTTCGTCTATAAGACCGTCAGCGAAGGCTCCATCTACATAGTTATGAAGTCCTTCCACTGAATCGGCAGCATCTTTGGCCGCTTTAGCTGCATCCTTTATTTCCTGATGAGCAGCTTCCCATTCAGACAGATTTTCCAATCCGGAAGAACCTGCTTTTATTTGAATGTTACCGCCTATCTCACTTTTTACCAGATCGAAATATGTATCACCGTCTGGCGAAAGGATTCTTTCTGTTGTTACGCGGCCCGGCAGAATTTCAGTAAATCCGTATAGCTGAACAAAACTTCTACTACCTTCATACTCGCTGTTAAGCACTCCGGTGAGTAAATGATAATATCCAGTTATCTGTTCCATTTTAATAGCTGTTTCACTCAAGAGGAATGTTCCGGCTTGATTCTCCTTGCCAACTTTAGCATATAGATAATATTTCTTTTCCGGGTCAATTAGTGCCGGAGAATTGTATTCAGCCATATCCCAGTACTTATATTCGTCTGCCTTATGTGAAGAAGAAAGAGAACTAATGCCGAGTGTTAAATGCTGAAGGATTCCTGCCGGAGCGTTCAGTATTCTTGTGCTGGCATTATAAGTAATATTGTGAGATACCTGAACTGGATTCGTTTTTGAATTGACAAAACGAAATTGCAGGCTTTCATCACCTACAAGCAGTTGCATGGTTGAAACGGTTATTGGATTGACAGAGCCGGAGAAGTTCAGCAGTGCATCTTCAAGCATGGACATCGTTTCCTTTGCATCCCGGAACCGACGCTTAGTAAACTGCAGGGCGTCCTTATGCTTGATATCTACCTCTACTTTGTTCGTCTCAATCTTATTCAGATCACTTGAAACAGATATACTGACAGGTTCGTTTGACAACTCTATTTCCGGAGAATATGGATTATTAATATAGCGCTTGATTCCGATCATGCGAATAAGAGAACCTTCCGGATGAAATTGCGTATCATAGAAATCAACATACCCTCCGAGTACTATTTTACCGCCTATCTCCAACCAGCGTTTTTTAGCCCAAATGCCGTCCAATGTCCCGGTAAATATGAATGCTTTATCTTCATGTTCATACAAGTATTTTGCTGCTTCCTTGAAAGCTTCCCAGCTCGCACCTGTTTGTGTGCTGTCATTACAGATATAAGCCTTCGGCAATTGCATTCCGAACACTGCGTATGTATCACCAACCTTCGGGCGCCAGACTTCCGGTTCCGGCATTGTTATCCCATCGATTTCTTGCGGAACAATTTCAAATCGACGTGCCTCTTTCTTGTCTTTCGCTTCATGGATATACTTTACTTCGAACTCCTTGCCTGTAAGCATGCCGGTTTGGAAAATGACAGTCATACTTTCTCCAGCTATGAGACAATCTTCGAAATTCAACTCTTCCGGGATGTCTTTATCTACAAAGTCAAAGAAGTTATTCTTCTTGTTCACTTCAATAACAGCACTGACAGTACCGACACGGGAAGGATAAATAGCTGTACAGTCCAGACTATCTTCCTTTGCTGTTGTAAGTTCTTTATCGGCACGCATGACACAAGTTCCATCCGCATCGGTCTTATAGATACGCGCCTTAGTAGAATCGAAGCCCTCTTCATTCTCAAATTTGATTCCATCAAATCGGATAGTCTTATTCTTTGGAAGTAACAGGTACTTAGATCCGTATGTAGAATAATCAATATTGCGATCTGTAGTTTCTACCAAAATTATTTCGGGTGGTATCTCCCCGGATTCGCGACCAACACCGACCTTAAAACCGTGTCCTTTACCATACGACAGTTTCAAAGGGTTCTCCTTGTTATACTCAACTTTACGCAGATGGATAGTCTTAATTTGTTTTCCTTCAACCGTTTCTTCAATGATCTGCCATTCTGTTTCATATAGTTCTGCAAGTTGATTGAAAGCATCAAGAATATAGGTGTGATTGTAGTTGATTACTTTTTCCGTTCCTTCAATGCAATCACCGACTTTCCAACCGGTACTCCGACGGTTCAGGTTTTCAACGAGTAGACGTAGGTGTTCATGTGGCTTGGCTGTATATGAGAATTTAATACTTCTGTCAACGGTATGACGTACTTTCCACAGCATAGCATCAGCCTCCCCAGTTTCCAGAATCAGAGTATATTCGAAGTTACGTTCACCGTTCTTCTTGAAATTGCTATCCCTCTTCAAAGAATAACGCTTCCCGTAGAAGTCACACCAGGAACCAACCGGAATTTCAAGATATCCGGGATAATCGAAATATAAAGTTAATGAGCACTCCTCCATGATAGCTTCATAAGAGTAGCTTTCATCCTTTACTTCGATTTTTATTTCCTTATCATCATTATATAAAGTTACCATGTCCTTAGAATTATATCCTAAAATATAAATGTCAAATAGAAATGTATTGAATAATAGGCATAAAAGTAAGGAAATGATAGACGAATCATTGATAAAATAATATATTACACACAACATCAACTGCATTGTCACGAAATAAATCCAAATGAAAAATATTTAAAAGAAATCACTCAAAATGTAGTTTAATTCACCTAAGTTCTCTCGGAACAAAATCTGCGCAAATTAGTGCGCAAAATCTTGGACAAAATGGCTATCGTAAATACGAAGATGGACTACTGGTTCAATGGGGATATTTAACTAATTCATCAGCGGGAAGTGCAACTATATATTTTCCTCTTTCATTTTATGATACGACCTATCGTTTTATAACAACAATGGAAACAGTATCTAGCGATCAAGCATTATATACTGCTTTACCTTATAATAAAACAGTTACTTTCGTGTCTGTAATGAGAAAATATGTAAATGCTACAACTACAATAACTATTGGTAGTTCTATTCGTAATTTTGATTGGGTAGCAATTGGCAGATGGAAATAAATTATTGTAACATGAAAATAAGGACTATTAATTTTAGTAGAAATATAGTACTGATTTTTGCCGTAATTATTTGGCAAAGTTCTCTCGGGACGAACGCCGCATTGAAAGATTTTTCCAATGTAACAACAAAAAGCCTATCCCAGAACGGATATTATAAGCTACCGGATGGGTTATTGATTCAGTGGGGAACTGGAGGAAATGGCGTAAATCAAATAGTTTACTTTCCTACTAGTTTTTATAATACCTCATATGTTGTAGTAACTACTGCTATTTCTTCTGTTATGAATTCGATAGTAAAAATGATAAATGGGAAAAATATATCTTATTTCAAAGTCTATTCGGTAGGTCCAACAATTGAAGCTGGGGAGATATTCGGATGGATCGCAATAGGAAGATGGAAGTAGAAAATATTATAACATCAATTTGATTATGAATTGTTTTAGTAGAAAAATAGTATTGATTTTTGCCACAATTATTTGGCAAAGTTCTCTCGG